>CP076354.1:2040000-2371342 GCA_018798825.1 Ochrobactrum sp. BTU1 | reverse complement strand
CGGCTAACAATGAGCCGGGTTTCGAAACCTAATTTTATAAATAGGTAGTATTAGGCGTTCAGAGCCTTAACGCGTGCAGCAAGGCGCGAAACCTTACGAGCAGCGGTATTCTTGTGAACGACACCCTTTGAAGCAGCGCGCATCAGTTCAGGCTCAGCAGCCTTGAATGCAACCGATGCTGCTTCCTTGTCGCCGCTCAGGAGAGCGTCTTCAACCTTGCGGAGGAAGGTGCGAACGCGCGAACGACGGGACTTGTTGATTTCGGTGCGGGCAGCGATCTTGCGCACTGCCTTCTTGGCCGAAGGAGTATTGGCCATAAATGCCTCTCTTTTTTCTGTCAGCAGCCCACTGGATTTAACCGTCGGGCACAAAACCTCTAGGGCAGCCATAATGCCTAGGGCCGCCGATCCGTGGCGGGCTTATAGATCAGCTTTGCCTTCGCGTCAACGAGGATTCTGATCTCAAAGCGCGTCAGAAGGCCGGATATGCGGCCTTCTTGCCGAATTTCAGGCAGTCAAGGCAGCTATAACGCCTCAATTGCCCTTCCCGCCCTCTTCACATCAGCGATTCTTGAACGATGGCGTGCGCTTGTCGATAAACGCAGACATGCCTTCTTTCTGATCTTCCGTGGCAAACAGCGAATGAAACAGGCGTCGCTCAAAACGCAGGCCTTCATCAAGTGTAGTCTCATAAGAACGGTTGACCGATTCTTTGACCATTTGCACGGATGGCTGCGAGAAAGAGGCAATACGCTCGGCAGCTTTCAAAGCTTCTTCAATCAGCTCTTCCGGTGCAACAAGACGCGAAACGAGGCCGCAACGTTCGGCTTCTTCAGCACCCATCATGCGTCCGGTCAAACACATATCCATCGCCTTCGACTTGCCAACAAAGCGCGTGAGGCGCTGAGAGCCGCCCATGCCTGGCATTACACCCAGTGTAATTTCCGGTTGGCCGAATTTGGCATTGGTGGCTGCGATAATGAAATCGCACATCATGGCAAGCTCACAGCCGCCGCCCAACGCATAACCTGACACGGCAGCAATGATCGGCTTGCGGGTACGATCCACTTTCCGCCAATCTGCAAACATGTCCTGCAAATAGGCATCGACGAAGTTGATCGGCTGCATTTCCTTGATGTCGGCACCTGCCGCAAAAGCCTTTTCCGAGCCGGTAAGAACGATCGCACCGATTCTGCCATCGGTATCGAAGGCGGCCAGTGCTTCCGTCAGCTCCTTGAGTACTGTGCTGTTGAGTGCATTGAGCGCCTGCGGTCGGTTGAGACGGATGAGTCCCACGCCACCGCGCGTCTCCACAACGATCGTTTCATAAGCCATGAGAAAGCTTCTCCTCCTTGATCGGTTCATAGTGGCGGCCAAGTTGGACCGCCCGACTCACTTTGGCAAGGTCAGCTCAGAATCAACTTTGGCAGGAAGCGCAGAAAAAGGTCGAACGGCCTGCCTGCACGGCGCGTTCCACAACTCCGGTACAGCCCGGCGTACGGCACGGCTCTGCCTCGCGCCCATAAACGGAGAATGAATGCTGGAAGTAACCAAGCGCACCATCAGCCTGAATGTAGTCCTTCAGACTGGAGCCGCCAGCTGCAATCGCCTCGGCAATCACAGTGCGGATATCTTCAGCCAGCCGGTCAAGAAGTTTCGCATCCTGGACAATTGAACCTGCGGCACGCATCGGGGAAAGACGCGAGCGCCACAGCGCCTCGCAGACATATATATTGCCAAGCCCTGCGATGAGGCGCTGATCAAGCAAAGCCGCTTTCAACGGCGTCTTGCGGCCTTCAAAGAGCGTTCCAAGTAATTCACCTGAAAGGCGATTGCCTGTAGGCTCTACGCCCAGACCTTTCAGAAAGGGATGTTCATCCAATGTGCCCTTCTCCGCAAAGAGCATGAATCCAAACCGGCGCGGGTCGTTATAGATGACGCGTGCGGTTGACCCATTTCCCCTCAAGAGATGGAAAACGACATGGTCATGTTTTGCGATTTTGGATCGCTCGTGATGAAAGCCGCCCGGCATTCCTTCCGCATCATCCGCTTCAATCCGAAACGAACCGGACATGCCAAGATGGCTGATGATCGAAAGCCCATCGTCGAGATGCATCGTGAGATATTTTGCGCGCCGCCCGAGCGCGTCGATGTTGCGTCCGGACAGACGCTCAACAAAGTGATCGGGAAAAGGGAAACGGAGATCAGGCCTGTTCTGCTCGATCCGTTCGATTTTCGCGCCTTCCATGAAAGGCTGCAAACCGCGGCGAACCGTTTCGACCTCAGGTAATTCGGGCATTTTTCATCTTTCAGGCGGGAAAAGAAACAAGCTGTCACGACCATATAATGCCGCTCGGCTGCATTTGCCATCCGTTAACCCAAACCAGATCGAAGTAGGACCCGACCTATATTAACGTTTTATTTTCCTTGTTTCTTAAACTCATCACAATTGCCAGGCACTAAAAAGAACCCCAACGAGACTTCAGCTCAGGGTAAGTAACATGCCGGCTTTGATGACGCGCTTTTTTAAAAACAGATCGGGTGCAGCGATGATCGAATGCACACTCATCGGTGCGCTTGCTGTTATCGCCGTCATTAGTGGCATGGCGCTTTTCGCTGGAAAGCCTGCTTCCGCTTTTGATTACAAGGCCGCACAGATCCAGATGACTGAACGAAACTAAGTTGTCTCTCTTCATGCAGAATTGAATAGCCGCCCTGTTCACGCAGGGTGGCTATTTGTTTATTGATTGAGCCAGAAATTCTAATCGCCGAGGAATGTCATGACCGTTGAGATCGTAGCCGCAAAATCAGCAGACAGCCGCCCAATCTGGTTCATCGGAAAGAATAAGATCGAGCAGACAGCGCTGACATCCGATGTTCAGGCTTGGGCCAAGGCCAATGATTTTAACGGGGAATCCGGTCGTATTCTGGTACTTCCCGGCAAAGACGGCACGATTGCCGGTGCTTTGTTTGGCACAGGTGATGACGACCAGGGCGGTCAATCGCAATTGCTCGCCGGAAAATTGGCGCGCGGCCTCCCCGAAGGCGACTGGCATATCGAAAATAAGCCAGACCACGCAGAACTGGTAACTCTCGCCTTCTTGATGGGCGGCTATAGCTTCACGCGCTATCGCAAGGGCAGCGACAAAACTATCCGTCTGGCGGTGCCGGCAGGCGTCAACGCCGCTGAAACACAGCATATTGCCGATGCCGTAACGCTTGCACGCGATCTTATCAACACGCCGACCAATGACATGGGACCAGATGCGCTGGAACAGGCTGCGCGCGATCTTGCTTCCAGGAATGGCGCAAAGGTCAGCACGATTGAAGGCGATGCGCTGCTGAAACAAAACTTCCCGATGATCCATGCGGTTGGTCGCGCAGGCAGCATTGCGCCGCGCCTCATTGATCTCACTTGGGGCAAGGATAGTGATCCGAAGATCACCCTCGTCGGCAAGGGGGTATGTTTCGACACTGGCGGTCTCGATATCAAGCCAGCGAGCGGCATGTTGCTCATGAAGAAGGATATGGGCGGCGCTGCCAATGTGCTGGGCCTTGCGTCGATCATCATGAATGCAAAACTCCCGGTTCGACTGCGCGTGCTTATCCCGGCAGTTGAAAACTCGATCGCGGGTAATGCATTCCGCCCAAGCGACATTCTGCAAAGCCGCAAGGGCTTGAGCGTCGAAATTGGCAATACCGATGCGGAAGGCCGTCTCGTTCTGGCCGATGCGCTGACGCTGGCCGACCAAGAAGAGCCGGATCTCATCATCGATATGGCAACACTGACCGGTGCTGCCCGTGTGGCGCTTGGTCCTGATCTGCCGCCTTTCTATACGCATGACGATGCGCTTGCAGCAGCCATTGCAGAAAAGGCTGACGAGACGGCTGATCCGCTCTGGCGTATGCCGCTGTGGGCGCCCTACGCGCAAAAACTTTCATCGCGCGTGGCGGACATCAACAATGTTACGACTGACGGCTTTGCTGGATCTGTGACCGCTGCACTGTTTCTGAGCCGCTTTGTCGAGAAGGCGAAGAACTGGGCACATTTCGATATTTATGGTTGGGTGCCGGTCGAAAAGCCTGCCTCGCCTGTCGGTGGTGAAGCGCAGGCCATCCGCGCGCTCTATGCGCTTCTCAAGCATAAATATCCCGCAAAATGAAATAACTTGCCTGCAAAAAGAAAACGTCGTTGAATGATACGGGTCCGAAACAATCACCTTAAATTCGGTAGGATATGCCCGTTGAACTGAAGCCTTTGCAGGCACTGACATTGCTGAGAACGCTTTCACTGGCACAGGTGCAGGATGAAATGCCTGACCTGACCACGCGGCAAGCGGCTATCCTTCTGACAATTTATCTGGAAACACCCCCGCATACCGTGCGAGGGCTGGCAGCCAAGCTGAATGTCACCAAGCCGGTGATAACGCGTGCGCTCGACACGATGGGAACGCTCGATCTCGTATCCCGGCATCGTGATGAAAAAGATCGTAGAAATGTGCTAGTAAAGAGAACAGTCACTGGCGCACTTTATGTCGAAAGACTAGGCGATCTTGTGATTGCCAGAGCCAGGGAGTTACCGTTGTGAGCATACTCGATCGCCGTTTGAACGCCTACCGTCCCGATCTCGCCGATGAACGGCTGAGTGGTCAGGTGGCAGCAGGTCGCTTTACGGCTGGCACGCTGATGCATGTTTCCGATTCGGTTGTCGACCTGCGCGCAGAACCACGCCCCGATAGCGGACCACAGACGCAGATCATCTTTGGCGACACAGTACGCGTTTTTGAAGAGCAGGACGGTTGGTGCTGGGTTCAGGCTGAACGCGACGGCTATACCGGATATGTCTCCGCAGCATCACTGGAGAAGCCGGTTGATGATGCGACGCATATGGTCATCGTTCCGCGCACGTTCGTCTATCCCGGTAATGATCTTCGATTCCCGCATACAAAAGCATTGTCACTCGGTTCGCGCGTGCGAATCGTCGGCACCTCTGAAAAACGTGGCACCGAATATGCACTGCTTGAGAGCGGTGAAGCGTTAATTGCCAAGCATTTCGCGCCTTTGAGCGACCATGCCCACGATTTCGTTTCGGTAGCCGAAACACTCCTGCATACGCCTTATCTCTGGGGTGGGACTTCAGGCTTCGGGATCGATTGCTCCGGTCTTGTCCAGCTTTCGATGTGGGTCGCAGGTCGCAAGGTCCTGCGCGATTCGGACATGCAGGAAAACACGCTCGGTGAAATCGTCGAACCCGACACAGACTATTCTAATCTCAAGCGCGGCGATCTGGTCTTCTGGAAGGGTCATGTCGCAATTTGTGCCTCACCTGACATGCTGATCCATGCCAGCGGCCATACGATGACCGTAACGCTCGAGCCTCTCAAGGATGCAATCAAGCGCATCGCTTATCTCTATGACCTGCCGACTCTGATCAGAAGGCCCTGAGGACAGGGTATCTATCATGAAGGGAAGAACATCACTCCCACGATCAGCACTCTGGATGACTACACTCGGAATCTCAGCGCTGCTCATTGGGTTTGTTGTCTTCTTCCCGTCCGCCGTTTCTCTTGAAAGGGCAGCACGTATGACCATCACAGCCTCACCAGCCAGCTTTGCCAGCGTTAACGGCATCGAAATGTACTACCGTGTTGTGGGCAAGGGACCGCCAATACTGCTGATCCATGGTGGGCTTTCTGACCAGCATGTCTGGGATGCGCAGCTGCCTATTCTGGCGCGTGATCATATGGTGATTGTCGCAGACAGTCGTGGTCAGGGCCGCTCGACACGAACGACCGAGCCACTCACCTATGAGTTGATGGCAGATGATTATGTTGCCCTGCTCGACTATCTGCACGTTAACAAGGTCGATCTTGTTGGCTGGAGCGATGGCGGCATTATCGGCATCGATATTGCCATCCGCTATCCTGAGCGACTGAAAAGCCTGTTCGCACAGGCTGCAAACGTCACACCGGAAGGTTCAACCGGCTATGCGCTGGCGCGCGCCGAAGGAAAGCCAATTCCCGAACTCCGCCACTACAGCAGCATCGATAAGGAAATTCATGCGCTTTGGGCGAATGAGCCGAATTACACCGCAGAAGATCTTTCAAAAATCGATGTTCGGACAGCAATCGTTATCGGCGACCGGGACACCGCAATTACCCGCGAACATACTGAGTTTATTGCAGATCATATACCTGGAGCGCAGCTGGTCATATTGCCCGATTCCGGTCATGGCGTTCCGGCCGAAAACCCACGCCTTTATGCGAAAACGGTTCTGAAGTTCATTGCGGGCAATAGGCTGGACGCACCGCTAACTGCCAGCAAATAATTAGATTCGGTTCGGCAACACACGGTCCGGTGGGCGATGTCCGTCGACAAAAGCCCTGATATTGATGATGACCTTGTCACCCATATCTACACGGCCTTCAATCGTTGCCGATCCCATATGCGGCAGAAGCACGACCTTGCCTTTTTCAGCAAGCGATAAAAGGCGTGGATTGGCAGCTGGCTCATGTTCAAACACATCAAGCCCGGCCCCGGCAATCTTGCCCTGCTCGATCAGTTCGACCAGCGCATTTTCATCAATGATCTGACCGCGCGCCGTGTTCACGAGATACGCGGTCGGCTGCATCAAAGCAATGCGGCGGGCCGAAAGCAGGTGAAAGGTTGCAGGCGTCGACGGGCAATTGACCGAGATAATATCCATGCGAGCCAGCATCTGATCGAGGCTGTCCCAGTAGGTCGCTTCCAGCTCTTCCTCAACCTGTGCGCTGACGCGTTTGCGATTGTGATAATGGATCGACAGACCGAAAGCCTTGGCGCGGCGGGCAACGGCTGTGCCGATGCGGCCCATACCGACAATACCCAGACGCTTGCCCCAGATACGGCGCCCAAGCATCCAAGTCGGCGACCAGCCCGGCCATTCGCCGTCACGCTCATTAAGGACATTTGCGCCTTCAACCAGACGGCGTGGCACCATCAAAAGCAGTGCCAGCGTCATGTCGGCGGTGTCTTCGGTCAGCACATTGGGCGTGTTGGTGACAGTGATGCCGCGCTTTGCAGCGGCAGCTACATCGATATTGTCAACACCATTGCCGAAATTGGCGATCAGTTTGAGATTGGGTCCGGCCTGCTCAATGGCTGCTGCATCGATCACATCGGTTATGCAAGGCACCAGAACATCGGCTTCTTTCATCGCAGCAATAATTTCCGGCTGCGACATGCGATGGTCGTCAATATTCAGACGTGCGTCGAACAGTTCCCGCATTCGGGTTTCCACCGGGTCCGGAAGTTTCCGGGTAAGTACGACCAGCGGCTTTTTCTTGTTCGACATCTCCACCCCTTTTTCTTGAGCAGTGCCACCTGTGCAGGTCCATAA
Organism: Ochrobactrum sp. BTU1; assembly: GCA_018798825.1. NCBI lineage: Bacteria > Pseudomonadati > Pseudomonadota > Alphaproteobacteria > Hyphomicrobiales > Brucellaceae > Ochrobactrum > Ochrobactrum sp. BTU1. Next base: position 2,363,965 of record CP076354.1, on the reverse strand, counting down.
ATTTCACAGGAAACCTGGCTCGCCGATTCTCATGTTGAGACCTCCTTAACCAAGAAGGTGCAATATGAGATATTGCTTCGGCTGCTCATCTCTAGCAAGGCGGCGCAGCAAAGACAAAGAAAAACAGAATCGCGAAAGCTGCCCTTGCGTCTCCGACGCCTCTCCGGAAACCTGTGAGAAGACAAGCTTTTGCCTGACTTGTTTGAGAAGCAGAGGCGGAAAAACCGCACAATTTTATTTTTGCAGTTGCAGACGGAAACTCCCCATTCGTTGGAACTGCCGTGAAGTGACAGGACGGCGAGAGGTCAGAATTGTACCGAGTACTTTCGCAACGCTTTTTTATCGCAGCACTTGGCAGCATTGCCTTGCTGCTGGTGGTTGCGCCGCTAGGCGCATCGCATAACCATGCTGCAATGGCTCAAGCATCAGCAGGCACAACGCTGGGCGCAAGTGGCTTGCCTGTACCCCGTTTTGTCAGCCTCAAGCCGGCACGCGTCAATCTGCGCGTAGGTCCGGGGCGTGATTATGCCGTGTCATGGCTATTCATGAAATCAGGCCTGCCTGTCGAAATCATTCAGGAATACGATAACTGGCGCCGCATCCGCGATGCCGACGGCACGGAAGGCTGGGTCTATCAGTCTCTTCTGTCCGGCAAGCGCACGGCGATTACGGCACCATGGCTCAAGAACGATCAGGGCGCGATGATTACCATGCGCCGCGATCCGAGCGAAACATCGGGACTGTCGGCGGAAGTCGAGCCCAATGTTGTCGGCACAGTTCGCGAATGCAATGGCCAGTGGTGCCGGATGGATATTCAGGGTACGCGCGGCTGGATCAGGCAATCGGATCTCTGGGGCGTTTATCCGGATGAAGTGTTCGACTGACCCGGCACAGCGTCAGTCTTGACGTTGCATCATTCGTGAGGTTAGTTCTCACAGAACAAAACCAAGAAGGAGTTTTATGCGCAGAAGTTCAGCGTCTCCGTTTTAACGGATTTGGACCCATCCAACGGATGGGAATTTTGTGCATAGTTAAACTCTGGAATAATCATGAAAAACATGACGGTTATCATCCGCGCCTATCAGGCTGCGGACAAACAGACATTGTCTTCCATCTGGTATCGCGCTTCTTTGGAAGCACATGCGTTTCTAGGAAAAGACCTGCTACGCGATCAGCAGAAGCTTATCGAAGACGTCTATCTCGAAAAGGCAGAGACCTGGGTCGCCGTTTTAAATGGTGAGCCGGTCGGGTTTATAGGCCTGTTGGATTGTTTCATCGGCGGACTCTTCGTTGATCCCTCCGCGCAAGGATATGGCATAGGCCGCCGCTTGCTCGACTATGCTCTGGCATTGAAAGGCGAACTCTCTCTCGAAGTCTACGCCGATAATAAAGGTGCCTGCCGTTTCTATCAGCGGCTCGGCTTTCAGGAAATCAGTCGTCGCGAGGAAGATGATAACGGGCTTCCGTTCGCCAATATATGGATGCAGCGAAAAGCTTAGAAAACGCCTCCAATACGCCGTTTCACGCTTTTCAGAACGAGCTCTAATAAATAGCGGGGCGATTGCTCGCCCCGCTTCAAAGTCGGTATGCGACTTGAATTATTACCAGGCCGGAATAACCGAGCCTTTGAAAGTTTCAGCAATAAACTGCTTCACTTCCGGGCTGTGATAGCTGCTAACCAGCGTCTTCACCCAGTCGGCATTTTTGTCGGCAGTGCGGACGACCAGCACATTGACATAAGGTGCCTTTTCGCCTTCGCGGATAAGCGCGTCACCAGCTGGGTTAAGACCTGCTTCCAGCGCATAATTGGTATTGATGACGGCAGCATCCACATCTTCGAGCGAACGCGGCAATTGCGCGGCATCGAGTTCCACGAACTTCAGGTTTTTCGGGTTTTCAGTCACATCAATTGACGTGACCTTCAGGCCCTTCGACGCATCGAGCTTGATCAGGCCGTTATCTGCAAGCACCAGAAGCGCACGACCGCCATTGGTCGGATCGTTCGGGATGGCGATGGTCGCACCGTCAGCCAGTTCCGAGATGTTTTTCATCTTTTTGGAATATACGCCCATCGGGAAGTTGACCGTTGGCGCTACTGTCTCAATCGGAAAGCCACGATCTGCGACCTGATTGTCGAGGTAGGGCTGATGCTGGAAAGAATTAGCATCAAGCGCCTTATCGGCCAGTGCCATGTTCGGAATCACATAATCAGAAAATTCCTGAATATCGATTTCCATACCCTTGGTGGCTGCGACCTCCTTGACCTTTTCCATGATCTGCGCGTGCGGCCCTGGTGTCACGCCAATGCGAATCTTTTCAGCAAAAGCGCTTCCAGTTGAAAAAAGGGCGAATGCAGCGGCTGCAATGATCAACTTACGCATAGACGTCTCCAGTCAAATCGTTATCGACGCATTCGTGCTTGGTTGGGAAGTCCGCTTTCAAATGCGCCTGTGAAAGGTGATGGACCGGATGAATCACTTTAACCCATAGTGCGCAACAAAAAAGCGGCCCTAAAGGCCGCTTTCCAAAAACCAATATCAAACAGCTTAACGCGTCTTGCGTCGCAAACGGACGATAATATCCACATTGACGATTTCCATGCCTTCCGGTGCTTCGGGCATGTTGGAGACTGTTGGCTGACCACGTTCGCCATGCGGAATATCGAAAACGACATTCTCGCCTTCAAGGAAGAAGTGCTGGTGATCAGAAATATTGGTGTCGAAATAGGTTTTAGAACCTTCAACGGCAATGATGCGCAGCATACCGGCTTCGGTAAACTGGTGCAGCGTGTTGTAGACGGTCGCAAGCGATACCGGCACATTTGCCAGTACAGCTTCTTCATGAAGGTCTTCAGCGGAAAGATGCCGATCACCCTGCGCGTAAATCAGGCTGGCAAGCGAAACACGCTGACGCGTCGGGCGCAAACCAGCCCCGCGAAGCCGTTCTTCCATTGAAACCATCGAGTGGTTGGCATGATAATTCTGCATATTCACCCTTGGATCCGTCACAAGCTTGTAGCAATTTCGTCAAAGATTAAACGGGCTGTTGCCCATTGCATACTGACATTGATATATGCCGTTGCGAATTAAGTATCAATAGGCATGGTAAAACCCGCCTTTTTTGGGAAAACCCTCTGCACTATTTTACTGACGGAAACACTCTATGTTAGAGGTGTTCCCGAACAGACGACAACCCGACTGCTTCTGGCGACAGAAATGGTCACATCAGAATGATCCTCAAGGGAGGCGTAATGGCAGAACAGAAATCGAGCTACGGGTATGAAGAGCTCCTAAGCTGCGCACGCGGTGAGTTGTTCGGTCCCGGCAATGCACAGCTCCCCCTGCCGCCAATGCTGATGGTGCACCGCATCACCGAAATTTCCGAAACCGGCGGGGAGTTCGACAAGGGCTATATCCGCGCGGAATATGACGTAAGCCCAGACGACTGGTATTTCCCATGCCATTTTCAGGGCAACCCGATCATGCCTGGCTGCCTTGGCCTCGATGGCATGTGGCAGCTGACAGGTTTCTTCCTCGGCTGGCTCGGTGAGCCGGGCCGCGGTATGGCTCTGTCCACTGGTGAAGTGAAGTTCAAGGGCATGGTTCGCCCACACACCAAGCTTCTGCAGTACGGCATCGACTTCAAGCGCGTCATGCGTGGTCGCCTTGTTCTCGGCACAGCAGACGGCTGGCTGAAAGCTGATGGCGAAACCATCTACAAGGCAAGCGACCTGCGCGTCGGCCTGTCAAAAGATGGCGACGGCGCTTAATACATTCATCATTCACGGGCGCGACTGCAGAAAATAATGAGTTTTCATGCAGCCGCGCTCAAAACATGCGAAGATCGCACCTATGTAACCGGGAACAAGGGTCAACCTTCACGGGTTGATCACACGGAACAGGTGTAAAGGAGAACGCGATGCGGCGTGTGGTCGTAACGGGTATGGGGATTGTATCCTCGATTGGAAACAACACCGAAGAGGTAACAACCTCTCTGCGTGAAGCCAAATCCGGCATTTCCCGTGCTGAAGAATATGCCGAACTCGGTTTCCGTTGCCAGGTGCACGGCGCGCCGAAAATCGACGTTGAAGCGCTCGTAGATCGCCGCGCAATGCGTTTTCATGGTCGTGGTACGGCATGGAATCACGTCGCTATGGATCAGGCGATTGCCGATGCAGGTCTTTCGGAGGAGCAGGTCTCCAATGATCGTACCGGCATCATCATGGGTTCTGGTGGTCCTTCGACACGCACGATCGTCGATTCCGCCGATATCACCCGTGAAAAAGGCCCAAAGCGCGTCGGTCCTTTTGCAGTGCCGAAAGCTATGAGCTCGACGGCATCGGCCACGCTCGCAACATTCTTCAAGATCAAGGGTATCAACTACTCGATCTCGTCGGCTTGTGCGACGTCGAACCATTGTATCGGCAATGCGTTTGAAATGATCCAGTACGGCAAGCAGGACCGCATGTTTGCGGGCGGCTGTGAAGACCTCGACTGGACGCTTTCGGTGCTGTTCGACGCAATGGGTGCCATGTCATCCAAGTATAATGAAACGCCATCAACCGCCTCGCGCGCTTACGACAAAAACCGTGACGGTTTTGTTATTGCTGGCGGTGCAGGCGTTCTCGTGCTGGAAGATCTTGAAACAGCCCTTGCTCGCGGTGCGAAGATTTACGGCGAAATCGTCGGCTACGGTGCAACGTCTGACGGCTACGACATGGTAGCACCATCAGGCGAAGGCGCGGTCCGCTGCATGAAGATGGCGCTCTCGACCGTCACAAGCAAGATCGATTACATCAACCCACACGCAACCTCGACGCCAGCAGGCGATGCTCCGGAAATCGAAGCGATTCGTCAGGTCTTTGGCTCAGGCGATGCCTGCCCGCCAATCGCAGCGACCAAGTCGCTGACCGGCCATTCGCTCGGTGCAACCGGCGTTCAGGAAGCAATCTACTCGCTTTTGATGATGCAGAATAACTTCATCTGCGAAAGCGCTCATATCGAAGAACTGGATCCTGCCTTCGCGGACATGCCTATCGTTCGCAAGCGCATCGACAATGCTCAGCTCAATACCGTGCTCTCCAACTCCTTCGGATTTGGCGGCACCAATGCCACGCTGGTGTTCCAGCGTTATCAGGGCTGACGGAGAGGGACAATATGGAAGGTCTGATGCAAGGTAAACGCGGCCTCATTATGGGGGTCGCGAATAACCACTCACTCGCATGGGGAATTTCTAAGCAGCTCGCAGCGCAGGGTGCCGAACTCGCATTTACCTATCAGGGCGATGCACTCGGTAAACGCGTCAAGCCGCTGGCCGAACAGGTCGGTTCGGATATGGTGCTGCCTTGCGATGTGGAAGACATTGCTTCGGTCGACGCAGTTTTCGCTGAAATCGAGAAGAAATGGGGAAAGCTCGATTTCATCGTTCACGCCATTGGCTTTTCGGACAAGACGGAGCTGAAGGGACGTTACGCAGACGTCACCACGCGCGATAATTTCAGCCGCACTATGGTGATCTCTGCCTATTCCTTCACGGAAATGGCACAGCGTGCAGAAAAGCTCATGAAGGACGGCGGCTCGATCCTGACGCTGACCTATGGCGGTTCCACGCGCACTATCCCGAACTACAACGTTATGGGCGTCGCCAAGGCTGCTCTTGAAGCGATGGTTCGTTATCTCGCTGCCGATTACGGTCCGCAGGGTATCCGCGTCAACGCGATCTCGGCTGGTCCGGTTCGCACGCTGGCCGGTGCCGGCATTGGCGATGCACGCGCAATCTTCAGCTATCAGCGCCGTAACTCACCGCTTCGCCGCACTGTCGATATCGATGATGTGGGCAAATCGGCTGTTTATCTGCTGTCGGATCTTTCGAGTGGTGTAACCGGCGAAATCCACTATGTGGATTCGGGCTACAACATCGTTTCGATGCCAACGCTGGAAGAACTGAAGAGTTCGGCTGACACACGCGGCGAATAAGTCTCATAAGCTTGATAAAAAGGCCGCCTTTCGAGGCGGCTTTTTTGTTTCATTTCTTAGCATCTAATATTTTGAAGCCGTTCGCTTCCTCAAGAACAGTCACGTTCTTAAACAAGCTTTTAAGTGTCGCCTCATAAGGCAATTGCCTGTTCGCTACCATCAGCAGTCGTCCGCCGGTTTTCAGCCGTGAAGCGGCGGCTGCGATAAAGGTTTGACCGAGCGACACTTCGGTTGCCCGTCCCTCGTGAAACGGCGGGTTCATAATCACCGTGTCGTAAATGCCGGTCAGTTTTTCACTCGTCACATCAAACCAATTAAACGAAATCGGCACGGATGCACCAAGACGCTCCAGATTGCCGCGCGCGGCCTCCAGTGCTTCGTAATCAGCTTCAAAAAGATCGATACCCTTAAGACGATCAGCATATTTGAGGCTTGGCGCCGCCAAATAACCCCAGCCAGCACCAAGATCGGCGACCTGACCAAAGACGATCTTTTCCATATGCGGCACCAGCAGAGCTGAGCCTTTATCGATCACGCCATGCGAGAACATACCCGGCTCTGTGCGGAACACATCATCAATATCTGTCGCCAGCGGCTTCAGAGCATCGATAAAATCATTTGTCAGGTCAGCAGGGCGTTGCAGCCAAAAGGCCACCGCATGGTTCTTTGAGAGGCGATCGCTGATTTCAGCGATATTACTGACCCATTTGCGAAAACTATCGACACCAAGCTTCTTGTCGCCACACACCACGATCCACCCACCCGGTTCAACACGCGCCAGAAGCTCCGCAAACCATGCCTCATTGCGTCCGCGATGTTTTCCGAGCAGAAGTAGCCCCCCAGAATAACGGCTCTCCTCGTCTAATTCTGGTGCCAATCTAGGAATTGCGTTGAAGCCTTCCTTGTTGAGTGCCAGCCAGTCGGGACGCCAGGGTTGCAGGAAAGTCAGTGCCTGTTTCCATTCGGCCTCAAGATTCCGATCCGCAGACAAGCCGCAGGCAAGGTACGATTGACCCTCTACAGGCATATCCAGGATGTCCTGATAGAAGGGGAGAAAGAGTGTCTGTTGTGCCGGTGTCATCATGCTTCACCCATGCCGATCAATCGCTCTATGCGCAACAAAAAAGCGCGCCACATGGACGCGCTTTCTCGGTTAACAGAAGATGCGACGCTTACTCAGCGTCAGCTTCTGCCTTCTTTTCTGCAACGACTTCCTTGCCGGTTTCCTGATCGACGACTTTCATCGACAGGCGAACCTTGCCACGCTCGTCAAAGCCCATGAGCTTGACCCAGACCTTCTGGCCTTCCTTGACCACATCAGTGGTCTTGGCAACGCGGTCGGCAGCCAGCTGCGAGATGTGAACCAGACCATCGCGTGGACCGAAGAAGTTTACGAATGCGCCGAAGTCAGCAGTCTTAACAACTGTACCTTCGTAGATTTCGCCAACTTCTGGTTCAGCAACAATCGAGTGAATCCACTTCTTAGCGGCTTCGATTTCCTTGCCGTTCGACGAAGCGATCTTGACCGTACCATCGTCTTCGATGTTGATCTTGGCGCCAGTCTTTTCAACGATTTCGCGGATAACCTTGCCACCCGAACCGATAACATCACGGATCTTGTCGGTCGGAATGTTCATCACTTCGATGCGTGGAGCAAATTCACCGAGTTCTTCACGCGAGGTCGAAAGGGCCTTAGCCATTTCGCCAAGAATGTAAACGCGGCCGCCCTTAGCCTGTTCCAGAGCAACCTTCATGATCTCTTCGGTGATACCGTCGATCTTGATGTCCATCTGAAGCGCGGTGATGCCGTTTTCAGTTCCAGCTACCTTGAAGTCCATGTCGCCGAGGTGATCTTCATCACCAAGGATGTCGGAAAGAACAGCGTAACGCTCATCTTCCTTGATCAGGCCCATGGCGATACCGGCAACCGGACGTGCCAGCGGAACGCCTGCATCCATCAGCGCCAGCGAGGTGCCGCAAACAGTAGCCATCGAGGACGAGCCATTCGATTCGGTGATCTCGGAAACCGAACGGATCGTGTAAGGGAACTGTTCAGCAGCTGGCAGCATTGGGTGGATTGCGCGCCATGCGAGCTTACCATGACCGATTTCACGACGGCCTGGCGAACCCATACGGCCAGTTTCACCAACCGAATACGGTGGGAAGTTGTAGTGTAGCATGAAGGATTCCTTGTAGGTACCCGTCAATGCATCAATCATCTGTTCGTCTTCGCCGGTGCCGAGCGTGGCAACAACGATTGCCTGCGTTTCACCGCGGGTGAAGAGCGCCGAACCGTGCGTGCGTGGCAGAAGGCCAACTTCCGAAACGATCGAACGAACGGTCGAAAGGTCACGACCGTCAATGCGGCTACCGGTGTCGAGAATGTTCCAACGAACAATCTTAGCCTGCAGGTGCTTGAACACGGTTGCAAATTTTTCAGCCGAGAATTCTGGCTCTTCAACGCCCTCAGGGAAGAAGTGAGCCTTCGCCTTGGCCTTGGCAGCGTCAACAGCTGTGTAACGAGCCTGCTTTTCGGTGATCTTGTAGGCATCACGCAGATCGGTCTCAACGACTGCAAGCATCTTAGCTTCAAGGTCCGACAGATCTTCCGGCTGGAAGTCGCGTGGTTCCTTGGCAGCAACTTCAGCGAGCTTGATGATCGCATCGATAACTGGCTGGAATCCTTTCTGGCCGAAAATAACGGCGCCGAGCATGACTTCTTCGGAGAGTTCCTGTGCTTCCGATTCAACCATCAGAACGGCGTCAGAAGTACCGGCAACAACCAGATCAAGCTTCGATTCTGGCATTTCGTCGATGTTCGGATTCAGAACATATTCGCCGTTGATGTAGCCAACGCGTGCACCACCGATCGGGCCCATGAAAGGAACGCCGGAAATGGTGAGTGCTGCCGAAGCTGCAACCATCGACAGGACATCTGGGTTGTTTTCGAGGTCGTGCTGAACGACAGTCAGAACAACCTGTGTGTCGTTCTTGTAGCCATCAACGAAAAGCGGACGGATCGGACGGTCGATCAGGCGCGAAACCAACGTTTCGTTTTCGCTCGGACGGCCTTCACGCTTGAAGTAACCACCAGGGATCTTGCCAGCGGCATAGGTCTTTTCCTGATAGTTGACGGTGAGCGGGAAGAAATCCTGGCCTGGCTTTGGTTCCTTGGCAGAAACCACAGTCGCGAGAACGACGGTTTCACCATAGGTTGCCAGAACTGCACCGTCGGCCTGACGTGCGATCTTACCGGTTTCGAGTGTGAGCGGACGACCGCCCCATTCGATTTCTACTTTGTGGGTATTGAACATATCTTGTCCTCTTGTGGCGATGCCGCGCAAAAGCGCCTAAAGACATCACCTCGGTTGGCGGACAGGCCACGGGCAAGACAACGGGAAGTTCGTTACGTGTCGGAACATTCATTTGCGAATATTCTCTGGCACGAACTACCTGCAATCCTGCCCCATGACTGGTCCAGGTCATGAGCCTTATGGCTCGTCATCGGCATGACGGAATGCACCCGGTGCGCCGTCTCATGCCAGTGGGCATACGCCCAATATAATCGCATTCGCTATTGGAAAGCGGCTATCCGCTCATCCTTGGAATACACTTTGCGCATCTTGTCCGAAAACCGCTTCGCACTTTTCGGGAGGCGCCTTAAATCAAAAGGGCGACGTTTTGAGACGTCGCCCGATTTTACCGTTAACGGCGCAGACCCAGACGGGAAACCAGCGCCTGGTAACGTGCCTGGTCGATGCCCTTGACATAGTCAAGAAGACGACGACGCTGCGAAACCAGCTTCAGAAGGCCGCGACGCGAATGATTGTCATTCTTGTGGCCCTTGAAGTGTTCGGTGAGGTTGGCAATACGCTCGGAAAGAACCGCAACCTGTACTTCAGGAGAACCGGTATCGCCTTCCTTGGTGGCGTATTCCTTGATAAGTGCTTGCTTGCGCTCAGCAGTAATCGACATCGTACACCCTTTCTTGATGAGAGGAAAAACAGACGCCCAGGCCGGGATGTCGTCCAGCGCGGGCCATTTACACGATCTGACGTACATTATGTACGATCGCTGAAGGGGCATATAGTTCAAATTTGGCAGAAATACCAGTCCGAAATATGCCCCAACTTTTGAGAGACCAGTTTAGCCCGCTGTAAACACGCGCTTTGGCTTGAACTGACCATGCTCAATGTAGCCAATGGCAAGCAGTTTGCCATGCGACGTCACGCAAGCCTCATCCGCTTCAAGTGGCGCATCGCGGCCACGAATGATCACGGGATTACCGAGACGAACGCGCTGTGCCTGATCGTCAGACAGGGCAACCTGTGGCAGGCAATCTAGTGCGGCACCGGTATCGATGATCAGGGCATCCATTGCCGAGAAGTCGCGACGTGCTGCTGGCTGCTCAACAATCTCGGCATCGGCCTCGCCTTCTTCCTTTTTCGGCGGCAGCGGAGGCCACGCTTCTTCGAGCTCTGCCAGAGTTACCAGATCTTCATCGGTGAAAGGAGCAACTTCGATGCGACGCAAATCCGAAATATGGCCATAGCAGCCGAGATCACGGCCCATATCGCGCGCAAGCGAGCGAACATAGGTGCCCTTGGAGCATTCGACTTCGAATTCGGTGCGATTTGCGTCCGGAAACTCGACAATTTCGAGGCGATCAATTTCGACTTCACGCGCCGGAATTTCTACCGTTTCACCTTCACGCGCCAGATCATAGGCGCGTTCGCCTGCAATCTTGATAGCCGAAAACTGCGGCGGAATCTGCGAGATAACGCCTGTATAATTAGGCAGCAGCGCTTCGACATCCGCACGCGATGGGCGGTTATCTGAGTTTTTGGTGGCAACACCTTCAAGATCGTCGGTCGACCGTTCCTCGCCCCATGTCACTGTGAAACGATAAACCTTGGTTCCATCCATGACGTAAGGTACGGTTTTGGTGGCTTCACCCAGAGCAATAGGCAACATGCCCGAGGCAAGAGGATCAAGCGTACCGGCATGGCCGGCCTTTTCGGCATTGAACAACCACTTGATCTTCGAGACCGCTTCGGTCGATCCCATGCCCTTCGGCTTGTCAAAAATGACCCAGCCGGAAACCGGACGACCTTTTTTCTTGCCTCGTCTTGCCATGCTTTATTCGTCTCCATTGCGGGAGGTTGCGTCCTCGCCGTCATCTTCATCATGCCCAAGGTCACGCGCCACTTCCGGCGAACGGAGAAGCGCATCAATCTTGGAAAAATTATCAAAGCTGGTATCTGCGCGGAAACGGAATTCCGGCATATATTTCATCTGGCTGAGGCTTGGAGCCATGCGACCGCGAATGAATTTCGCGTTTGCAGCCAATGCTTTGATCACAGCCTGTACATCAGTGCTGCCCAGCGGTGTGATGAAGCAGGTCGCGATCTTGAGATCAGGCGACATGCGAACTTCCGACACCGAAATAACCGTACGCTCGATTACGTCATCGCGAATTTCTCCGCGCTGAAGAACCTGAGCCAATGCGTGACGCACCTGTTCGCCCACACGGAGCTGGCGCTGGGAAAGGCCACCTGAGCCTTTTGGATCTGGAGAACGTGCCATAGCTGTATCCTCGATAAACAGCCATCAATCGGCGCTCAGTCCCGAAAGGCTGGCCGACAAAATGGCTACAAACTGGTAAGCGCAATAAAGCGCAATCTACCACAATTCAGATGGGAGTCAGACCCTCGGAACCGGGCAACGGAAATGTAAGAAAGCCGTGCCGCCCATGATAGGGCGACACGGCATAATGCTATTAAAGCGTACGGGTAATGTGTTCGACGCGGAACGCTTCGATCGTATCGCCAGCGCGGATATCGTCGTAGTTTTCGAACGCCATACCGCATTCCTGGCCCATAGGCACTTCCGACACTTCGTCCTTGAAGCGCTTGAGCGTCTTGAGCTTGCCTTCGTGGATAACCACGTTGTCACGGATGAGGCGGACGCCTGCACCACGTTCAACCTTACCGTCAACCACACGGCAACCAGCAACCTTACCGACCTTGGTGATGTTGAAGACTTCGAGAATCTCAGCATTACCGATGAAGGTTTCACGGCGTTCTGGTGACAGAAGACCGGACATTGCTGCTTTAACATCTTCGATCAGATCGTAAATGATGTTGTAGTAGCGGATTTCAGTACCCTGCTGATCAGCTGCATCACGCGCCTGCTTGTTGGCACGAACGTTGAAGCCGATGATCGCGGCATTGGAGGCTTCGGCCAGCGACACGTCGCTTTCCGTGATACCACCTGCGCCCGAATGAACGATGCGGGCACGCACTTCGTCTGTGCCAAGCTTGTCGAGAGCGGTAATAATCGCTTCGACCGAACCCTGCACGTCACCCTTGATGACGAGCGGGAATTCCTTAGTACCCGAAGACTGAAGCTGGCTCATCATATGCTCGAGCGAGCCACGCTGGCCTGTCTGACGTGCAACAGCCTTATCGCGGGCAAGACGCTGGCGATAATCGGCAATTTCACGAGCCTTGGCTTCATTGGCAACAACTGCGAAGCGATCACCTGCCTGCGGCGTACCCTGGAGACCGAGGATCTCGACCGGCATAGCAGGTCCAGCTTCCTTCACATGATCGCCATGGTCGTTTACCAGAGCGCGTACACGGCCCCATTCGTTACCGGCAGCGATGATGTCGCCCGGATGCAGCGTACCCTTCTGAACCAGAACGGTTGCAACCGAACCACGACCGCGGTCGAGCTGGGCTTCGATAACCACACCTTCAGCCGTACGTGTCGGATCAGCCTTGAGATCAAGGATTTCAGCCTGCAACAGAACTGCTTCAAGCAGCTTGTCGAGGTTGATCTTGTTCTTGGCCGAAACTTCGACGTCGAGCACTTCACCGCCCATGGTTTCCACAAAAACATCGTGTTGGAGCAGCTGTGTACGAACCTTCTGCGCATCGGCTTCAGGCTTGTCGATCTTGTTAATTGCAACAATGATCGGAACGCCAGCTGCCTTGGCATGATTGATCGATTCAATGGTCTGCGGCATGACGCTATCGTCTGCTGCAACCACCAGGATCGCAATATCGGTCGCCTGAGCACCACGAGCGCGCATTGCCGTAAAGGCTGCGTGGCCTGGCGTATCGATGAAGGTGATCTTCTGGCCGTTCTGTTCGACCTGATAGGCACCGATATGCTGCGTGATGCCACCAGCTTCGCCCGAAACGACGTTTGCGTGACGGATAGCATCGAGGAGCGAGGTCTTGCCGTGATCGACGTGACCCATAATGGTTACGACCGGAGGACGTGAAACCAATGCGCCTTCGTTATCAGCAACATCGAAGATGCCTTCTTCAACGTCCGATTCAGCAACGCGTTTGACGGTGTGGCCAAATTCTTCAGCGATCAGCTGCGCCATATCCGCATCGATGACGTCGCCTGGCTTCATCATCTGGCCCTGCTTCATCAGGTACTTGATGATGTCAACCGAACGCTCGGTCATACGCTGTGCAAGTTCCTGCAGCGTAATGGTTTCAGGAATGGTCACTTCACGAGAGATCTTCTCGCGAGTTTCCTGCATCTGCGAACGCTTAAACTTTTCCTGACGACGACGCATCGCCGACAGCGAACGCGAACGACCTTCATCTTCCAGATTGCTGGAGATCGTCAGCTTGCCACGACGGCGGTCATCTTCACCCTTAACAACCTTCGGTGCGCGCACTTCAGGCTTTGCTGGAGTGCTGCGACGTGCGCCGGCTGGACCACGACGATCATCGTCATCGACGGAACCGCCCGGCTTGCGCTGCTGGCTCTGAGGCAAAGGTTTATTGGCTGTTGGAATAACGTCGGCAATCGCTGGCGATGCCGGACGCTGTCCCTGGCCTTGACCCTGACCGGGACGACCGCCCTGTTGTGGACGACCGGAATGCTGCGGACGTCCGCCCTGCGGCGCAGGACGCGCATCGTCACGACGCTCGGTGCGTGCTTCGGTCTGTGGAGCGCGCTTGGCAGCTTCAGCTTCGGCACGAGCCTTGGCTTCTGCTTCTGCCTTGATACGAGCTTCTTCCTCTGCCTGACGGCGAGCGGATTCTTCACGTTCCTTGGCGCGGCGTGCATCTTCTTCAGCGCGGCGCTTGGCTTCTTCAGCTGCGCGAACGCGATCTTCTGCATCGCGAACCAACGCGCCTTCGAGCGCACGACGGCGTGCGTCCATTTCGGAGCGAGACAGCGTGTTCAGCACCATGCCCGAGCGATCAGACTGGCGAGGACGCTGTTGCTGCTGGCCAGGGCGCTGCTGATGACGTGGCTGCTGCTGTGTTGATTGTGGGCGCGGAGCCGCCGGTGCGGCAGCAGCAGGCTTTGGCTGCGGTGCTGCAGGAGCAGCCGGTGCCGGTGCCTTGGCTACTGGCTGAGCAGGCGCAGCTTGTACCGGCGCAGCAACGGGAGCCGTTGTTGCAGCTGGTGCTGGCGCGGCCGCAGGTGCTGGAGCTGCCGGAGCAGGCGCTGCTGGCTTCGGTGCCAGTGCTTCCGCTTCAGGCTTCTCATCAGGCCGTGAGAACTTGCGCTTCTTGGTTTCAACGACGACAGCCTTTGTGCGGCCGTGGCTGAAATTCTGGCGCACGGTGCTCTGCTCAACGCCTGGCCGCTTAATGGTCAGCGTCTTCTTGGAGTTGACGCTCAGCGTCTTGTCGTCGTTTGTTTTATCGCTCATTACGTTTCCGTTTCCTTCGCGGCTTCAGCCGCTTTACCCGAGCATTATCCAACACGATCAGATCATTTTGAATAATGCTCCGGTCATCCACTTTAGCGCACAATCCGGTTAGGCCAACCAGGCCGATTATCCGGTTCATGCTCCAGAGCGGATCCCGTCTCGTCGGGATTAAGAGAACCGCTCTACCAATTTATAACTCAGCAGTGTCGGACTGCCGTTTCAACTCAATGGGCTTTCGCCTCGATATCGATGCAATAAAAGCAACCGTTGCACGACCCCGGCTGCTGCCTTTCCGTCGAGCACGGCTGCATGTATCACATTTCCACCCCCAAATGCCAAATCCATTTCTTCTCCCTTAAAAAGAGTGAAGGCCGGGATTTCGGGGCCATCCATACGAACCACCACACGGCGGGCTTGATCCAGTTTACGCACGCCATCAGAAGCGGCTTCCTGTGCATGCAAAACCAATGCCGCAGCACCTGAACGAATTGCCTGATCCACCTTAGTGGAACCAGATACAACTGCACCGGATTTACGAGCCAGCGCGAGACTACCGAGTGCAGACTTCGTCAACAGCTGGTCAACCAGCGCGCCAAGATCTGCTTGCGGCTTCACATCGTCTTTCAGCGCCCGTGCAAAAAGCTTGCGCTTGACGGCTTCGTCCACAAGACGACGTTCTGCCTTGACCCAACAACCTCTGCCCGGCAAATTCCGCTTCAGGTCAGGCACAACCGAACCATCAGGCCCAGCAACGAACCGGATCAGATCATCTGCCGATCCGCTTTCCCGCGTGACGATACAGGTTCTATCATTCATATCCTGCTCCGCACGCAAACTCGGTTTTACCATCGATGCCTGTTACTTATTACCAAACTGGCAGCGACCTAGCAGAGCTGACGCCACTTCTCAATACGAAACTCTAAAACGCCATAAATTGCGCCCGAATTGCTCCGGGCGCAACCGCAATGCCGTCTCTTGTCTTTTTACGAAGCGACTTCTTCTTCGCCAGCTTCGCTCTCGTCGTTGGTTTCAACCGCAACGAGCTCTTCTTCAGTGATCCAGCCAGCCTTCAAGCGAGCAGTCAGGATCATCTGTTCAGCATCAACGCGTGAAACATCGAAGGAAGAGAGGATACCGCTGTGATTAACGGTTTCTCCGTCCTTGCGTTCACGCCAGCCGACGAGATCGTCAACAGCATAACCAGCAAAGTCTTCGATATTCTTCACTCCGTCCTCGCCGACGGCAACCAACATGGCTGTTGTCAGACCTGGAAGCTCGCGAAGTTCGTCTTCAACACCCAGTTCCTTGCGGCGGGCATCCTGTTCGCCTTCAATGCGTTCCAGGAATTCGCGTGCACGTTCCTGAATTTCACCAGCGGTATCTTCATCAAAGCCGTCGATCGAGGCAATTTCGCCTGGCTCGACATATGCCAGTTCTTCAACTGAGGCAAAGCCTTCAGAAGCCAGAACCTGACCAACCATCTCATCAACGTTGAGGGCTTCCATGAACAGGTTTGAACGCTCAGCAAATTCCTTCTGACGACGTTCGGATTCTTCGTCTTCCGTCAGGATGTCGATATCCCAGCCTGTCAACTGCGAAGCAAGGCGCACGTTCTGACCGCGACGACCGATTGCTAGTGATAGTTGGTCATTCGGAACGACAACTTCAATACGTTCTGCGTCTTCATCAAGAACAACCTTGGCAACTTCAGCAGGCTGAAGCGCGTTGACGATGAAGGAAGCTGCATCTGGCGACCAAGGAATAATGTCGATCTTTTCGCCCTGCAGTTCGGCAACAACAGCCTGAACACGAGAGCCGCGCATACCGACACAGGCACCAACCGGATCAATCGATGCGTCGCGTGAAACCACGGCGATCTTGGCGCGCGAACCTGGGTCACGAGCAACCGACTTGATTTCAATGATGCCGTCGTAGATTTCCGGCACTTCCATGGTGAAAAGCTTCGCCATGAAAGAAGGATGCGTACGCGACAGGAAAATCTGCGGGCCGCGCTGTTCGCGACGAACGTCGTAAACATAAGCGCGGATACGATCGCCATAACGGAAAGCTTCACGCGGGATCAGTTCGTCACGACGAACGATTGCTTCACCTCGGCCAAGATCAACGATCACATTGCCATATTCAACACGCTTGACGGTGCCGTTAGCGATTTCGCCGACGCGATCCTTGAATTCGTCATACTGGCGGTCGCGCTCGGCTTCGCGCACCTTCTGCACGATAACCTGCTTGGCAGACTGGGCGGCAATACGGCCGAAATCCATTGGCGGCAGCTGGTCGGCGATGAAATCACCAACCTGCGCATCCGGATTGCGATCGCGCGCAGTGAACAGCGAAATCTGCGTGGAATAGTCTTCAACAGTCTCGACCACTTCGAGCAGACGCTGAAGCTTGATCTCACCGGACTTTGCATTGATGTCGGCGCGGATGTTGCTTTCCTGACCGTAACGCGAACGCGCAGCCTTCTGGATCGCATCGGCCATGGCCGCAAGAACGATCTCACGGTCAATCGACTTCTCGCGTGCAACCGCATCAGCGATCTGCAGAAGTTCCAGCCTGTTTGCACTGACTGCCATAGGTCTCTCCTTGGTGACGCATCCGTTCGCTTTTAGGAACCGGACGCCTGAAACTCACTTTGAAACTTACTTCTCTTCGGATTCCGTCGAAGCGGCTTCCTGATTGTCTTCGGTCGACTCGTCTCCGCGCCCATCACCCAGATCATCTCCGGGAATGCGGCCTTCCCGCAGGGCCTTGTCCTTGCGCAGCGCATCGCGAATGAGTTCATCGGTCAGAACCAGACGCGCATCGGAAATCAGATCAAACGGAATGCGAACAACCGGTTCATTACCGTATGAAATCTGATCGCTTTCGATCACGATGGAATCGGCATCACCGACCACGATGCGACCGCGAAACTTCTTTCGTCCTTCATGAACGATCGAGGTCTCGACCTTTGCGATATGTCCCGCCCAATCGCTGAAATCGGACTTACGCACCATCGGACGATCAATACCCGGCGACGAGATTTCAAGATGGTACTTGCCGCTTATCGGATCTTCGACATCGAGAACCGGAGCCACGGTGCGGCTCAACAATTCGCAATCCTCAACTGTCATCGTGCCATCTGGACGCTCGGCCATGATCTGCAGCGTCTGACCATTGAGGCCGGAAAGGCGCACACGCACAAGGCGGAAACCCAGCGTATTGATCACCGGCTCCACAATGCCTGCTACTTTTGCATCGACGCCCGTTTCGCGAATGATACGCTCATCTGCGTTTACGGCCTCAATTGCCTGTTCCTGTTCCGTCACTCGATAAACCTTTTTCACAGAGCCGTAGTTAACAAAAAAGAGCGGGTCCGGGAGGGCCCACTCTTGTTCAAACGACCAAGAATTTGAAACTTATATACCAGCTGATGCGGATTTTTTCAAGGCCGCAATTGAGGCCGCAATTCAACCAACCATCAAAGCCTGGTGAATGTCAGATAGGCAGCAACGCGTCCTTCACGAAAAGCCTTTGCTTCATAACGCGTGCCTGGCCAGCCTTCATAGGCGTTATTCCAGTCATCCGGGCCTTCCGCCTGCCATTCGAACGCCGGGTGCCTGCGGCAGTGCTGCAGCGTCCAGTTGACGTAATGTTCGATATCGGAAGCGAAGCGGAACTTCGTGCCTGGCTTCAGCAGACGCGCGAAACGATCAAGATTTGCATCACTGACAAAGCGCCGTTTCCAGTGGCGACGCTTATGCCAAGGATCAGGATAGAAAAGATCGATGCCAGAAAGCGATGCATCAGGCAGCCAATCCAGCACATCGGTCGCATCTTCATCATAGAGACGAAGATTAGTGCGCGGCGCTTCATGAAGGGCCGCCAGCATCTTGGCCATACCATTGACGAAAGGCTCAACACCAATGAAGCCCGACTGCGGATAGCGTCCACTCTCATGATAGAGATGTTCGCCACCGCCAAAGCCGATTTCCATGCGCACATTCTCAACCGGCGCTTCAAACAATGTCCTCAAATCCTGCGGCGCAGGTGTATCGAGGTCCAGTTTCAGACGCGGCAGCAAATCTTCGAAAAGATTATTCTGATGTGGGCGGAGTGGCTTGCCATGACGGCGGCCGAAAAAGTTTCCGGCCGCGCGTACTGGATGGGATTCATCGGTCATTTATCGCTGTTCCAGTTAAAGCGGTATCGTGGGAACCGCTCTAACTCTTTTTTACGCATTATCCTATGCAAAACCGCTGCGCAGTATTGCTGGAAATGTAATCAATCAGGCTGATAGTGCTGCCTTCAATGCCTTGGTAAGATCGGTCTTCTCCCAGGAGAAGGAACCATCACGACCAGCCTTGCGACCAAAATGGCCGTAAGAAGAGGTCTTGGCATAGATAGGCTTGTTGAGATCTAGATGCTTGCGGATGCCAGTTGGCGACAGGTCCATGACCTTGCGCAGCGCTTCCTCAACCGCCGATTCGTCAACCTTGCCGGTACCGTGCAGGTCAACATAGACCGAAAGCGGCTGGGCAACGCCAATGGCATAGGAAAGCTGGATCGTGCAACGGTCTGCGAGATTGGCCGCAACTACGTTCTTGGCAAGATAACGCGCAGCATAAGCAGCCGAACGGTCAACCTTGGTCGTGTCTTTGCCGGAGAATGCACCGCCGCCGTGCGGTGCTGCGCCGCCATAAGTGTCGACGATGATCTTGCGGCCGGTCAAACCGGCGTCACCATCCGGGCCGCCAATGACAAATTTACCGGTTGGATTGATGTACCAGTTGCAGTTTGCCGCAATCGGCAGATCGCCAAGCGCTTCGCGAATGTAAGGCTCGACAACCGAACGCACCTTCTTCGAATCCCAGCTGGCCTCGAGATGCTGCGTCGAAAGAACGATCTGCGTGACTTCAGCGGCCTTACCGTTCTCGTAACGAACCGTCACCTGGCTCTTGGCGTCAGGGCCGAGCTTGCCTGGATCGCCTTCACCTTTGTGGCGGGCTTCGGCAAGCTTTTCGAGAATCTTGTGCGAATAGTAGATCGGTGCCGGCATGAGATCTGGGGTTTCACGGCAGGCATAGCCGAACATGATGCCCTGATCGCCTGCACCTTCTTCGCCCTGACGATCAGATGCGTTGTCCACACCCTGCGCGATGTCGGCAGATTGTGGATGCAGAAGCACATCGATTTTCACCGTACGCCAGTTAAAGCCGTCCTGCTCATAACCGATTTCACGGATCGCCTTGCGCGCTGCCGAGCGGAAACGAGAAGGATTAATCAGTGGATGCCCCGCCGCGTCGTGCGCGATGGTGCCGTCCTTATTCTTCTTCAGGAAAGTGTCAGGCACGCGTACTTCGCCAGCGATGACCACGCGATTGGTGGTGGCAAGCGTTTCACATGCAACGCGAACAGACCAAGGATCGACGCCGGTGCGGCGCGCCTCCTTGTAAATCATGTCTACGATTTCATCGGAAATACGGTCGCAAACCTTGTCTGGATGACCTTCAGACACGGATTCGCTGGTGAAGAGATAAGAACTGCGCGACACGGGTAACCCCTCTTGAAAATCCAACGGAACGAATGTCCGCCATGGAAACACAGTAGCGCCCGGAACTGTTTCATTACGTTCCGGGCACATCAATGTGTTAGCGAAGTTGGGATTGGACCGTCAATGCATATTCTTGTTGCAACACCGCGATGCCGGAAAAAATCCTCCCGGCATACGCTTTTGTGAACAAATTACGCCTTATTCGCCTTCTGCAGCGAGAGACTTCACAAGATCAATGATTTTACGACGTACTTTAGGATCCGAAATCTTGGTAAATGCGCGCGTTAGCTGCACACCTTCGTTCGAATTGAGAAAATCAACGACGTAAGTCGCTTCATTGTCCTCAGCAAAACCACCGGGCGTTGTCGCACTGGAACCAGGCGCGTCTTCAAAAAAGAAAGAAACAGGAACGGTAAGGATAGAAGAAATAGCTTGAAGTCTGCTTGCACCGACGCGATTGGTGCCTTTTTCGTATTTCTGGATCTGCTGGAAAGTGATGCCGAGGCTTTCGCCTAATTTTTCCTGACTGAGACCCAGCATATTGCGGCGAAGGCGGATGCGGCTGCCAACATGCACGTCGATGGGGTTGGGTTTCTTTTTATTCTCAATCATACAGCTTTCACTCCTCGCAACTGCGAGCTTTCATTCATGTCCTGTTCATCTGAACAGCGATAAAATTCATTGTGGGAGGTAGTCTGACAGGTTTGCGCAAGAAACCGTCACCGCGCGACCATAACAGCTTAACAAAATTGTCGTGTCAATGAAAACGCCTGCCAATTGGCAGCCGCATGCACACGCATACGGCGAGTAAGGTTAACAGGATAGAAAGAGCCTGCTTACCACCGGGTGCATTGCCCCAAAATGGGACACGTTCTTCGGGAAGATAAGCATCTATGACGCCAACGGCGTCGAGTGGAAGTTGCTCTATGATTCGACCATAGGCATCGACGACTGCTGAAATACCATTATTTGCTGCACGCACCAACGGAAGGCCTTGTTCAACCGAACGCACCTGTGCCTGTCGGAAATGCTGGTAAGGTCCCGGCGTGTCACCGTACCAGGCATCATTGGTAACATTGACGATCGCAGTCACCTTGCGTCCAGTATAGGAAAGCTCGTCAGGGAAAATTGCTTCATAACAAATGAGCGGCAGGAAGGTCTGGCCTTCCATTACGTTGATGGCGTGGCGCGCCTTTGCGGCAGTAAAGCCGCCTGGCATCTCCACGATTTCCTGAAGACCTAAACTGCGCAAAATCTGCTCAAATGGCAAATATTCACCAAATGGAACAAGATGCACTTTGTCAGTGTAATCGATGATTTTTCCATCGCCGTTGATCGTCAGGATCGAATTATAATAACGCGGGTCGCGGCGCGGCACGAGTTCTTCGCGCACGGCACCCGTCAGCAAAACCTGATCGTCACCGACCACATCGGCAATACGCGCGAGCGCCTCTGGTGTCGATGACAGAATATAGGGAACCGCAGTTTCCGGCCAGATCACGACATCCGGCCTTGGATTGCCGTTTTTTGGCGCCTGTTCGGTCATCGCAATGAATTTGTCAAAAATTGCGCGACGCTCGTTGTTGTCCCACTTCAGGCTTTGCGAAATGGAAGGCTGCACAATACGGATCGAGAGCGTTGTGCGGTCTGTGTCGAGTGCAGGCGCGTTTGACAAGACCCAGAAGCCGAAGCCGATATGAGCGGCCACAAGCAGCGCTGCCAGCCCCATCCCCGTCTTTGCCAGTTTCCCGCCGCTGAGCAGCGCCGGTGCAGAAAAGACAAGCGCTGCAAGCGCACTCATGCCAACAAGACCGATAATCTCCACCGATTGCATCATCATTGGTGTCGGCATCGCGGCATAGCCCAATGCATTCCACGGAAAACCCGTGAAAACAAAGGTTCGCAACCATTCGGTGAAGCCGAAGCCAAGTGCGACAGCGAAAATACGCCCCATACCATCGGACCAGAACAGCCGAGCGATCATCGCAGCCAGTCCGTAGAAAATGGCAAGAAACGCCGGAAGGCCTAAAACGGCAAGTGGTATGGCCCAGGCAAACTGTCGCGCATCGACCAGAAGGGCCGACCCGATCCACCAGAGACCGGACACGAAATAGCCGAAGCCAAACCACCAGCCGATGAGGCCAACCGGGAAAAAGCGTTTTATCGGGCCTTTGTTCGCGTCGGGAACAGCGCCATCCATCAGCCAGACAAGCAGAGGGAAGGCGAAAAAGCCTGCGATGAAAACATCAAAGGGAGGCTGCGTCAGCGTCGCAATGGCGCCGCTGATAAAAGCAACCAATGCTCGACGCCAGCCGCTTAAAGACGCTATTTTCCCCGCAAGCCCCTTGATCATCAGGCCTCTTTGGACGCTTCCGTTGTTTCTGGCGTGCTATCGGAAACGCCTTCATCCGTCTTGGGTGTGGTTACGGCACGCAACTGCCTGCGACGATCAGCTTCTGAAAGAGGTACAATACGAACCCGCTTCACACGACGCGGGTCAACTTCCAGCACATGGAACTCATATCCCGGAATTGCCTGAACCACTTCACCGCGTACTGGAATGCGCCCGAGAACGGAGAAGATAAGGCCGCCGACAGTGTCGACATCCTCGCCATGCTCGCCCACTTCAAAGGAAGGGCCGATCTTCTGAGTCAGCTCCTCAAGATCAGCACGAGCATCAACAACAAAAACGCCGTCTGCTTCTTCGGCGATCATTATTTCTTCGTCGTCGTGCTCGTCTTCAATATCGCCGACGACCATTTCGACAATATCTTCCAGCGAAGCCAGACCGTCTGTGCCACCATATTCATCGATGACCAGCGCCATCTGGATATGGGTTGCCTGCATACGCGCCATCAGTCCGCTTGCCATCATCGATGGCGGTACGAACAAAACCTTACGCATCAGATTAAGTTCACCAATCGTCTTGGTAAGATCGATCCGGCCCATGTCAAACTTGGCAGCACTTGTCTCTGCAGTCTTGCGCGCGGTCGTTCGGCGGCTCGTCTTCTGACGGGCCTGCTTAGTGATATAATTAAGAACATCTCGGATATGGATCATGCCGCGCGGATCATCCAGCGTTTCGGCATAAACCGGCATACGCGAATGGCCCGAGCTTTCGAACAGTTCGAGCACTTCCCAAAGAGGCGTCGAGATTTCAACGGCCACGACATCCGCACGCGGAATCATCACGTCTTCGACGCGGATTTCACGCAGGCGCAGAATGTTATGAAGCATCGCCTTTTCTTCAGGCGAGAAAGCGGAGTCTTGTTCGCTTTCGGTGCTTGAAAGCGCATCAGCCAAATCTTCACGCAAGGAAGATGACTGACGCGAACGCATGAACGGGAAAATATTTGCCAGCAGGGAACGCTTTTCGCTCGATTGTGAGCGCTGCGTACTTTGCCCTTCGGCGTCTTGTGTGTCGCTTCGGCTATCGCCAGCGGTCGAGGAATTGTTTTGGTCAGCCATGATCAATCTGTTTCAACGTTTAAATCGGATACAGCATAAGGGTCAGGGATGGCAAGAGCATGAAGGATTTCGCGCTCACGGCGTTCCATCTCCTCGGCCTCCTCTTCCGTCTCGTGATCGTATCCCAAAAGATGCAAAAAGCCATGCACCACGAGATGGGAAAGATGGTTATCGAGTGGTTTGCCCTCTTCGATAGCTTCGCGTTCCACCGTTTCCCGTGCGACGATAATATCGCCAAGCATCGGGCCAGGCTGCTCGCCAGCCTTTACAGGGTAAGCTGGGAAGGACAGCACGTTGGTCGGCTTGTCCTTGTTACGCCACTCGGCATTGATCTTCCGGATTGAAGCATCGTCTGTAAAAACCAGACTGAGTTCGCTCTCTGCAGGCTTCAACCGGAGATTATCCCAGGCCGCCTCAACGGAGCGTTTCACAAGCCCT
This sequence comes from Ochrobactrum sp. BTU1, assembly GCA_018798825.1. Lineage (NCBI taxonomy): Bacteria > Pseudomonadati > Pseudomonadota > Alphaproteobacteria > Hyphomicrobiales > Brucellaceae > Ochrobactrum > Ochrobactrum sp. BTU1. The sequence goes on along the minus strand of CP076354.1, from coordinate 2,339,838 downwards.
TCAAGGACTGTTTCATCCGGCCAGTTGCCGGCTTCGATCATAATATCGATTTGGATCGCGTTGTCTGACACTTCTGTCGCGGCTTGCGATGAAACAGCCGCTCTATCCTTCCAGTTGTTAAAAGAGACGTCCGCCTGAAAGCGGACGTAATATTTTTAGATCGTCATTGTCTCACAGGAATGCAAGACTAATCTTCAATCATTCCGACCGTGCGTGCTTTTTTGCATCATTGTCGTAAGCGCCGACAATTGCAGCCACCAGCGGATGGCGCACGACATCTTTCTCGGTAAAGCGCACCTTGACCACAGAATCCACGCCTTCGAGAACTCGAAGCGCCTCAACGAGACCGGATTTCTGGCCGGGCGGAAGATCGATCTGGCTTGGATCGCCATTGACCATCATGCGCGAACCTTCACCAAGACGTGTCAGAAACATCTTCATCTGCATGGATGTCGTGTTCTGCGCTTCATCGAGAATGACGGCCGAATGCGCAAGCGTGCGGCCACGCATGAAGGCAAGCGGAGCGATTTCAATCACGCCAGCTGTAATAGCGCGTTCGACTTTTTCCGCAGGCATCATGTCGTAAAGCGCGTCATAAAGCGGGCGAAGGTAAGGATCGACCTTTTCCTTCATGTCGCCCGGCAGAAAGCCGAGACGCTCGCCTGCTTCAACAGCCGGACGAGAAAGAATGATGCGCTCCACAAGACCGCGCTCCAGCAACATGGCTGCATGGGCGACCGCCAGATAGGTTTTACCCGTACCCGCAGGACCGACACCAAAAACCAGCTCCGAGCGTTCCAAGGCACGCATATAGGCGTCCTGAACCGGGGTGCGGGCAAAGATCGTCTTCTTGCGGGTGGATATCTGCGCCGACGAAAGCTTGCCCTTGTTTTCAAGGGTCGGCAGTGTCAGCTGATCGTCGGCAGCAATCGCCATGCGAAGAGCACCATCAACATCTGACGGTCCAAGTTCATGGCCCTTTTGCAGAGTTTCATAGAGATTATCCAACGCACGCCGTGCCTGTTCGGTGGCGGTGGGTTCTCCACGAATCGAAAGCTGATTGCCCTTTGAACGCACATCGACACCGAGCTTCTGCTCGATACGCGCCAAGTTCTCATCGAACTGGCCGTAAAGCGCACTGGCAAGACGGTTATTGTCGAATGTGAGGACGATATGAGCCATATCGGAGGCCCCAGAAGCTGAGCTTGTAACCGGGGTTATAGTCGGGCTGTTTTGCGTTTGAATGGTTGGCTTGGCAGGCTTTAACTTTTCAGTAGCGCTCAACCGCATCTCCCTAAGGTTCACGCATTGCAATCGCAGTACCGGCAGAATGTTCGGTACGAAACTCGAGACACCGCGACTACTGCCTGAATGACATCATGCGCTTAGACAAGCTTTTGCGCAATAAGACTATTGGTGCCAGTCCCCGTAATTTTTACGCGGATGATTTCACCGACCTGATCTTCATTGTCATCGATGATCGCAGGCAATAGCCATGGCGAACGGCCAACCATCTGACGGTCGAAACGGCCCTTCTTTTCCAGAAGCACATCCATTTCACGGCCAACGAGCGAATCCTGAAACGCATATTGCTGTTCGTTCAACAGCGTCTGAAGACGTTGCAGGCGTTCATCCTTGACTGCTTCTTCCACATGGTCGGGAAGATCCGCCCCGGGTGTGCCGGGACGCGGCGAATATTTGAACGAATAGGCCTGCGCATAATGCACTTCGCGCACCAGACGCATCGTATCTTCAAAATCCTGATCAGTTTCGCCGGGGAAGCCGACGATAAAATCACCCGATAGAGCCATATCCGGGCGCACTTCACGGATACGCTCGACAAGGCGGATATATTCATCAGCCTTGTGACGACGGTTCATCGCCTTGAGAATACGATCCGAACCCGCCTGAACCGGCAGATGCAGGTAAGGCATCAGCTGACGAAGATCGCGATGCGCTGCAATCAGCGTGTCGTCCATGTCACGCGGATGGCTGGTCGTATAACGCAAACGCGCCACACCGGGGATGCGTGCAAGGCGGAACAAAAGCTCACCAAGCCCCCACTCGCGACCATCATCACCCTCGCCATGCCATGCATTGACGTTCTGACCCAAAAGCGTGAGTTCGCGCACGCCGCTATCGGCTAGGCGTTCTGCTTCAGCAACAATCTGCGCAACACTGCGCGAGACTTCCGAACCACGCGTATAGGGCACTACGCAGAACGTACAGAACTTGTCGCAACCTTCCTGAACCGTCAGAAAAGCCGAGACACCACGCTTGCGGGTTTCTTCGCGCTTTGGTGCGGGCAGATGTTCGAACTTGTCTTCGATGGCATATTCGGTTTCGACAACCTTTTCGCCGCCACGCACGCGCGCAAGCGCATTCGGCAAACGATGATAGGTCTGAGGTCCGATCACCAGATCGACATTGGGCGCACGGCGCAGGATTTCCTGACCTTCAGCCTGTGCGACGCAACCGGCAACACCAATGGTCAATTCCTTGCCATTTGGTCCTCGTTTATCAGCCATCTTGCGCAGGCGACCCAGCGCTGAATAAAGCTTTTCCGATGCCTTTTCGCGAATATGGCAGGTGTTGAGCAGAACCAAATCAGCATCATCCGGCGTATCGGTCGTGACATAGCCTTCCTGTGCAAGGCTGTCGGCCATGCGCTGGCTGTCATAGACATTCATCTGGCAACCATAGGTCTTCACAAAGACCTTACGTGTGTTGCTGCCATCTGATGCTTTTTGAATATCGGTCATGTTTTCGCTCATGGCGGCTATCTAGCGTTTTTATCACGGCATTAAAAGGCGACAAACTTACGCTCTTAATCTTCCGCGATCTCGCGACCATGCAACGACGTCTGCAAAAGCGCCCTCACCCGGTTTTCCATGGAGCGGGCAAGCGCTTTGCGATCCGTATCGGCGGTTACCACAATCGGCTCACCGAAGCGCACTTCAACATCGATGGCACCTTCGCGCAGGATGCCCTTGAGATGTGGCATCAACTGAACATCACCCGGCCATGAGGCAATCGGGCGATGATAACGGCCCATCGCCATGCCATGCACACCAGTATAGGCAATTGCTACCGGCTGCACGATCACTTCCGGCACGCTGGCTTCGCGGATTGCTGCATGGGCAGCACCAAAAAGTGCGGTTTTAAATGGCAAGACACGATTGCCATCCGATGTCGTGCCTTCGGGAAACAGCACCATGGCATCGCCATCAGCCAGACGCCTGGCGATGTCGGATGTTTGTTCGCCGGTCTTGCCGCGCCGTTCACGCTCAACGAAGACGGTGCGCTGCAGCACTGCAAAGAATCCAAATACCGGCCAGCTTTTGACTTCGGACTTGGCGATGAATGACACCTGCCCTGTCGCCGAAAGAACGACAATATCGCTCCATGATGTGTGATTGGCGACCAGCAGCAGCGGTCGGCCTTCCGGCATTTCTCCGACAATCGCGATCCGAAAACCAAACAGGCGCGCTACAATGCGATGAAAAAAATTCGGCAGGCGGCGTTTCCATGTGTTTTTCAGTTTCAGAAAAACATACTGCACGGGAATAAGCGACAAGCTCAGCGTCACCATCGCTGCAACAACCAGAACGATGCGGATTGCACCAATCATTGTGGTCTCACCAGATCGCGTCGCAGAATGAAAGCCGACGAGCGGCCATTGGTTGTTTCATAATAAGCAGGGCGATCACCGACCTTGTTGAAACCCATGCGCCGATACAATACGAGTGCCGCGATGTTGTTTTCATCAACCTCCAGAAACAGCGTATCTGCGCGTTCCTGATAGAGATAACGCAGCACCGCATCCATCATCGAGCGTCCGACACCCCGCTTGCGCACCTCATCAGAAACCGCAATCGTTAAAATTTCCGCTTCGCCTGCAACCAGTCGCGCCAGCACAAAGCCACATGCCTTGCCGGGCTTACCCTCGGGCCGCGCAACAAAGCCGAACACCGAATCCTGCGCAATCAGCGAGCGGAAATCGTCCGAGCTCCAGCCATGATGAAAAGCCAGCGCGTGAATACGTTGGATTTCGCCGCTGTCCTGTGCGCCAAGCGGCTCAATTGAAACAGGTCTGCGGCCAAAGCGTCCAAGCACAAAGCTCATCATGACGTTATTCCCCGCCTGCCTTGCGCGGCAGTGCAAAACCCGTCTGCGGCTTCACATCAGGGCCACGCATATAAAGCGGCTTAGGGGCCTCACCCGGCTCGTGCAAGGCTGCGAGCTTTGCATAAGTGCCGATGTGTGCTGTCGGCTCACCGCGCGCAACACTGAAAGAACCTGCTAGAGTTTCATTGAGCGCAGCGGCAGCCGAACCCGACAGAATCGTGTCGGAAGATTGCTGTTGAATAAGCGCCAGCGCTTCCTCACGCGCCAGCACCATCGGGCCAGTTATGGCCACCCCGTCAGCACCAAAGGCCTGCGCATAAATCTCACCACGATGCGCTTCAAGCAAAACCAGAACCGGCTGTCTTGGATGGCTTATTGCAACTTCAGACGCGAGTGCATCAAACGCGCTTACGCCAAGTGCCGGGCGATCAAGTGCGAGTGCAAAACCGCGTGCGGCCGACACACCAATCCTCACGCCGGTAAAGGAACCAGGACCGACATTGACAGCTACACGATCAAGTTCGGTCATAGAAATTCCGGATTGCGTCATTGCCTGCCCAATATAGTCCATCAGGACTTCAGCATGTCCCTTGCCGATATTCTCGCTGATTTCAGCAAGAACTGTATTTGTGCCGGAATCATAGACTGCGGCAGCACACCAGGAAGAGGCGGTATCGAGGGCGAGTATCTTCATGTGCCATCGGGTAAATCAGAAATCGTCCTGCGACAAGCGAAACACATAAAACCGGCTAAATTTGCAGCTGTTTTCAGGAACAAAACTTTGTGCGGAACGTTTTTATGCTGGATGCGGGGCGGATACCATTTACCGTATCCCAAGACCGGCCTTTTATTGAGATCTGGCGAGACCGGTTTTTTTAGAGAAACAAATCTGTTTTTCATCGGTGATATCCCAATCACCGAAAACAAGCCGGATCGCGCAAAGGATATGAGGATAAAATGTCCAAGAAGTCGATGCATGCAACCCGCAACGATCTTCCCTCCAATACAAAGACCACGATGATCGCGCTGCTGAATGAAAATCTGGCCGCGACAATCGACCTTGCCCTCATCACCAAGCAGGCTCACTGGAACCTCAAGGGACCGCAATTTATCGCCGTGCATGAATTGCTCGACACGTTCCGCACTGACCTCGACGAGCATGTCGATACCATCGCCGAACGTGCCGTACAGCTTGGCGGAACCGCCTATGGTACGACACAGGTTGTCGCGAAAGACTCCAAGCTTGAGGCTTATCCGACCGACATTTACGCTGTTCATGATCATCTGGCAGCGCTGATCGAACGCTATGGCGATGTTGCAAATCTCGTACGCCAGTCGATCAAAGATGCAGATGAAGCAGGTGACGACACCACGGCGGATATTTTCACCGCCGCCTCGCGCAGCCTCGACAAGTCGCTGTGGTTCCTAGAAGCCCACGTTCAGGAAAAGAACTGATTTTGGTGTTCTGAGAATACGAATAAGGCCGGGAAATTTCCCGGCCTTATTTTTATCAGTTGGCCCATTCGCCGCCACGCATGACAGGCTCTCTGCTGCCATCTGCATTAACCCCATCGACATCAATCTTGTCGGAACCGATCATCCAGTCAATGTGAATGAGGCTTGAATTACCACCCTGTGCTGCAATCTGTTCAGGTGTAAGCTTTGCACCATCGATAAAGCATTTCGAATAGCACTGGCCGAGCGCGATGTGGCTCGCAGCATTTTCATCAAACAGCGTATTATAGAACAGAAGCCCGCTCTGCGAAATTGGCGAGGAGTGCGGAACCAGCGCCACTTCACCCAGACGACGTGCGCCTTCGTCCGTATCCAGTACCTTGTTGAGTACTTCTTCGCCACGGCTTGCCTTGGCTTCGACAATGCGTCCACCTTCAAAGCGCACGGAAATATTGTCGATCAGTGTGCCCTGATGCGACAGCGGCTTGGTACTCGATACATGCCCCTCGACGCGCAGCGCATGTGGTGTGGTGAATACTTCCTCGGTCGGGATATTCGGGTTGCAGGTTATGCCGTTCTTGGCCGTCGATGCGCCGCCATGCCATTCATGGCCATCGGCAAGACCGACCGTCAGGTCTGTGCCCGGTCCCTTAAAATGCAGCGCGCTGTAGGCTTTGCCGTTGAGGAAACGCGTGCGGGTGCGCAATGCTGCATTGTGCGCGGCCCATGCACCGACCGGATCGTCCACATCAACGCGGGAAGCAGCAAATATAGCATCGGCCAGCTTGCGGGTCGCAACGTCTTCTGCGTCATCTGGGAACATCAGCTTCGCCCATTCCGGGTTCGGGTAGGAAACGATATTCCAGTTGATGTCGAAACCTGCGATTTTTTCGAGCGCTGGCTGATAGGCCTTGGAGTTGGCGCGATTGGCGCGCGAAACCTTTGACGCATCCTGCGAGGACAACAGCATCGGATTATCAGCGGCGATGGCGAGACGTGCTGCGCCATTGGCATAGGCCTTGGCCATGCCTTCATAAAGCCAGCCAGCCGCACGATCAAAGCTCTCATCCGATGCATTTTCATAACGCGCCAGCGCAATTGCATCATCGGAGAAGAATGGCGTTACGACGCCTGCACCAGCCTTATAGGCGTGTTTCGCGATCAAACGCACCAGCGGCAGCGCAACGACAGGTGCGGTGATGACAAGGTCCTGACCTTCGCGCAATTGCAGCCCGACGCGCACAGCGACTTCGGCCAGACGTTCGAGTTTTACCGGATCGATGACGGGAGCGTTATTGTCATGTGCCATATGGCTGCAAGCCTCGTGTTTGAAAGAATCAGCGGCAGTTTAGAGCGCTTTTCAATCTGATTGCACCAGATAAGCGCCCCAATCTCTTTTTGGCGCACATCGTGTCTGAAAACTGCGCCGCACTTTTCAGGATGCGCTGGGCAAGATGACTTAATTTCACCACGCTTTTTCTCGCCACTGCGCTATATTTAGATCGCGGTCGATAGAAACTTTTACTCAATGAGAGCAACGGCTATGAAGAAAAGCGTGCTTATTATCCTTGGTCTGGCGGGCTTGGTTGCAGGCTGTCAAACTATGACACCCGAACAGCGCCGCGCAGCAGACGAACAGACCTGCCGCAGCTATGGTTTCAAACAAAAATCCGATGCGTTTTCCAACTGCCTGTTGCAGCTTGATCTTGACCGCCGTGCGGATCGTCGTGCCTGGCAGAACAAACCTGATTTCTATGATATGCCCATGGTTATCTATCAGCCTGTTTATCGACCCGTACCAGTGCAGGCAAAATAATAAAAAAGCGCCCTTTCGGGCGCTTTTTTGTGCTTAAGTCAGCTTTTAAAGTGGTGATTCCGGTCGTTCCTGCGACAGAAGCATCGCGCCGATTGCATCGACATGCTTCTTATCGGCGGTATAGCCGAGAGATACATTTTCCGCAGCCGGAGCCGTTTCATCGAATGTCGGCTGATAGCTTGCCACCTGTGTCATAACCGGCTTTTCCGCTGGTTTGACAGGCAGAGCAGCCAAACGATCACCACGAGCCTGTGGGCCGACGCCGCCATTCTGCTGGGTTTCTGTCGTCTTCGCTGCTTCAGCCAATGCAACCTGCACTGTTGGCTGTGCCTGCGGAACAGTCGCATCCTGCTGATCGGTTACGTTGTAGAACGGACCTTCAGGCATGGATGGTGCCTGTGGAGTAGAAGCATAGGCCAGATTGTACGGGGTCTGTGGAACCGGATTTTCCAGTTCGCCATCGCGACCACGCTTTTCGTAGAAGGAGTTTCCGCCAGCAACCAGCACGTAATGCATGTTGCGGTAAGGGAACTTCAAGCCAGCCGTGTGGAAGAACATCGAGTTCTTCAGCGATGGATGACGCTTGCCCTTAAGAACAGCATCGGCTGTTGCCTGAACGTCAGGCATAGCCTTTGAATTCATCTTGCGTGTCAGAACGCCGGGCGCAAACTGGTTCTTCTGACCAACAACGCCGCAGATCGTATCCGGATAGCTACCCGAAGCGAGACGGTTCATCACAACCGTACCAACGGCCATCAGACCATCGGGGCTTGAACGGTTGGATTCGAAGAACATCGCACGTTCGAGGCATTCGCGGTCTTTGGCGGTGTATGTGAAAGTCTTGACGCCATTGACTGTCTTGACGTGGCTAGCCGCCGCCGTCTTTTCGGTTTTGGTTTTGGTCGTACCACTGGTCGTCGTGCAACCCGTCACCAAAAATGGCGCAACCAGCAGCCCTAGAATAACGGGCAATTTCCATTTCGAAGCGCGCGTCAACGGCTCAGTCTCATAGTTAGGACCCTTAACTGATCCAACCTGGCCTCCGCCCCGCAAAAGGCGTTTGAAACCTGGCTGTGGTGCCACCGCATAAAACTATGCAGCAGATTTGAACTAACAGAGCAGCCTTTGCACATCCTTCTAAGATGCCCGGCGCTCCAGCCAAATAGAACGAAAATCATAAAATAAACGTTCTGCTGTCACTCATTGCATTCAAGGTTTTAGAATTTTTAGGCCAAAAAAAGGCGAATGGTCAAATTCCAAAAGTCATGACACCTCCAAAACAGAGGCAGATTGAACCCGAATCCAGAGCTTAATTTTCCCCACAAACCCCTTAAATTTATTAACAAATCCTTAACGTGATTTAGCAAATCTTATAAGTTATTGATTTAACGCGATTCAATTTGCTGAAATACAGGCCACATCACTGCCTTATTTCGCCGATGTTTCAAGATTTTACGCAAGCGTCTTTTTAAGCTTTTTCGATGCTGCTTTTGACCTCGATTTCGCCGGCTCTTCAACTTTGTCACGATCATTGTAACATCGTGTGATACTGGCCGTTTTGGCACGTTGTGGATATTGAATTCCGAATCGGAAGGTTGGAACTGAGTCGTAACGTTCTTGCCGAATATGCAAAACGGCCCGTCGCATTTTCAGCAACGAGCCGCTTGTATAGGGTTCTGCAAATCGAGATTTGGTTATCCGAATGAGTATCCAGCACCGCGTACCGTGCGGATAGGATCAAGCGCGCGACCAACATTAATTGCCTTGCGAAGACGTCCGACATGCACGTCGACTGTTCTATCATCGACATAAATGTCTGGCCCCCAGACGCCATCAAGCAACTGGCTGCGCGAGAAGACACGGCCCGGCGACATCATGAAATATTCGAGCAGGCGGAATTCTGTCGGTCCGAGACGGACTTCCTTTTCCTTGCGATAGACGCGATGCTGCTGGCGGTCGAGAACAAGATCGCCGACTTTCAGCACATGCGACAGGACACTCGGATTGGCGCGACGGAGCATGGCTTTGACGCGAGCCAGCAATTCCGGTGTCGAAAAAGGTTTGACGACATAATCATCGGCACCCACGCTCAGGCCACGAACGCGTTCGCTTTCTTCACCGCGTGCGGTCAACATGATGATCGGCAGGCGCTCTGTTTCCGGCCACTGGCGCAGACGGCGGCACAGCTCGATCCCGGAAACACCAGGGAGCATCCAGTCCAGAATAAGAAGATCCGGCACATTTTCACGAAGTGCGATTTCGGCTTCATCGCCGCGCAGCATCGCGTCAACCTGATACCCCTCGGCTTCGAGGTTATAACGCAGGAGTACACTCAGGGCTTCTTCGTCTTCAACCACAGCAATCTTGGGTGCCTGTGACATCCAGTATTTCCTATCCAAAATTTAGAGCGCCTGTGATCCGACTAAATTGGATCATGCTCTAAGCACTTGTTTTTATCGCATATACTTCCCAAAATCGCTTCGCACTTTTTGGGATGCGCTTGAGGCAGCGGAAGATACAAGCCCCCGATCGACCGCGTGCCGTCGCGTTTTTCATATTCATGCAGGCATCTGGACCGCACGAATGCGGTGCCAGATGTTCTTAGGATTTACGCGCCTCGTCCACGACGATACCGTGGCTCAGGTCTTCTTTTGGGCGCTCCGCAGGCATTTGCAGACCGGTCACGATGTAATAGACCGTCTCAGCAATGTTGGTTGCGTGATCGCCAATGCGCTCGATGTTCTTTGCGCAAAACAGAAGATGCGTGCAGGCGGAAATGTTGCGCGGATCTTCCATCATGTAGGTCAACAACTCGCGGAACAGCGAAGTGTACATCGAGTCAATTTCGTCATCGCGGTCGCGAACGACGTTGATCTGCTGTACCGAGCGCGTTGCATAGGCATCGAGCACGTCTTTGAGTTGGGTGAGTGCCAGCTCAGCCAAGGTTTCAAGGCCGCGATAGAGCTTGACCGGCTGGCGCGATTCCGAAACCGCAGCAACGCGCTTAGCAATATTTTTGCCAAGATCGCCAACGCGCTCCAGATCGGCAGAGATACGGATCGAGCCGATGATTTCACGCAGATCGACAGCCATTGGCTGGCGCTTGGCGATAATCATTACGGCCTTATCATCAATCTCGCGCTCACTTGCATCGAGGATGAGATCGTCGGAGATAACACGCTGGGCAAGTGCATTGTCGGCATTGACAATCGCTGCAACGGACTGCTCGACCATGCGCTCTGCATGACCGCCCATCTCGGCGATCTTATGCGTGAGGAACTGCAGTTCTTCGTCGTAAGCGCTAACAGTATGCTGAGACGCCATAATAGACCTCAATGTAAATTGCGGGGAAGCCAAACAGCTTTGTTATCAAACCAGCCGCCGCTCCCGTTCCAATTAATTAGCCAAAGCGACCGGTGATGTAGTCCTGCGTGCGCTTTTCGGTCGGTGCCGTGAACATCACGTCCGTATCACCCACTTCCACCAGATTGCCCAGATGGAACATGGCAGTACGCTGCGAAACGCGTGCGGCCTGCTGCATGGAGTGTGTAACGATGACGATGGTGTAGTTCTGGCGCAGTTCGTCGATCAGCTCTTCAACCTTGGCGGTCGCGATCGGATCGAGTGCCGAGCAAGGCTCATCCATCAGGATCACTTCGGGACTGACGGCAATAGCGCGCGCGATGCACAGACGCTGCTGCTGACCACCGGAAAGACCGGTGCCGGCATCATGCAGACGATCCTTGACCTCTTCAAAGAGGCTGGCCTTCTGCAAGCTGGTGACAACGATTTCTTCGAGATCGGTCTTGTTGCGGGCAAGGCCGTGAATACGTGGGCCATAGGCGACGTTTTCAAAGATCGACTTCGGAAATGGATTTGGCTTCTGGAACACCATGCCAACGCGAGCGCGCAATTCAACAACGTCGATCTTCGGATCGTAGATGTCTTCGTTGTCGAGCGTGATCTTGCCCGCGATGCGGCAACCTTCGATGGTGTCGTTCATGCGGTTAAGCGAACGCAGGAAGGTAGACTTGCCGCAACCCGAAGGACCGATCAGCGCTGTGACCATCTTTTCCGGAACTTCCAGATCGACTTCGAACAGAGCCTGCTTCTCGCCATAAAACACGCAGACCTTGTCACCGCGCATCTTAACGGAGGGGGCGTTGGTGTTCATCTTTTCTCCTACGGCTTTTTCGAGAGATCGTTCAGTCATGAGATTCATCATTTCTCTCCCGTTTACCAGCGGCGCTCAAAGCGGCGGCGCAGAATAATTGCTGCAATGTTCATTACTGCCAGGAACAGGAGCAGGACGATAATAGCGCCTGATGTCCGTTCTACAAAGGCACGCTCGGCTTCATTGGCCCACATGAAGATCTGCACAGGCAGAGCCGTTGCAGGATCCATCGGGGTTGTCGGCATATTGGCAACGAAGGCCACCATACCGATCAGCAGCAGCGGAGCAGTTTCACCCAGAGCCTGAGCCAGACCGATAATCGTTCCGGTCAGAATACCAGGTGCCGCGAGCGGCAGCACATGATGGAAAACCATCTGCGTCTTAGATGCACCTAGCCCCAGAGCCGCCGCACGGATCGATGGTGGTACAGCGCGAAGTGCCGAACGTGTTGCGATGATGATGGTTGGCAACGTCATCAATGTCAGCACCAGACCACCAACAATGGAGGCTGAACGCGGCAGGTTGAAGAAGTTGATGAAGACTGCAAGACCAAGCAGACCGAACACAATCGATGGCACAGCAGCCAGATTGTTGATGTTGACTTCGATCAGATCGGTAAGGCGGTTCTTCTTCGCAAATTCCTCAAGATAGATCGAAGCAGCGACACCGATAGGCAGTGCAAGAACCAGCACAATCAGCATCATGTAGAAGGAACCGACCAGCGCGACACCCAGACCAGAGGTTTCAGGACGGCTGGACGCACCATTGGTGAACAGACCCCAGTTGAAAGCCTCGCTCATCATGCCTTCACCAGTCAGCGTCTTCATCCAGGCGACCTGGCGGTCAGAAACCTTACGGTTTGCCTCGGCAACCGACAGATCGATCTGGCCCTTATAAGCAGAGTCGATATCAGCAGCAGCAAGAACCGGAACCGTCTGCGTAGTCCCGATAAGCGATGGATTATCCATCACCATCTGGCGAAGCTGAACGCGAACACCGTCAGAGAAGAAACGGCCAACCTCACGCAATTGCGCGCGATCTGTCGATGCCACACCGAGTTTCTCAGCCAGCGCGTTGCGGACCAGAAGCGGGTAGTTTGCGGTAATCAGCACATTCGGATCGGTCGCGCGCTTGTTGCCCGGATCAATAACCTGCTCGTCAAGCTTAACCGGCAGATAGATCGTCGTCTGTCCGAACGCCGTGTAGCCCTTCGAGAAAACCGAGAACAGAAGCGCGCAAAGGAAGAACACACCAATCGCAATGGCAACGATGCCATAGAGGCGGAAGCGGCGTTCAGCAGCGTAGCGACGCTTGATTCCGATATCGCGGCGCTGGGGTGTTGCCACGGCATTCCCAGCAGCATTGAAAGTTGAATCGGTCATTATTCGTACTGCTCCCGGTACTTGCGAACGATGTAGAGCGCAAAGATATTCATGATCAGCGTCAGGACGAAAAGAGTGATACCCAGCGCAAAGGCAACAAGTGTCTGCGGCGAGTCGAATTCAAGGTCGCCGGTCAGCTGGTTGACGATCTTGACCGTAATGGTGGTCATGGCTTCAAACGGATTGGCCGTAAGACGCGCTGCAACACCGGCTGCGAGAACCACAATCATCGTTTCACCGATTGCACGCGATGCCGTCATCAGAAGGGCACCGACGATGCCTGGAAGTGCAGCGGGAAGAACAACACGCTTGATCGTTTCCGAACGCGTTGCACCAAGACCGAGCGAACCGTCACGCAGCGAGCGCGGAACCGATGTGATGATGTCGTCAGACAGCGACGAAACGAACGGGATGAGCATCACACCCATGACGAGACCTGCCGTCAGCACGCTCTGCGCCATGATGAAACCCTGACCGCCTGCAATGGCAGCCGAGAGATCACGCAGGAACGGGCCTACCGTAATCAACGCGAAGAAGCCGTAAACGATGGTCGGGATACCAGCCAGAAGTTCAAGCAGCGGCTTAACAACGGTACGGACTCTCGGCGACGCATATTCGGCCATGTAGATCGCGGAGAACAGACCGACGGGCACTGCAAACAGCATGGCCACGAAAGCAATGTAGAGCGTACCGGCCAGAAGCGGGATAAGACCAAACTGACCAACTTCACCGCCAGAACCTGCAGCTGCAAAGCGTGGGTCCCAAACCGTACCGAAGAAGAAATCCATCGGTGCGATCGACTGGAAGAAAGTAACCGTCTGGAACAGAACGGAGAAAACAATGCCGATGGTCGTCAGGATCGCGATACCGGAGGAGGCAACGAGCCCCCACAGCACGATGCGCTCGACATTATTACGGGCGCGCGTGCGACGTTTGATCCCCGACAGACCAAAAACGAGGCCTGCTATGGCAATCACCAGCGCAATAACGCTGCCGACCGTGTGAGAAATCTTGTTGGCGTGCTCAAGGAAGAGAGCGATCGGGACCATATAGTCCTGACCTTCAGTAGCAAGTACTACGCCCTTTGAGCCGAGAACTTCGCGCGCATCCTTATAGGTCTGCGGGAAGCTTTCGATTTCGGCGGGTGTCAGCTTTACGATACCGTCGGCAAGGCTGCGGATCATACCGAGCTGCAAGCTGCGCTCTGAATAGGAGCCATCCTCAACAGCCTCAGGCATACGGGCAGTTGCCGTATGATCAAGATAAGCCGACGTGCCGACCGCCCAAACCGCGAGAAACAGAATTGCGGGCAGAGCCGAAACGAGGAAAACCCACCAGCCATGATAATGCGGGCGGGAATGCATTTTCTCTACCCCTGCGCCTGATCCGGCTGCAGGTTGCGCCTTATTGAGTGCAACGGCGCGTTGACGGCCAATGAAAAAGCCGATCAGTCCGATTGCAACAACACTGACGAGAACCAGAAAGAAGGACATTCAATTTCCCCGGTTGCCCCAAAACTAAGACAAATGCTGTGAACCAGCACAACAATGTCCATGCGAATGCGCTCGTCCTAAACGACATGCGCAAAAGAAGAAGAATGTGGGGAGAGGTTCTCCCCACATTCCACAGATCAAAGCTTACTTAGCTTCCATTACCTTGCCTTCAGTGAAGGCAGTACGCTGAGCTTCACGCTCTGCATCTGGCGCTGGAACCAGACCGTATTCAGCAAGCGGGCCTTCTGGGCCAACCATCTGTTCGGACAGGAAGAAGTCAACATATTCCTTCAGGCCTGGGATAACGCCCAGGTGAGCCTTCTTCACGTAGAAGAACAGTGGGCGCGAAACTGGATATTCGCCCGAAGCAACAGTTTCAGCCGATGGCTTGACGCCGCTGACGGTTGCAACCTTCAGCTTGTCAGCGTTGTTTTCGAAGAAGTAGAGACCGAAAACACCAACGCCCTGCTTGTTGGAGTCGATGCGAGCCAGCGTTTCGCTGTAGTCGCCATCGATGTCGACTGCCTTGCCGTCCTTACGAACAGCGATACAGGCAGCAGCCGAAGCCTTGTCGTCGAGGCCAGTCTTCTTGATTTCGTCGAGAGCGCCCGATTCCTTGCAGCCGTCAGCAAGAAGCTTTTCTTCAAAAACTTCACGGGTGCCGTGCTTTTCGCCAGGAATGTAAGCGGTGATGTCCCAATCCGGCAGGTCTGCATTGACCTGATTCCACTTGGTATTTGGATTGTCTACGAGCTTGCCATCTACGACGAGCTTGGCAGCAAGTGCCTTGTAAACATCAACTGGAGCGAGCTTCCAGTCTGGGCCGTTTGCGTCGGTTGCGAAGACGATGCCGTCATAACCGAAACGAACTTCCTGAACTTCCTTGACGCCAGCGTCGATGCAGGACTTGAGTTCGGTGCCCTTCATGGCGCGCGATGCATTGGCGATATCGATGGTGTTTTCACCCACACCCTTACAGAATTCTTTGATGCCTGCGCCGGAGCCGCCCGATTCAATGACCGGCGTCTTGAAGTTAGGATAGGTTTCGCCAAAGGTTTCAGCAACGATCTTGGCATAAGGCAGAACGGTCGAGGAACCGGAAACCTGAATCTGATCGCGCGCATTCGCAGCGGAAACCGACAATACTGCAGCAATTGCGAGCGCTGCGGTCGAGGAAATCATCTTGTTCATGAGCACCAGCCCCTGTTGTAAAAGACACATGACGTGAAAGCGTCACCAGCCGTCTACGCGCTCTATATAACAGTCATATGACAGTAGTGTAACAGCTTTGTATCAATCGCCTTTGCCCGCGGTTTTGTGGGGTTTTCCACGCGGGCCTGCTGCTTCACATTTTAAAACATGACAATCGTGCAGCAGTCGCCTCAATGCCTGCGACATCGACATTGGCGAAAGCAAAGCGCAGGAAAGCATCCTGGCTTTCACCAAAGAAGCTGCCGGGCAAGGTAATGATGCCAGTCGTTTTGGCAAGCCTCTCGGCAACCGCGACAGAAGACAAACCATCATAAGGATGCCGCACAAAAGCGAAATAGGCACCCACCGCCTCAACATGCCAACCGGCGACATTGCTCATCGAGACACGTAAAGCCTCTGCCCGTCGTGCAATCTCCTTGCGATTGTCATCACGCCAGGACTGTAGCGGCTCGATAGCCCGACTGACCGCAATCTGTGGCGCGCGAGTTGCACAGATCTGCAGATTGTCCATGACCTTGGTAACATTCGCCACCATGTCAGCACCCGCTACGATTGCGCCTAGCCTGTGACCGGGAATGCAGAAGGATTTCGAGAAGCTATAAAGCTGGATCAAATGCGACGGCCAATCGACTTCTTTAAAGAGATCATGGGGCGCCTGATCAGCGTCACTGAGAAAATCGCGATAGGTTTCATCCAGCAGGAGCCATGTTCCATTGTCACGGCAGGCCGCATAGATTTGCGCCAGTAGCTGCGGCGGATAAATAGCACCGGTTGGATTGTTGGGAGAAACCAACACCAGCGCACGCACGCCTTTATGCAATGCGGCCCGCACATCCTCTATATCCGGCACGAAGCCATTTTCGGCGCGGCAAAGCATCGTTTCCGAGCGAATTCCCAGCATTTCCAACGATGACCGGTGATTGAAATAGAATGGATCGGTGGCGAGAACCGTATCTCCGCTTTGAGCAACGCACATGATTGCCGCAATGAACGCCTGATTGCAGCCCGACGTTATATGAATATTGCCAGCCTTGATCTCCGCGCCATAAAGATTGCCGACATGCCGGGCATAGGCTTCCCGCAGAAAAATTTCTCCCTCAATCGGGCCATAGCCCGCGTAAGCGACCGAGCTTGCAGCTTCGCCGAGAAAGCGCAGCATATCAGGATGCGGTGGGTAGCCGGGTACGGCTTGCGACAGATCGATCAGAGGTCCATGCGCGCCATCATATTCACGCGCCCACGCCTGAACGGCTGGGATGGGTGGCGCAGAGAGCTTATCGATAAGCGGATTGATGATGGGCAAAGGCATCAGAAACTCCCCCTTCTGATATTGTCGCTATTCGCTCGGGCGCGACAGGACATAAGCCGCAGAACCAAGCATAAAAACCGTAACTGAAACGGCAAGCAAGGGGCCAGGCTGTGCGCCCCACCAGAACATGCCGTAGCCAAACGTCATACCAAGACATGCATAGAGTTTTGCCCTTGGTGGAATGGCTCCACGATCACGCCATTTGATGATCATCGGGCCAAAACGCGGATCGGCCAGCAGACGCGCCTCGAATTTCGGTGACGAACGCGCAAAAAACCATGCCGCAAGGATGATGAAAATGGTGGTTGGCATCACCGGCAGAATGGCACCAATGATGCCAAGTGCCAGCATGAGAAAGCCAAGGCATAGATAGACAACGCGCTTGCCAGCCGAGACGGCGGGGCGCGCGGTGTCCTGATCGTCCTCTTGCGAATTATCCTGCATCATATTCCATTCTGAAGCTGAGCGCTTATAGCAGGATTTTGGCTTTTGAATGCATCTGGCCAGCGGTCAAAACTGTGTCATCGCGCCGGATTTCAACAAAAGTTACAGATGTTGCGGTAAACTTTACCGGCCAGACAACACCCATTGGTTGTATTTTGCCCATAAAAGGCCAGATTTTGTCATCTTGCGGTGATGGATCGAAAACTAGGAATACAAATAAAAATTGTATTGTCGCGGCTAAATACCCCTCTCAGCCAAAGCAGCTTTTCTTGAGTCCCGCGCTTGAAAACATGGCTCTGCGAAGCAGGCGGTCGAATCTTAACGAATCGTAAGCGATTTTACAGAAACAACGCGATTCAATTCAAAATATTCCTGAGTTTTTCTTGAATCATCAAATAAACAACGCATAGTATAGGATCATTTTCCGCACAATCTTCTGAATCAATTACCTCATAATACTCTCAATAATATCACGCCATCGCCACATTTAGATTCCAGTTCCCGTCGGCCTTTCTCAGTCAAGACTGTGAAGGCACTTCGAAACGACTCTTGGAATCAGTATGAACTTCAAAATTCGTATGGCTATGCTCGCCGTTGCGACCACAGGTCTTTTCTCGATCACCGCAATGGAAGCTCAGGCTGCGCGCTGTGGCGGTGCTTCCTGGTATGCACTCACCTCCCGCACGGCATCGGGCGAACGCATGAACCCAGCTGGTCTGACCGCGGCTCACAAAACACTGCCGCTTGGCACCAAGGTAAAAGTGACCAACCAGAGAAACGGCAAGTCGCTTGTCGTCCGTATCAATGATCGCGGTCCGTTCATTAAGGGGCGCGTTCTCGATCTTTCCAAGGGAGCGGCTCAGCGCCTTGGTTTTGTGGGTGCAGGACACACAAACGTCTGTTTCACACCACTTTAGCAATCACATGAGGATGGCTGTCCTTCTCCAGCCCCTATTTAAAAGCTGTTCCATTTCGGCGGCAGATTTCGCATAAGCCTATATTTTATATGAGTAATTTCCTAACAGCCGCCTTCCAAGCGGCGGTTTTTTGCACCCATAGATACAATTTATAGATGTGTTTTCAGATACATACCCGCGTTAACCATTAATTAAGATGTTGGGCGAAGACGCCACAGTCTCAATTGACTCAGACCATGTTTCATATTTTAACTTTTCGTTAATAAATGCCCAGTGCGGGCTGTGAAAAGGGCTTTGAGTATGTTTTGCGTAGTTCGCTCGAGCATTAAGTTTATCGCTGCTGCCAGCATTGGCATTGCTGCTCTCGTCTCGAGCTTTGGTGCTCAGGCTGCATCGGGAGCCTATATGCAGACAGGTAAACTGACCTCACAGCCAATCGGTCATTACGAGTTCTGCAAGCGTGAAGCTGCTGAATGCAACATCGTGAGCCGCGATACCCGTCCGCTTCTGCTCAACAACGCTAACTGGCAGAATATTCAGACCGTCAATCTCTCGGTTAATGAGCGCATCAAGCCGATGACCGATATGGAAATCTACGGTGTAGAGGAATATTGGGCTTACCCGACCACTGTTGGCGATTGCGAAGACTATGTTCTGCTCAAGCAGCGTGAACTGGCCAAGGCTGGCATTCCGATGACTGACCTACTGATCACGGTTGTTCGCAAGCCAGACGGCGAAGGCCATGCGGTTCTGACCGTTCGCACAGATCGTGGCGATTTCGTTCTCGACAATCTGACTGACGAAGTTCTTCGTTGGGATGAAACCGACTACACCTATCTGAAGCGTCAGGCCGCAAACAATACCGGTCGCTGGGTCACAATCGAATCTCAGGACAATCTGCTGGTTGGCTCGGTTAAGTAAGCAGACGAACATCGTATCAAACGCAGGGCCGGAGAGTGTTTTACTCTCCGGCCCTTTCTTTTTAACGCATGTCTGTCGTTGAACTATTTCCTGCAAAATCAAACTGGATTAAGCTCTGATTCTGGCTGCTTCCAAGCCTCCCCCCTCCAATCGGGAAAGCATTATTCATGCGGGAAATCTAACCATCGAACCAACTGTTCGGGCGAAAGCATAAGGAGGGATTGCTATTATGGCTCGCATAGGAGGTTTTGATGAAATTATCGGCTCCCATCTATCACTTGAAACGCCGTGCGAAACTTATGTCGCGGGATGAGAATATACCGCTTTATGCTGCATTGGATCGCATTGCAGCGCGCGAAGGCTTCAAAAGCTGGAGTATGCTGACACACAAACAATCAGGCGCGGTTTCAGCAGCAGCGCTATATGCGCGCCTGCATCCCGGCAATCTGGTTCTGGTGGGCGCACGCCCGGGCCATGGCAAAACACTGCTCAGTCTTGAAATCCTCATTGAGGCGATGAGAAAGGGGCAGCGCGGTCTGTTCTACTCTCTCGATTACACACGAAAAGACATTGCCAAGCGATTTGACATGCTTGGTGTCGATGATCGCGACTTCAATGATCTGTTCGTGTTCGACACATCTGAGGCAATCAGCGCTGATTACATAATCGGTCAGGCGCAAGACGAACCGCATGGCACCTGCATCGTCATCGATTATCTTCAACTCCTGGATCAGAAGCGTGAGAAGCCGGAGCTGATGGCGCAGATCCAAGCGTTAGAGGCTTTTGCACGCGACAAAGGCATGACCATTCTCTGCATTTCGCAGATCGACCGCTCGTTTGATGCCGAGATCAAAACTTGCCCGGATTTAAGCGACGTACGCCTTCCCAATCCACTTGATCTGTCATTGTTCAGCAAAGCCTATTTTCTCAACAATGGCACCGTGACACTTCACGCAAACTGAACCAATGAGGATCAGGACTTCTGTGGCGGTTTTCACGCCACAGAAGACAGCCTCTCTGCTCCCATACGATAGGAAATCGCACCGGCAAGATGGATACGGCTGATCTGATCCACACCGTCAAGGTCAGCCAGCGTGCGTGCGACTTTCAGAATACGATGATATGCGCGCGCGGAAAAGCGCATCTGTTCGCTGGCGTCACGCAGCAATTTAACACCAGCGGGGTCGGGTCTTGCCACTTCCTCGATCAGATTTGCCGAGCAATTGGCATTGGTAATTGATGCATCAAGGCCAAGTGCCGTATAGCGTGCACTCTGGATCGCACGCGCCCGCGCCACGCGCTTGGCCACACTTTCACTTCGTTCAGACTGCGATGGCTGTATGAGATCAAGCGCCGAGACAGCCGGCATATCAACGCGCAGGTCGATGCGATCCAGCAAGGGGCCGGAAATTCGTGCCTGATAATCACTCTGGCAACGCGGTCCACGCGCGCATGTATGTCCCGGCTCTCCTGCCATACCGCATCGGCATGGGTTCATTGCCGCAATCAGCTGAAACCGCGCCGGATAGCTCGTGCGATGATTGACACGGGCGATCATGCATTCGCCTGTTTCCAGCGGCTGGCGGAGCGAATCGAGCACCTGCGGCGAGAATTCAGGAAACTCATCGAGAAATAGTACGCCATTATGTGCGAGAGACACCTCGCCCGGTCTTGCCCGCAAACCGCCGCCCACCATTGCTGCCATGGATGCGGAATGATGCGACGCACGAAACGGTCTGCGGTCAGAAAGCTTTCCGCCCGACAATTCACCAGCGATAGATGCAATCATCGACACATCAAGCAGCTCGCGTGGGCTGAGTTTTGGCAGGATCGACGGCAGTCGCTGCGCCAGCATGGATTTGCCTGATCCCGGCGGGCCGACCAGCAGCAAATTGTGATTGCCTGCGGCTGCAATCTCCAGCGCACGCTTAGCAGTCTCCTGCCCTTTGATATCCGCCAGATCAGGCTGCATTTCGCTTGAAACACGCATGGAGGGTTCGGGCGGTGTCAGCACCTGCGTTCCCTTGAAATGATTGGCCAGCGCGATCAGGCTGCGTGGCGCGAGAATATCAACATCTGCACCCGCCCATGCCGCTTCCGAGCCGCAGGCATGTGGGCAAATCAGCCCCTTGTCCTCGCGGTTCGCACTGATTGCTGCGGGCAGTACGCCAGCAACTGCCGTGATCGTGCCATCAAGCGACAATTCGCCCAGCACCATGTATGATTGGATGGCATCCGCCGGAATAGCACCAATGGCAGCCATCAGCCCGACCGCAATTGGCAAATCGTAATGCGAACCTTCTTTGGGTAGATCGGCGGGTGCCAGATTAACTGTCACCCGCTTTGTCGGCATCGACAGACCGGAAGCGTGGAGCGCTGCCTGTACCCGCTCCCGACTTTCAGCTACCGCCTTGTCGGGCAGGCCGACGGTTGACATACCCATCTTGCCCGGTGCCACCATCACCTGCACATCGACAGGCACCGCCTCTATGCCCTGGAAGGCAACCGTTCCCACCCGCGCTACCATATGCCCCCGCATAACACGCAGCACATCTCAAACGTGAGAAAATGCTTAAATACAACCATAGGATTTAAGCATTTTCGATAGTTGCAATCAAGAGAAAGGGCCGATCTGATTGTTTCAGACCGACCCTATGAATTTTTCACCGAAGAGACGCGTGTTACTTGCGCTTGGCTTCAACTGCATCCCAGAACAGGGCGGCAATATTGGTGCCATCAAAGCGTTCGATCTCGCGGATACCCGTTGGGGAAGTCACATTGATCTCAGTCATGTAGTCACCGATCACGTCGATACCGACGAGAATGAAACCACGTTCTTTAAGCGACGGTCCGATGCGGGCGCAGATTTCCTGCTCACGCGGTGTCAGCTTGCTTTGTTCAGCACGGCCACCGACATGCATGTTGGAGCGCGCATCGGTTTCCGAAGGCACGCGATTGATCGCGCCAACTGGTTCACCATCGATCAGGATGATGCGCTTGTCACCGGCACGCACATCCTTGAGGTAACGCTGCGCAATAAACGGCTCCTTGAAGAGCTGACCGAACATTTCCAGAAGCGAGGTCAGGTTACGGTCACCATCAGCGAGATGAAACACGCCTGCGCCGCCATTACCGTAAAGCGGCTTCAGAATGATATCGCCAAATTCACGGCGGAATTCCAGAACCTCTTGTGGATCCTTGGTGATAAGCGTTTCCGGCATCAGGTCAGGAAATTCGGTGACGAAAATCTTTTCCGGACTGTTGCGAACCCAGGCCGGATCATTGACCACCAGCGTCTTTGGATGGATGCGCTCCAGCAGATGCGTATTGGTGATGTAGTTCATGTCGAATGGTGGGTCCTGGCGCAGCAGCACCACATCCATGTCCAGCATATTGCGGCGAACCGGCTCACCGAGCGTGAAATGATCGCCCTTGATGTCGCGCACTTCGAGCTTCTCAAGCCGCGCTGTAACAACGCCATCACGCATGGAAAGACGATCAGGCGTGTAATGATACAGCTCATGGCCGCGCTTCTGCGCTTCAAGCGACAGAGCAAAAGTGGTGTCACCTGTAATATTGACCGTGCTGATATGGTCCATCTGGACCGCAACTTTTAGCGACATGATTTCCTCGCGATTCTCAGTTGCCGGAACTTAAAACGGTTTCGCCAAGCGACATAGAACTTTCTGATCACTTAAATATTTGCAACTGGATCGCCGCCCCGCCCTTCATTATGTTGAAACGGCAAAGCCCGGGAGGAACAGGTGAGCGCAGTCAACACAACCATATTTGCCGAACATATCGCGGAACTGGGAGAAGGTCCGGGCTATGATCCACTGACCGCTCAATGCTGGTGGTTCGATATTCTGGGTCAGAGACTGATCGAAAAAGATGATGGTGGTGAAGTCCGCACGCACGATCTGGGCATGAAAGCCAGCGCGCTTGCAGTCATTGATCGTGAGCGGCAGCTGATCGTCAGCGAACATGGTCTGTTTGTGCGCGAGCGCGCCAGTGGACGCCTGGCGCTGCACCATCCGCTGGAAGCCGATAATGACGTCACACGCTCCAATGATGCGCGTGTGCATCCGTCAGGTTCCTTCTGGATCGGGACCATGGGCAAGAAAGCCGAGAAGGATGCTGGCTCAATCTGGTGGTATCGCGCGGGGCAAGTCAAAAAGCTTTTCTCTGGCATCACGATCACCAACTCGATCTGCTTTTCGCCGGATGGCAAGATCGCTTATTTTGCCGATACCGACCGCAATATCATCTGGCGGGTCGATACTGATCCCGAAACCGGGCTGCCGGTCTCGGAAAAAAGTGTGTTCCATCATCGCGTGGAAGATGGTGGCGTTGATGGCTCGGTGGTGGATGCAGAAGGAACACTGTGGAATGCTTGCTGGGGTGGCAGTGCGCTCAATGCCTACTCGCCGCAGGGCCGTTTGATACGCTCGATCAAGCTTCCTGTTAGCCAGCCAACCTGCCCAGCCTTTATCGGCGCAGACGCCTCTGTGCTGATCGTCACCAGCGCTCATGAAGGCATGAATGAAAATGCCCGCAATGCTGATCCACATGCGGGCAAGGTCATATTGCTAGATCTTTCGATCAGCGGACGTCATGATCCGCCGGTCAAGCTATAATTAAAACGTAACACGCTTTAGTTCCTTGTCTTTCGCATGTCTTTAACCCAAAACCGGTTCCCACTTTTGGGAGACATGCTTATACACCTTCGACGATGACGATTTCGCCGTCCGCCACAGTCTGGCGGATGGCTTTTGCAGCCTGATATTCCGGCGAGTTGTAGCAATCAAGCGCGTGCTGCATCGTTTCAAATTCGATGATGACATTGCGGGCGCGGCCCTGACCCTCAACGGCTTCGGCTTTACCGCCACGAGCGATAAACTTCGCACCATAGCGCTCGAAAGCAGGCTTGGCGGTCGAGACATAATCCTTGTAGCGCTCCGTATCACGGGCATCCACGCGGGCGATCCAATAGGCTTTGGTCATATCATCCTCCTCAGAAACTGATTAGGCAACCGAGCGCATTTCTTCCAGGATGGCAAGGGCTGAAGCCCTGCGATCGCTTGCGCCGACAATTGGTCGCGCAACGACGAGATGGCTTGCACCGGCTTCTAACGCATCGGCTGGTGTCATGACCCGCTTCTGGTCGCCCTTCTCGGCTCCCGCCGGACGAATTCCTGGAGTAACGACGGCCATCTCGGGGCCAATGGCCTGACGAATGGCAAAAGCTTCGGCAGCCGACGCAACAATCCCGCCCATGCCCGCGTCCCGCGCCTGTTGCGCACGCTTGAGCACCAGTGCTTCCGGCGTATCGGAATAACCCGCCTCTTTCAGATCAGCATCATCCATCGAGGTCAGAACAGTCACGCCAAGCAGGCAAAGATCAGAGCCTTTGGCCGCTTCCACAGCCGAACGCATGGCCTTTGGATAAGCATGAAGGGTAAGCATGGAAACGCCCATCTTCGCGACATTTTCCACGCCCTTGGCAATGGTATTGTCGATGTCGAGGAGCTTCATGTCGAGAAAGACTTTTTTCTTTGCCGCAATCAGACTCTTGGCGAAATCAAGACCGCCTGCAAACACAAGCTGGTAGCCGATCTTGTAGAAAGTGGCCGCATCGCCAAGCTCTTCAACTACCTTTTCCGCTTCAGCAACGGTTGGCACGTCGAGGCCCACGATCAGCTGATCGCGCAAATCTGTGGTCGTCATGGTAATCTCCGCTGTGATTTTTAGTTTTAGAGCGCGTTTCGATCGGATTTAATCAGATCGGCGCTCTAAAGTCTTTTACTTGAAGCATAATCTTATCGATCCTCGCTCCGCTCAGGTCGGATTATGCTATTCGCACAACAGGGCGCGGTACGAAAGATACCGCGCCCTGAAATGTGCAGATAGTGCCAATTATCAGCGCCCCGGATTGACCGAGTGCTTAATCAGGCTCGCACATACAGCGCTCAGCATCTTTGCCTGACGCTCATTTTTGAGCGTGTCATCATCGTTGAAAGCATCGGCGGCACCGCTAACGGAACACTGCTCAGTCACGATATGCGTGCCGACATTCATCAGAACGGCGCGCAGGTGATAAAGCCCACGCACACCGGCGAAAGCACCGTTGGAAGTCGAGCAAAGCCCGACAGTCAAACCCGCATAGGGCTTGAGCGGCTTATCGCCATCCTTCGAAATACGGCTGACCCAGTCGATCGTGTTTTTGAGAAGCGCCGGGATCGATGCGTTATATTCCGGAGAACAGATCATCAGCCCGTCATGCGCGGCAAATAGACGACCAAGCTTCATGGCGTTTTCAGGAATACCCTCTTCAGCTTCCAGATCTTCATTCATGAAGGGAAGCGGATAATCAGCCAGCGAAATATGCGTGACGCTCGCACCTTGTGCAGCCAGCTCTTTGGAAGCCGCCTCTGCCATATGGCCTGAAAAAGCGCCTTTGCGGGTAGAACCCGCAAAGATCATGATCTTTGCCGTCATTGATTAATATACTCCGTAAAAGGTCAGACGAGCGGACTACGATAGACCCAGAGCTGTGCGGGCGGAACATTGCGCACGACGAAATCGTAATGCTGCACAGTGTAATTGCCTTTGCCAGCTGGCACTGGCGGACGTGGACCATAAGTAATCTGTATGAGAGGACGGCCGCGTGGAATTCGGGACAAAAGATCTTCCATCAGCTGAATGCGGCTTGGCATTGGGAAATTCAGCATCGGAACGGCTGAAACAATGCTGTCGAATTTCTGATCTTTCATATTGCCCAAAGCGCTATCCAGATCGAATACATCGCCCTGGATTATGTTCACATCGGGGAAAGTCCGGTCGAGATGTTCGACAAAATCTGAGGAGTATTCAACGCAGTAGAGATCGGAAGGCTTCACGCCATGCGCAAGAATAGCCTTGGTGATAACACCTGTTCCCGGTCCGAGCTCCAGAACAGGCAGGCCTGATTTCGTATCGATAACACTCGCCATGCGTCGCGCTGTAATCGAACTTGTCGGCAATATAGCGCCCACCGCCTTCGGTCCGTCTATCCAGCCTTTGAAAAAACGGATTTCCTCATCGAACTTAGCGGCCAGTTTCCTGCCGAGCTGTCCTGCCATTCTCACTGCTCCCATTGTCGTTATCAGACAAGTTTATGCCGCATTGGATTGGTTAGGCAAGGCGACAATAAGGAAAGTATAAAAAAAGGGAGCCAAACGGCTCCCTTTTCATCACTCACCTATACCTTCGAAAAACTCCTTCATCCGGGAGAAGAAGCCTGCCGATTTCGGGCTGTTCTCCTTGGATGAGAGTTGTTCAAATTCCTCAAGCAACTCGCGTTGCCGCTTGGAAAGGTTCTGCGGCGTCTCAATATCAATCTGGATATAAAGATCACCCACTGCCTGCTGACGCAAAACCGGCATACCCTTGCCTTTGAGGCGGAATTGCTTGGCGTTTTGTGTACCTTCCGGCACCTTCACGCGAGTCTGGGTGCTATCAAGCGTGGAAACTTCAAAATCTCCACCCAGTGCTGCCGTCGTCATCGAGATTGGAACCTTGCAGTAAAGATCAGCCCCATCACGCTGGAAGAACTCATGCGGCTTAACCGACAGGAAGATATAAAGATCGCCCGATGGCCCGCCACGCGTTCCGGCTTCACCTTCGCCAGCCAGACGAATACGAGTACCGTCTTCGATACCAGCCGGGATATTGACCGAAAGCGAACGCTCCTGCGTAACACGGCCCTGACCATGGCACTTGCCGCAAGGATCCTTGATGATCTGACCGCGACCGTTACAGGTCGGACAGGTCCGCTCAACCGAGAAGAAGCCCTGTGCTGCGCGCACGCGGCCCGAACCGGAGCACATGGTACAGGTGGTCGGCTGCGAACCGGCTTTTGCGCCCGTACCTGAGCATTCATCACAGGTGATGGAAGTCGGCACACGGATCTGTGCGGCCTTGCCGGAAAAAGCTTCTTCCAGACTTACTTCCATATTGTAGCGAAGATCGGCGCCGCGTTCGCGTCCGCCATTCGAGCGGCGGCGACCGCCACCCATCATCTCGCCAAAGATGTCTTCGAAAATATCGGAAAAACCGCCGGCGCCACCAAAGCCGCCGCCGAAACCACCGCCACCCATGCCGCCATTTTCAAAGGCTGCATGACCGAAGCGGTCGTAAGCTGCACGCTTCTGCGGGTCCTTCAGCGTTTCATAGGCCTCGCCGATTTCCTTGAACTTGCGTTCAGCATCCGGATTGTTCGGATTACGATCCGGATGATACTCCATGGCAAGCTTACGAAAGGCAGTCTTCAACACCTTATCGTCTGCTGTTCTCTCAACACCTAGAGCTTCGTAGTAATCGATCTTCATTAGTTCGTTATCCCGACGGCTGGATCGCATCCGTCTTTACGGTAGCGTCTCCACGGTCCTGTTTGACACAAATCACACCTCTGATCGAGTGGTATGACTGCTGGACTATTCTTGTTGTTTCTGTCCGTCCGGTGCAACCGTCCCGAAAATTCGCAAAAGCCCGGGACTGACGTCCCGGGCCTTAGCATTACGGACAAGGCTTACGACTTTTTCTTGTCGTCGTCGATTTCTTCGTAATCGGCGTCAACAACGTCATCGTTGGAAGAAGCCTGCTCACCACCGGCAGCACCACCTTCTTCAGCAGCCTGTGCTGCTTCATACATGGCCTGACCAAGCTTCATCGAAGCTTCGGCAAGGGTCTGCGTCTTCGCCTTGATATCTTCAGCATCATCGCCTTCAAGCGAGGTACGAAGGGCTGCGATTGCGCCTTCGATTGCCTGCTTGTCTTCAGCCGAAACCTTGTCACCATATTCCTTCAGCGACTTTTCAGACGAATGAAGGAGGCTTTCGCCCTGGTTCTTGGCTTCAACAGCATCACG
Source organism: Ochrobactrum sp. BTU1 (assembly GCA_018798825.1). NCBI lineage: Bacteria > Pseudomonadati > Pseudomonadota > Alphaproteobacteria > Hyphomicrobiales > Brucellaceae > Ochrobactrum > Ochrobactrum sp. BTU1. The sequence continues at coordinate 2,311,679 of CP076354.1, read as the reverse complement.
ACGCTGCTTGTCAGCTTCAGCGTTTGCTTCTGCGTCCTTGACCATTTTTTCGATGTCGGCATCCGAAAGACCACCCGATGCCTGAATGCGGATCTGGTGTTCCTTGCCGGTGCCCTTGTCCTTCGCGGACACATTGACGAGACCGTTGGCGTCGATGTCGAAAGTCACTTCAACCTGCGGCACGCCGCGTGGTGCCGGCGGAATGCCAACGAGATCGAACTGGCCGAGGATCTTGTTGTCGGCAGCCATTTCGCGCTCGCCCTGGAAAACGCGGATCGTCACAGCCGACTGATTGTCTTCAGCGGTCGAGAAGGTCTGCGACTTCTTGGTCGGGATCGTCGTGTTGCGATCGATCAGACGGGTGAATACGCCACCAAGCGTTTCAATGCCGAGCGAAAGCGGGGTTACGTCGAGCAGCAGAACGTCCTTGACGTCGCCCTGCAGAACGCCGCCCTGAATTGCAGCACCCATGGCAACAACTTCGTCCGGGTTCACGCCCTTGTGCGGTTCCTTACCGAAGAACTGCTTCACGACTTCCTGGATCTTAGGCATACGGGTCATGCCGCCAACCAGAACCACTTCGTCGATGTCGCCAGCCTTGAGGCCTGCATCCTTGAGCGCTGCCTTGCATGGCTCGACCGTGCGCTGCACGAGATCGTCAACCAGGCTTTCGAACTTCGAGCGCGAAAGCTTGATAGCAAGGTGCTTAGGACCGGTCTGGTCAGCCGTGATGAACGGCAGGTTGATTTCGGTCTGCTGAGCCGACGAAAGTTCGATCTTTGCCTTTTCAGCAGCTTCCTTAAGACGCTGCAGAGCAAGCTTGTCGTTCTTCAGATCGATGCCGCTTTCCTTCTTGAACTCGGTAACGAGGTATTCGACCAGACGCATGTCAAAGTCTTCACCGCCGAGGAACGTGTCACCGTTGGTGGACTTAACTTCAAACACGCCATCGCCGATTTCGAGAACCGACACGTCGAAAGTACCGCCGCCAAGATCGTAAACGGCAATCGTCTTGCCTTCGCTCTTGTCGAGACCATAGGCGAGAGCTGCAGCAGTTGGTTCGTTGATGATACGCAGAACTTCAAGACCAGCGATCTTACCGGCATCCTTGGTTGCCTGACGCTGAGCATCGTTGAAGTATGCTGGAACCGTGATAACGGCCTGCGTAACAGTTTCACCGAGATAGGATTCAGCGGTTTCCTTCATTTTCTGAAGGATCATGGCCGAAACCTGCGATGGCGAATATTTCTTGCCGTGGGTTTCGACCCATGCGTCGCCGTTGTCGCCCTTGACGATCTTGTAAGGTACAAGATCCTTGTCCTTTGTGACCATTGGGTCATCAAAGCGGCGGCCAATCAGGCGCTTTACGGCAAACAGAGTGCCTTCAGGGTTGGTGACAGCCTGACGCTTCGCAGGCTGGCCAGCGAGGCGTTCGTCGCTATCGCTGAAAGCGATAATCGAAGGCGTCGTGCGAGCACCTTCAGCATTTTCAATGACCTTCGCGCTTTTTCCGTCCATGACGGCAACGCAGGAGTTGGTCGTTCCCAGATCGATACCAATAACTTTAGCCATATTTCTCTCCATTCAGCAAACCGCAAAGACCTCTACCGAGCGTTCCATTAGCGGTTCCTATCGATTTCACAATGCCTGCTTCAAGGTGTGATGTCGGGAAGGATTTTTCAATCCACCCGGCCTTTTATCAAAGCCCTGTGCGAGGCGTATATAAGAAAGGCGGTTTTTCACTGCAAGTCACAAGCTATGTGACACAGAAAGATTTCTTCCTGACAGTTGTTCCAGTCACACAAATCAGACACTCACGAAGCCGTCGCTTTTACCAGCACGATATATAGCATCGATGAATTTCTGATTTGCCTTCGAGTTTTCCAGAGAAAACAGCAGCACGCCTTCGCCTTTCGTGGCTCGCACGAAGTTTTCGGCCTGAAGCTGGTAGTGGTTTGTATCGGAGAACGACCATTCGGTCGCTTCCGTATGACCGCCATTATAGAGCGTAATGCGGCCCTGACCATATTTACCGGTGTTAAAAGGTGCGTGAACTTCGATAAAGCCCTTGTCACCATGGAAAACCATGGTCTGACGAGCCGCGAGCTGTGTTGCGACATAAAAAGTAAGGTCGAAGCCATCAAATCGTGCCGACACATTCGCGTAACGATCAGTACCGAACTTCGGATCGAACTCGACCGATGCCTGAACCGAGAGCGGCTCTTTCTCTGTCACCATACGCGTAACAACGGTCGGATACACGCCAATATCCGGTAGCGCGCCACCGCCAAGTTCCGGCTGATTGCGCATATTGCCAGGATCATTGTTGAAATAGCTGAATGCGCCCTGCACATGGCGCAACGTTCCGATCGCGCCCTCAGCAAGAAGGTGACGCAGCTTGATCCATTGCGGGTGGTAATAGACCATGAAGGCTTCGGCGATTGTCACCTTATGTTTGTTGCGCGCGGCAATCAGTTGGTCGATATCCTCGGCTTTCAACGCAATCGGCTTTTCGCAGAGAACATGTTTGCCCGCTTCTGCAGCCTTCAGCGTCCATTCGATATGCTGCGAGGTTGGCAGCGGGATATAGACACCATCCACTTCATCACTTGCCAGCAATTCTTCATAGGAACCAAAGGCCAGCGGTGCGCCAAACCGATCGGCAACAGCACGCGCACGCGCCTGATCGCGACTGGCGATTGCATGGACCACGCCGTTATCGGAAGCGCAAAGCGCCGGAATAACCTGCGTAACGCCAATCTTGGCGGTGGAAAGAATACCCCAACGAAACATTCCAGTCCCTTTGCTCATTATGGTCTCAGCCTTCTTTGTCCCAGCTCTGAATAGTCAATTCAGGCCAGCATTCCAACGCCCGGCGAGCCTTGATTTCATATGTTTCGCGGTTATCGATGGCATGATTGGGCCGAATACGAAACGAAAAAATGTCATCCAGCCCAAAAGGAGCGTAAATATTGAGCGTGTTATCACTCGCCAATCTCACGCCCACGCAATGCGCTATTGCTACGTAACGCTCAATCGATTCGGATGCGCAACGAAGCGGCGGATAGGGCTTTCCGAAATGCTCTTCAAACCATAGATGAACGCGCGCCTGATTGCGTATCTCGACAGGCAGCGTATAGCCTTCAAAAGCCATAGCGCCCGCTTGAATAGCCGAATCTTCCGCACTCCATGAGAGATCAGAACCATCGAAGTAAGCGATGTCGATGTCTTTGATGCCATAGCCATGAGGGCGTCCGCTCAGCACATTCCATACAGAATTATAAAGCGCACCGGAAACGAGCCACCAATCTGGAAGGTTGAGACGGCGCGCGCGCGACAGTGCGGCCGATAGGATTGGAACAGCTTCGATTATTCTGCAAAAACGTTTTGTCTGTACTGATTGCGGGAGGCCAGAATAGCGAAAATGATCCAAGTTCACGCCCCCAGAAAGCGGTGCTGCATCTCATACGATCCGCGAAAGAAATCGATAAATGCGCGCAGTGCCGGACGCATCTGACGACGACTTGGATAATAGAGGTAAAGACCCGCGAAAGGCTGGCACCAGTCTTCAAGTACCCTCACCAGCCTTCCATCCGCGAGCGCATCCCGAACGTGATCCTCAAACAGATAAGCGAGACCAGCGCCGTTTAGGATCGCATCGAGAATCAACCGGTCATCATTGAGAATAAGTGAGCCGTTGATGGCAATCTCCAGCTCTTCACCCGCCTTTTCAAACTCCCAGCGATAGATACGACCACTTGCAAAGCGATGCCTCACACAACGATGCTGCATCAGATCATTCGGATGTCTGGGGATCGTTGTCCTTTCGAGATAGGACGGTGAGGCAACAATCGCCGCACGCAGATCGCTTGTCAGGCGGGCGCAGATCATGTCGGCCTCAAGGCTCTCGCCAAGCCGCATACCGGCATCAAAGCCAGCTGCGACAATATCGGTGAATGCGCTTTCAACCGTCAGATCAAGCGTAATGTCGGGATAGGCTTCCGCAAATTCACCCAATCGCGGCGCAATGACAAATTGTGCTGCGATATGCGGCATCGTAATACGCAATGTCCCTGCAGGGCGCTCGCGCGCTTCAATTGCTGCACCCAGTGCCTGATGAATTTCCTCGAGCGCCGGAGCAAGCCGTTCCAGCAATTGCCGTCCGGCATCCGTGGGCGCAACGCTTCGCGTGGTGCGCGACAAAAGTCGGATGCCAAGACTGTCTTCAAGGGCAGCAACCGCATGACTGACTGCGGAAGGCGCAATCGACAATTCACGCGCCGCCCCTCGGAAACTGCCATGGGCAGCAACAGCGGCCAACACAGCCAGTTGGGAAAGCTGATTTCGATTCATTGTTCTAAAATATAGAATAACCCGTGAAAATAAATCAGTATTATCGAACGCCTGTTCGAGAGTTAGTTTCGGCCTTACCGGAAACCCTGTGTTTTCAGAGTTTCCGAGCTCCCCATATTTGAGAACTCGTCCCGAAAGGAATACCGATGAAAACGCGCAAGCTTGGCCAGGAACTGACTGTCTCCGCAATCGGCCTCGGCTGCATGGGCATGAGCTATGCCTATGGCGGACAGGACGAACAGGATGCCATTGCCACTTTGCACCGTGCCTTTGATCTTGGCATAACATTTTTTGATACGGCTGAAGTTTACGGCCCCTATGAAAATGAAAAGCTGCTGGGCAAGGCACTCAAATCAGTTCGCGATAAAGTAACGATTGCCACGAAATTCGGCTTCAAGATCGAGGATGGCAAGCCAGTTGGCGTCGATAGTCGTCCTGAAAATATTCGCGCCGTGGCCGACGCCTCTCTCAAGCGCCTCGGCATCGAAACCATTGATCTTTTCTATCAGCATCGCGTTGATCCGAATGTGCCGATTGAAGACGTCATCGGCACGATGAAAGATCTGATCGATGAGGGTAAGATCCGGACCATCGGCCTTTCGGAAGCAGGTGTAAAGACGCTGCGCCGTGCCCATGCCGTACACCCAATTGCGGCACTTCAGAGCGAATATTCACTGTGGGAACGCAATCCTGAAAATGACGTGCTGCCTGTTTGTGCCGAACTTGGTATCGGCTTCGTGCCCTATAGCCCGCTTGGTCGTGGCATGTTGACCGGCAAGGTGCGTTCGCAATCGGATTTTGCTGCAGATGATTTCCGCAAAACCTTGCCGCGCTTCCAGCCCGGCAACCTTGAAGCCAACAACAAGCAGGTCGATCTGATTGTCGAGATGGCTGGTGAAAAGCAGGTGACACCGGCGCAGCTCGCGCTTGCCTGGGTTCTTCATCAGGGCGATTTCATCGTACCGATCCCCGGTGCACGTAAGGTCAACCATCTCGAAGACAATGCAAAGGCCGCAGATGTTTCTTTGAGCAGTGACGAGCTAAATCGCCTGAACACGCTTTTCAGCTCAGACACGATTGCAGGCAAACGCTATCCCGATGCATTGCTGGCAACTACCGGCCTCTAAAGCTTTTGGCTTTATGCAAAAAAAGGCGGGGTAGCCCCGCCTTTTCGCGTTCACAGAATAAAACAAACGCAAAGATTTAAATGACCGCCCTCATAAAGTAGAAAAATCTAATAAGGCTTGTCATTCTTGCGGGTGCGTGCTTTTTGCGCCCTATGCAAACAGGAACCATCACGAAAGTGCTTGGCATATTTGCCATCGCCGCCGCTGCTATTGCTTGCTTCTCCCTCGTGGGGCTTGGCCTCATGTATGGGATGTATGGCGTCATCTTTATCGATGGCGTCGCGAGCATCTTTCTTCTTGCCGTCTGCTCGGCGATATTCTGGTTCTCGAAAGTTGACCGGAGAAAGCCCGAAGCAGCAGCCATCATGATTTCATTCATGTCGTTTACGGCCATGTTTTTCGACAGCCGCGGCAACCCTGTTTACAACCAGCCTTTGGTGTGGCTGTTCGGAAGCCCCGGCAGTCATCTTCAAATCAAAGAAATCGTCAGTCATGGCGGCGGTAGTACCGGCGTAAATTACGAGTTCCAGATCGTTAATCTCTATGGCGCAATCGAACGCACGATCAGCGGCTGGTTTGTGATTCCGTTCCGTTTTGTCGAATATCTGATCGTGCTTTCAATCGTCACCACAATCATCACCGTCATAAGAAATCGCTCCGGGAGCAACTGGCTCCCTGACGATGCCAGACAATGATGGGCCAGAGAATAATTAGGACGGACGGGGACATACTTCCGGCCTTTAAAATCGATGCACTGCAATCATTTTACCGTTTTTAGAATGTGCTCAATGAGGGAAAACCACATGAAACGCTTCTCGCCTCGTGCGATCCTGTTCACGCTTCTCGCGGTCAGTCTGCCGACCGCAGCTTTCGCGCAAACTGCCGATGAGGCCGATCCAAATGCTGCGATTGAAAAGATGAACGCCTATGTTTCGCTTCTCAACCGCACCATTCGCGCTTCGGAATCGCTCGACCGCTATGATAGCTGGGTCGACATGAAGAAGGGCCCGACCGGTAAGGAGCGCAATGTCTACGGCCTTTACTCGCTTTATGATGTTCGTAGTGAAATTGAAGCAGCCGAAGAAGCCACAAAGGCAGACCCAAAACTCCCTGCGCTTGATGAAGCGATGGTGAGCTATATTGCGATCTATCAGAAGCTTGCCCCGGTGGTTGAAAAGGCGAGCAAATATTACGACCGCAAGGACTATAAGTCCGACAAGTTTGCTGGTGCGAAGGAATTCCACAAACAGATCGCCGAATATGCGCCAGAGTTCACCAAAGAACGCAAGCATGTCGATGCGCTGTTAGGCGAGGAAAAGGCCAAAATCGATCTTGCCGAACTTGATGCGCTTGAAAAGGCCGAAGGCAAGAAGGCCAACTGGCAGGTTCGCAATGTCATGATGCGTGCCAATGCAGTTGTTGAACTGCTGCCGGAAAATGAAAAGCCAGTTGTCGATATGGAAGCCTTTGGCAAAGCCATGGACACTTACGCGGCCGCCGTTCGCGAAATGGACGATTACGCAACCGAGCATCCAAACTCGTTCCATGTTTTCGAATCCCGCCCTGCAAGCCTTTTGGGCAAGCTGCGCGATTTCCAGGAAAAACTGGAAAAGACCAAGGGCGATGCCCGCAAGGGTAATGCCGCTTCTGATCTTCAGTGGATTGTTAGTGATTACAACACCATGGTTTCGACATCGCAGAGCGCAACCATTTTCTCGAAGGATTAATCATCCCTTCCGATACAAAAAGCCGGGGCATCAACCCCGGCTTTTTTATTTGCAGGTCGAAAATTACATCCGACGCAACGCGCGGGGCGCGAGACTCAACAGACCAAGAAGCGTCATGATAAAGCCCACCCACAGCGGCGCATGAAGGCTATATCCGGATTGAAGCGCCAGACCACCTGCCCATGGCCCAAGGCCCAGACCGATGTTGATGACAGATGCGTGCATCGCATTGACCAGCGCGCCCGGATGCGCAATCCGCATGACGCGGGCAATGAAAGCGGGATTAAGCGCAATGCCCGTAAGACCAATCATGACGATTGCCAGCATGGTTGCAAATTTCAGCTCCGCAAAGAGTGCAAAGATCAGCATTGCCGCCAGCATGATCAGAATGCCGATAAAGATAGTCGCAATCGTATGACGGTCCGCAAAGCGACCAACAATGTAATTGCCGATGATGTTTGCAGCGCCATAAACCGCCAGCAAATAAGGCAGTTGCGCTTCCGGGAAGCCAGCTAGTTTCGCAGTAATTGGCGAAAGATAGCTATAAACCGAGAAGGAGGCACCGATCACCAGGGCACTGGTTGCATAAGCTGCCCATAACCGTGGCTTGCGCATTTCATTCAGCTCTGAACGCAGATTTACTTCCGAATGATTTGGCTTTGCTTCGATTTTGAGCGCAATCACCAACGCACAAAACAGCACCAGCACCACAATCGCCCAGAAGCTTGCCCGCCAGCCGAAAGCGTTGGTGATAGCGGTTGCCAGCGGCACACCCAAAACAGTGCACAGCATAAGACCTGCAAAGACCAGCGACGATGCACGACCACGTAATTCAGGCACGACGAGCTGCGCAGTGATCGCCAGCATCAGGCCGAAACTTGTCGCCGCTGCCATGCCGGTGAAAACACGCGCTACCAACATCACATGGAAATTGCTGGTTGAGGCAGCCACACTTTGCCCCACAGCATAAAGGATCAGAAGCAATAGCAGCCCGCGCTTATTTTCAATCTTCAGCGCCAGAAATAGCATTGTCACCAGCGGACCACCTATCGTCATGCCGAGAGCATAGACCGAGATGAGATTACCAATATCGGAAATCGAGCGGCCAAAAGCCTCCTGAAGTGCTGGCATCATGCCGGAAATCATCAGCTCGGAAGTGGTCAGTGCAAAGACGCCAAGCGTCAGGCAATAAACCACCAGTGGGATTGCACGCGCCTCGCTTGAAGACGCAGAAGCCCCTTCCGCCGTGATGGCAGAATCACACACTTCGTTCATGGGACGAATCCTATTTATATAGTCAATACTACATAATTCATATCGCCTTGCTCCGGAGCGTCAAGCAAATTATATAAGGATGACTACAGAAAGGGCGAAAAATGGTTCCGCGCGGCCGACCGCGCAGTTTCGACCGCGATACTGCGCTGGAAAAAGTCATGAAAGTCTTCTGGGCAAAAGGCTATGAATGCGCCCAGATCAACGATTTCACATCGGCGATCAGCATCACGCCGCCGAGCTTTTACGCAGCATTTGGCAACAAGGAGCAGGCGTTTCGCGAAGCTGTGGACTATTATAGCCGCACGATTGGCGCCACTCCTTTCGAGGCACTCGAAAATGCGCGCACCATTCAGGACGGTATGCGGCAATGGCTGGAACTCAGCGCCGACAGCGCCTTTGCGTGTCCTGCTGGCGGATGCATGATCAGTGTCAGCTCTATCCAGTGCAAACCTGAAAATGCCGATGTGAAGGCGTTCCTTCAGGGTGTTCGTCACACAAATCATGAGCGGCTTTCACAGCGTCTGAAGCGCGCCATTGCAGAAGTCGATCTGCCAGAAAAAACTGACATCGCGCAAATGACCGAATTTTATCACATGATCCAGCAGAGCATTTCTTTTGAAGCCCGTGATGGCAATTCCCGCGAAGCTGTACAGAAGATCATCGACATGGCCATGCTTGCCATGCCTGCGCGTGCGGCTGTCCCCGCATGAGTGGCACGATATCCGCCGTTCTGATCCATGTCGGCGATGTTGAGACGGCAATCGAGTGGTATCTCAAAGCCTTTCCGCAAGCTGTTCTCAAACATCTTGAAGCGTTTGATTTCAGCTATCTGCAGATCGGCGATGTGGATCTGGAAATTGTTCCGGCAGATGAAAAAGTTTCATCGGGTGCTGCGGGAAGTGTTGTCTATTGGCACGTCGAGGATTTCGATGAAATGCTTGCGCATTTGATTGCCATTGGCGGCACGCTTTATCGCGGGCCGCTCGATATTCAAGACGACATGCGCATGTGTCAGGTCAAAGACCCATGGGGCAATTGTATCGGTTTACGAGGTTAAAAAAGCCCCGCTAAAAGCCGGGCTTTTTGTTTCATTCTTATCCGCGAAGAACGCCGCCGGTCTGCTTGGTGACATTTGCGATCACCTGCTTTGCCAGTGCTTCCAGATCTTCGTCGGTCAGCGTGCGATCCTGTGGCTGCAACAACACTTCAACCGCAATCGACTTCTTGCCTTCACCAAGCGAAGCGCCTGTGAAGACGTCAAACACCTGCACGCCGGCAATCAGCTTCTTGTCAGCCGACGAAACGGCCTTCACGACGTTACCGGCTTCAACGCTTGCATCCACGACGAAAGCGAAGTCACGCTTGAGGCTCTGGAACTGCGAGAGGCTCAGAGCTGGCTTGGTGCGGGTTGCCTTTGCCTTCGGCTCAGGAATGGCATCAATATAGACTTCAAAGCCGCAAAGCGTGCCTGAAACATCAAGCGCTTCCAGCGTATCAGGGTGAAATTCACCGAAATAACCCAGAACCACCTTCGGTCCGAGCTTCAGTGTGCCCGACCGACCCGGATGGAACCATTCCGGACCACCGGCTTCGATCTGGATGCGATCAACCGGCGCGCCAGCCGCTTCAAGGGCAGCCAGGGCATCAGCCTTGGCATCAAACACACCAACGGGTGCTGCATTGCCAGACCAGAAACGGCCCGAGCCTTCAACACCAGCCGTGCCACGACGGACACCACCGGCCACACGACGCTGCTGTTCCGGCTTGTCACCTTCATAAATGCCAGACACTTCAAACAGTGCCGTATCACCAAAACCGCGATCCGCATTGCGTTGAGCAGCAGACAGCAGACCCGGCAGAAGCGATGGGCGCATATCCGACATATCGGCTGCGATCGGGTTCGCCAGCTTCAGTTCCGGCTTGCCACCGCCAAAGGCTTTGGCCTGCGCTTCGGAAATGAAGGAATAGGTCACAGCTTCCATCATGCCGCGCGAAGCAAGTGTGCGACGTGCCAGACGCGTACGGATCTGCAATGTCGTCAGAATACGGCCATTCACCGTGCCAAGGCCCGGCAACGGCTGTGGTTCGATCTGATTGATGCCATGGATACGCATGACTTCTTCAACGAGGTCGGCTTTGCCTTCCACGTCACCACGCCATGTTGGCACGGTTGCCTTGATGACCTTGCCGTCGCCTTCAGCGCCGAAGCCAAGACGCTTCAAAATGTCGAAAGATGCGTCATAGGAAACATCGATGCCGGTAAGGCGCTTCACTTCCGTAACCGGAAAATCGATCACGCGTGCGGTCGGTGCCGTGTAACCAACCACGTCGAGAACTGTCGGCTGACCGCCGCAGAGTTCGAGCACCAGCTTGGTTGCAATTTCCGCACCCGGAATCATCATTTCAGGATCGACGCCACGCTCAAAGCGATAGCGTGCATCGGTGACGATGCCCAGTTCGCGGCCCGTACGTGCGATTGTGCGCGGGTCCCAAAGAGCGGATTCGATCAGCACATCGACAGTGTTTTCATCGCAGCCCGAATGCTCACCGCCCATGATACCGGCGATCGATTCGGGGCCGTTTTCATCGGCGATCACGTACGTGCCCGGCTTGAACTTATATTCGCGCTGGTCGAGGCCGAGAATGGTTTCGCCATCCTTTGCCGCGCGCACTGTCAGATTGCCCTTAACTTTGGCCGCATCGAAAACATGCAGCGGACGGCCCTGATCAAACGTCACATAATTGGTGATGTCCACCAGTGCATTGATCGGGCGCAGACCGATAGCCTTCAGGCGCTGCTGCATCCATTTCGGGCTTGGGCCGTTCTTGACACCCTTGACCATGCGCAGTGCGAAGCCGGTGCAGAACGGGTTTTCGGCATCCTGATCGAGAATGACCTTAACCGGTGTCTCGCCTTCGCCCTTTACAGGTTCAGCATCGAGCTTCTTGAGCGTGCCGAGGCCCGCGGCTGCCAGATCACGGGCAATGCCACGAATACCAGTGCAATCTGCGCGGTTTGGCGTCAGACCGATTTCGATAATCGGATCATCAAGACCCATATAGGCGGCAAAGCTCGTGCCGACCGGAACATCGTCCGGAAGGTCGATAATGCCATTATGTTCATCAGAAAGTTCCAGCTCGCGCTCCGAGCACATCATGCCAAAGCTCTCAACGCCACGGATTTTGCCAACCGAGAGCGTGACATCAAGGCCCGGAACGTAATCGCCCGGACGACCCAGAACACCAACGAGACCGGCGCGCGCGTTCGGAGCACCACAAACAACCTGAACCGGCTGGCCTTCGCCCGTATCAACCGAGAGAACGCGCAGCTTGTCGGCATCCGGATGCTGAACTGCCGTCAAAACCTTGGCAACTTTGAAGGCCCTGAAAGCAGCGCGGTCATCGACCCCATCCACTTCCAGACCAATATCGGTCAGCTTTTCGACGATCTGATCGAGCGTCGCATCGGTTTCAAGGTGATCCTTGAGCCAGGAAAGCGTGAATTTCATGATCGTGTTCTTTCCTAAATTTCAGCGTTTAAGCACTTCGACCACGCGAAAGCGCTCGCAAAGCAATTCCATATCAAGGGAGAAGCCGCCGTTGCGGCGAAAATAGGCCTCGTGCCCCTTTCGCCATTCTTCCAGCGGGCCTTCGCCCTCCTGTTCCGCAAATGTGGCATCAACCTCATCGAAGCGGCGGACCGTCAGCTCTACTGTTTCGATCACCGCGGCAGGTTGACCAAGACCATCCAGAACCACATCACGACGTCCGACGACCGGCATCGGCTCGCTGTCTTCACCGAACGAGGCAAGCGCGGCACAGGTCGCAGTCTTGCGACCTGCCAGTACGAGCGCAAGCAACTCATCGGCGAGTTCCGGCGAATCGCCAAAGGCAAAAGTCACCGCATCGCGATAAGGTTCGGGCAGTTGCGTCATGCGCTCAGGCCACCAAACAGCGTTGGCAGATCGAGCGGACGGAACCCGTAATGGTTGATCCAACGCACATCGGCATCAAAGAAGGCACGCAGATCAGGCATTCCGTATTTCAGCATGGCGATGCGGTCGATACCCATACCCCATGCAAAGCCCTGATAGACGTCCGGGTCATAACCCGAAGCGCGCAGCACATTCGGATGCACCATGCCGCAGCCGAGAATTTCGAGCCAGTCCGTGCCTTCGCCGAATTTCACATGCGGGCCGGAACGGTCGCACTGAATATCAACCTCAACCGATGGCTCGGTGAATGGGAAGAAGCTCGGACGCATGCGCATCGTGACGTTTGGCACTTCAAAGAAAGCCTTGCAGAATTCTTCCAGCACCCATTTCATATTGGCGACATTAGCCGACTTATCGACGACCAGACCTTCGACCTGATGGAACATCGGCGAATGAGTGGCGTCGGAATCCATGCGATAGGTCTTGCCCGGAATGACGATGCGGATCGGTTCGTCACGGCCTTCCTTATCGCGAATGGCTGCGAACTTCTCCATCGTGTGCACCTGCACCGGCGAGGTATGCGTACGCAATAGCTTGCGCTCGCCCTTCTCGTCTGGATTGAAGAAGAACGTGTCGTGCATCTCACGCGCCGGGTGGCCTTCAGGGAAGTTCAGCGCCGTGAAATTGTAATAGTCGGTCTCGATATCCGGACCTTCGGCAATCGAGAAACCCATATCCGCGAAAATCGCGGTGATTTCATCGATAACCTGAGAAATTGGGTGAATGCGGCCACGCGATGCGGCGCTTTCGCGTACCGGCAAGGTCACATCGACTTTCTCACGCTCAAGGCGCGCTGCAATGGCTTGCTTGCGCAGCTCTGTCTTGCGTTCAGTGAGCGCTTCGGTGACGCGATTCTTCAGGCCGTTGATGGCAGGACCCTGCGCCTGACGCTCTTCCGGTGTCATGCTGCCCAGCGTCTTCAGCTTTTCAGAGATAGTGCCTTTTTTGCCGAGTGCTGCAACGCGCACCGCTTCAATCGCCTGCTCGTCGCTGGCAGCAGCGATTTCGCCCATGATCGTTTGTTCGAGTTGTTCGAGATCGCTCATTGTCTATATCCCTGTCGCGCTGAACGCGCTCCACGCCTCTTGGTTTACATCCCTCTCGTGTCCAGGGGACACTCGACGCCTCTTGGTCGCGCCATTGGCGCCAGATACGAAAGAAAAACCCGCGCCAGCCGAGCCAGCGCGGGTTCCCCAAATTCAAAATATCACTTGGGAAGGGCTGGCTTAGCGAACAGCGCCTTCAAAAGCGTTTGGCGTCTCGGTGTTCTTGAGGTACTCGAGAGCCTTCTTTGCCGACGCAACCAGCGCACCGAACGCATCAGGTTCATGGATTGCGATGTCGGAAAGAACCTTACGGTCGATTTCGATACCTGCCTTAGCAAGACCGTCGATGAAACGACCATAGGTCAGGCCCTGTTCACGAACAGCAGCGTTGATACGCTGAATCCAGAGAGCGCGGAACGTACGCTTGCGATTCTTGCGGTCGCGGTAAGCATACTGCTTCGAACGATCTACAGCAGCCTTAGCAGTGCGGATCGTATTTTTACGACGACCACGGAAACCCGAAGCCTGGTCGAGAACTTTTTTGTGCTTGGCGTGGGCGGTAACGCCGCGTTTTACACGTGCCATGATATGATCTCCTTAGAGGATAGACGGCTTAGAGGCCGTTAGGCAGGAACTGTTTTACGATCTTCGCATCTGCGTCCGAGAGCACCATGGTGCCGCGTGCATCGCGAATGAACTTGTTCGAGCGCTTGATCATGCCATGGCGCTTGCCTGCAGCCGCAGCTACAACTTTGCCAGTGCCAGTAATTTTGAACCGCTTCTTAGCAGCCGATTTGGTCTTCATCTTGGGCATTTTGCTACTCCTTTGTTTAGTCCCCGTCGTGCTTGCAACACTCCACGCCTCTTGTTTGAAAAGGCGTCCGTCCTGCAAAAGACCGGAACTCTGTTTTACTTCCAGACCGACCAAGTCTGAAAAGCATACGAAACCGCCACGGCATGCCCTGCCGGGCGGTTCGAACGCGGCCTTATAGGCTTAAAGGCCAGAAAACGCAATGCCTGAATCAACGTGAATCAGGCTGAATCGTGCCTCAAACTCAATAAAGTCGCAGCAGAACCGGTAATGTACCGATGTCCTGAAGGTACTCAATGAATTCAAAGAACGGATAGGCCACAAAGAACACCAGACCATCTGTAAAGGTCCGATACAGTCGATGAGGCTTTACCCTGAGCTCATCATCATCGCGGAACAGTGAAAAGCTTGGAAAGAATCGCGGCACGCGTGCACAATAATCCTCGTATGGTTTGCCGAAGTTGGCCTTGAGGAACTTCTCTTCCGTGCGAATGACAGTTGAAAAAGCCAGATAGCAAAGCACACCAAAGGCCAACGCAATGATAATGCTGCCCGTCTGCGCGCCGATACCGATCGCGCCGATGCTGCTGAACACATAAAGCGGATTACGCGTCATCGAATAAGGACCGGTCTGCACGATCTCGGCACTTTTGCGACCACCGATATAAAGCGTGCACCACATGCGTCCGAGAATGGCTGCAACGATCAAGCTTATGCCGAATGATTCGATATATTCATGCAAATGCCCAATTGACCGCGAGCGCACAAAGAACAGTGCGACAACAAGAAGTCCGATAAGAAGAGCAATCGCAAGACGGCGTCTTTGCTGATATTTGCCCAGTTCGCCCAATGTTTTCATGGTTTTCTCTGAAAGTGGGGTGATTCTGGAAAAAGAAAAACCGCCCGAAGGCGGCTTTTCAAAGGCGGGAATTTACAATCAGCGCGGAGCCAGAACCATCATCATCTGGCGGCCTTCGAGCTTTGGCTCGGATTCCACCTTGGCGATTTCGACGGTATCTTCTTTCACACGCAGCAGAAGCTTCATTCCGAGCTCCTGGTGGGCCATTTCACGGCCACGGAAACGAAGTGTTACCTTGACCTTGTCGCCTTCTTCGAAGAAACGCTGTGCAGCCTTCATCTTCACTTCATAGTCATGAGTGTCGATGTTCGGTCGCATCTTGATTTCCTTGATTTCGACCGTTTTCTGCTTCTTGCGGGCTTCGGAGGCTTTTTTCTGATTCTGATACTTCAGCTTGCCGAGATCCACGATCTTGCACACAGGTGGTTCAGCGTTTGGCACGATCTCAACGAGATCGAGACCCGCTTCTTCTGCCATCGCAATGGCGTCCTGCGTCGGGATACTGCCGTGGTTATGGCCTTCGGCATCAATAAGCTGGACCCGGGGAACCCGGATATCACGGTTGGAGCGCGGTCCGTCTTTCTGGACCGGCGTCGCTCTGAACGGTCGGCGAATGGTCGTTATCTCCTGATTATTAACGTCATAGGCGGTTTAATTTCGTTGCCCGCGACGGCATTCCCCCATCAAACCCCTGTTTAACGCGGAAATGTGGTCAAGCGAGCGGTAAAGTCAATAGCATCTTTGACTGGGAAAATCACCCCCGACGAAGAAAGAAGTATTTCGGGAGTGTAAAGCGACATATCGGTCACATTCCTCAATATTTCAAGGGAGTGGCCAGTCGAAAGGTTTTCTCTGACGGGCAGAAATGGCAAATGAAAAGAATTTGATAGAGTGCCTGCCAATTCAGGAGACCAAGCATGAGCGCAGCTGAACCCGATTTTATTGATGTCGATGGCGCCAAAATCGCAGTCCGCAACCGTGCGGGACAGGTTGCTCCCGGCATTGTCTGGCTTGGTGGCTATCGCTCTGACATGCTTGGCACCAAGGCTGTTGTTCTTGATGAATGGGCTGAAAAGACAGGGCACTCCGCTCTGCGTCTTGATTATTCAGGGCATGGTGAGTCGGGCGGCGACTTCAATCAGGGCACAATCTCACGTTGGCTGAATGAAAGTCTCACGGTTTTAGACAAATATGCGGAAGGCCCGCAGATCCTCGTCGGATCATCCATGGGCGGCTGGATTGCGTTGCGCATGGCGCAGGAACTGAAGAAAGCAGGCAAGTCTCCTGCCGGGATCGTTCTGATTGCCCCGGCCCCGGACTTTACTGCCGAGCTTGTCGAACCATCGCTGACCGACAAACAGAAAAAAGATCTGATGGAACAGGGCTATTTTGAAGAGCCTTCAGAATATTCGCCGAACCCTTACATCTATACCCGCGCATTGATTGAAGACGGTCGTAACAATCTTGTGCTTAAGGGCATTATCGAGACCGGTTGTCCGGTGCATATCCTGCAAGGGATGCAGGATGTGGCTGTGCCTTACCAACATGCGCTTAAGCTCGTTGAACATCTGCCGGTTGATGATGTAACGCTGACGCTGGTTCGCGATGGCGACCATCGTCTTTCGCGCCCGCAAGACCTGGAACTGCTGATCCGCACCGTCTCGGCCCTCGCCGAACGTATATCTTTCGGAGACTAAGTCATGCGCTTTTCGGTTTTTGCGTCTTCTGCGGTTGCTGCCATTGTCGGCTTTGGCAGCACGCTGGCGCTCATTGTAGCGGCGGCCAATGTGCTGGGCGCAACGCAGGCCGAAACAGCAAGCTGGGTGACGGCAGTGTGTCTGGCTATTGCTGGTTCATCTGCATGGCTTAGTGTGCGCTACAAAATGCCGATCATCGCGGCGTGGTCCACACCCGGTCTGGCACTGATCGGCGCAAGTGTCGGTTTTACCATGCCTGAAGCCGTGGGCGCTTTCATCGTAACAGCTCTTGCGCTGATCCTCACCGGATTGGTCCGTCAGCTTTCAACGCTTGTTTCACGCATTCCGGCATCGGTTGCTTCGGGAATGCTGGCCGGAGTGTTGCTTAGCTTCGTCATTGCAGCTGCAAAATCTGTCTCGCTTGATCCGAGTTTCGTTCTGCCGCTGGTAGCGCTTTTCTTCATCATCCGCCTGTTCAATCCATCACTCGCCGTCATTGCCGTGCTCGTACTCGGCATGGCTTATGCGCTGTTGACAGGACGCATTCCGCAATTGCCTGCGCCAGAGATCTCGACACTCACGCTGATCTGGCCAGAGTTTCACATCGGCGCCATGATCGGCATCGCTCTTCCGCTTTATCTGGTGACGATGGCGTCTCAGAACCTTCCGGGCTTTGCCGTATTACGAGCATCCGGCTATGAGCCACCAACCAGCGCCGCCCTAAGGGTAACAGGGATATTCTCTCTGCTGACCGCCCCCTTTGGTGCAGGGACCAGCAATCTTGCCGCCATTTCAGCCGCCCTTTGCACCAATCCGGATGCCCATCCCGATCCGACCAAGCGCTGGATGACCGGGCCCGTTTATGCGGCATTCTATGTGGTCTTCGCTTTATTCGGCGCTTCGCTGGTGGCAATCTTTGCCGTTCTGCCTGCAACGCTGATTGCACTGGTGGCAGGCCTTGCTCTCATGGGACCGTTTATCAATGCAATGTCGCTGGCACTTAAGCATGAAGAAGAACGGCTGGCTGCTATCGTAACCTTCACTGTCACCGCCTCCGGTATTGCCTTTTTCGGCGTCGGCTCAGCCTTCTGGGCATTGATTGCAGGTCTTGGAGTGGCAACGCTTGAACATTTACGGAAAAAATTTCCGAGATAATCACATTGCTTAGCTCTCGCATGGCGGGAACAGGCCCACAACATTCTTGAAAAGCCGCAATTGGTTTACCACGTCAAATTCAAGCCGCGAGACTAAGCGAACGGCCCTCAGAGCGGCCAATTTCTGAGATACCGATATAAACCGCTCTGTCTATTTGCTTTGGCGCATTATTCCACGCAAATCCGCTTCGCACTTTTGCTGGAAATGCTTTTAAACTGACGGAGTAGACCATGACAAATTCTGCATTGATCCGCCCCGCATGGACACCAGCGACAATTGCGCTGATGGTGCTGGGCTTTGTCTTCTTCTGGCCGCTTGGCCTCGCCATGCTCGCCTATATTATCTGGGGCGACCGCCTCGGTGATTTCAAACGCCAAGTTAACGAGAAGACCGACTCAATGTTCGGCTCTTTCCGCAACTGCGGTAAAAGTGAAAGCTTCGGCTTTGGCGGCACGACAGGCAATGCCGCTTTCGATGACTGGCGCCGCGAAGAACTCGACCGTCTGGCTGAAGAACGCCGCAAGCTTGAAGAAGCCCGCGCCGACTTCGAAGCCTATGCGCAGGAACTTCGCCGTGCCCGTGACAAGGAAGAGTTCGAGCGTTTCATGAATGAGCGTCGCGCCAATGGCAAACGCACGCCAGCAAAGACCGACAGCAACGATGTCACGGATATTTGACCGCTAAATTATTGCTGTAATACCTGTAACGACGCGGGTTAGTCCCGCGTCGTTTTGCTTTGAACGTCAAAAATTTCTGGCTTTTTTCGCGAATCACTTATTTTTAAGGAATGGGCTTTTCCTTATTTCGTTCATCGAAGGCTAAACAGTCGGCGACAGTCAGAAGCGAACGCATTCATGCGGTCGCAGGGCGTGAATTGCCTTTGCGCGTGCTTGAAAACCCGCGCGCCAAACGCCTGACACTTCGGATCGAGACCGGCGGTAAGGGTCTGCGTGTTACAATTCCACCGGGTTTGCCCGACCGCGAAGTGCAGAGTTTTTTGATCCGCCATGAAGGCTGGATTGAAAGCCGCATTGCAAAATTGCCCGATCAGGCTGGCCTTCGTGTGGGTGTGAAAATACCCATTCGCGGTGTGCCGCATCTCATCACCCATCAGCCCGGACGTGGCACGGTGGATTTGCTGGAAGGCAATATTCTGCTCGTTCATGGCGACCCCGCACATCTTTCGCGGCGTGTCGCCGATTACCTCAAGCGCGAAGTCAAACGCGACATCGAGCAACTGGTTGCCCGTCATACGGCAACCGTGGGCCGCAAAGCCAAGGCGGTCCGGTTCAAGGATACCAAAAGCCGCTGGGGATCGTGTACTTCCGATGGCGTGCTTTCCTTCTCATGGCGCATCGGCATGGCCCCGCCGCCCGTCATCAACTATCTCGTCGCCCACGAAGTGGCGCATCTGATCGAGATGAACCATGGGCCGAAATTCTGGAAACTCTGCCAAGAGCTTTGCCCCGATACCGAGCGCTGCAAAGCATGGCTCAAGCGCAATGGCAGCGCATTACAGGCTATCGACTTTACATGACATCAAATATTCAAAATGCCGCCCGGGTGCTATGGGATTACCATTGCATCTATGACGAACTTCAGACCGCCGATGTCATTATCGGCTTAGGCAGTTATGATACCCGCGTCGCAAAACATGCGGCCGATCTCTACATGCAGGGCCTTGGCACCTGGCTCATGTTCACTGGCCATAGCGGTAACTGGACCAAAGGGCTCTACAAGGCATCGGAGGCCGAAGCCTTTGCGGAAATCGCAATTGCTGAAGGCGTGCCGGAAAGCGCCATCATCATCGAGCCAAAAGCGACCAATATTGGCGAAAACATCCTTTTTTCGCGCGAAAAGATGGTGCCAGGTGCCATCAGTCCGATTTTCGTCACCAAACCACAGACGCAACGCCGCGTGCGTGCAACGGTTGACCGGCAATGGCCGGAAGCCAAGGCTTTTGTCACAGCACCCGCTACATCTTTCGAGGATCAGCCGACAACGGCTCACGGATTCGAAAAGCTGGTCCGTGAAATGACAGGCGATTTGCGGCGCATTCTGGAATATCCGGCACTGGGTTTTCAGATTGCGCAGGCAGTTCCCCTTGAGGTCATGGAAGCGTATGATACCCTGATCGCACAGGGTTATGATGACGCGCCAGCCGAAACAGCGCCGGGAACGGCTTGAGTCCCGTCGCAATATGTGCGACGGAAACGCCATGGTTTTTGATATAAAAATATGCGGTCTCAAAACGCCTGAAGCAGTCGATGCTGCTCTCGATGGCGGAGCGACGCATATTGGCTTCATCTTCTTTCCAAAGAGCCCACGCCATCTTACCCCCGCTGATGCAGGGCGTCTGCGTGAAGCAGCAAAAGGCCGCGCCAAAGTGGTTGCTGTGAGCGTTGATGCGGATGACGAAACGCTTGATGAAATCGTTCGCGAATTAAAGCCTGACATGTTGCAGCTGCATGGCCATGAAACGCCTGAACGCGTGGGCTTTGTGAAGAAGCGCTATGGCCTGCCGGTGATAAAGGCTTTTGCAATTCGTGACGCGCACGATCTCGAAGTGATCGCGCCTTATAAGGGTATCGTAGATCGCTTTCTCTTTGATGCCAAACCGCCGAAAGGTTCAGACCTTCCCGGCGGCAATGGTGTATCCTTTGACTGGACATTGCTCGACGCGCTTGACGAAAGTGTCGATTACATGCTTTCCGGTGGACTGAACGCGGGCAACATTGCCGAGGCGCTGCAAAATACGCGTGCGCCGGGTATCGATGTATCGTCCGGCGTAGAGCGCGCACCTGGCGAAAAGGATGTGCGTCTTATTAGAGAATTCTTTCAGGCTGTGTCTGATGCCAGACAAATAGCCTGCACATGACGGAGTGGCAGCATTGAACAAGCCGGTTGAACCCAATTCCTATAAGACAGGCCCGGATGAAGAAGGCATGTTCGGCATTTTTGGCGGACGCTTTGTCGCCGAAACGCTAATGCCGCTGATCCTCGAATTGCAGGAAGCCTATGATACGGCAAAGAGCGATCCTGAATTTCAGGCCGAGCTTTCCGATCTTTCGACCTATTATGCCGGTCGCCCTTCCAAGCTTTATTATGCTGAAGGCCTGACCAAACATTTGGGCGGCGCGAAGATTTACTTCAAGCGCGAAGACCTGAACCATACCGGCAGCCACAAGATCAACAATTGCCTCGGCCAGATCCTGCTTGCCAAGCGCATGGGCAAGACCCGCATCATCGCTGAAACCGGCGCTGGTCAGCACGGTGTTGCATCGGCAACCGTTGCAGCCCGCTTCGGCCTGCCTTGCGTGGTCTATATGGGTGCCACCGACGTTGAACGTCAGAAGCCAAACGTCTTCCGCATGAAACTGCTGGGTGCCGAAGTAAAGCCTGTCACGGCTGGCAACGGCACGCTCAAAGACGCCATGAACGAAGCACTTCGCGACTGGGTCACTAATGTTGAAGACACCTATTACCTGATTGGCACCGCTGCTGGTCCGCATCCTTATCCGGAACTCGTGCGCGATTTTCAGTCGGTGATTGGCGTGGAAGCGCGTAAGCAGATTCTTGAACAGGAAGGCCGTTTGCCGGATGTGATCGTTGCTGCCGTCGGCGGCGGATCGAACGCAATTGGCCTGTTCCATCCGTTCCTTGACGACGCATCGGTCAAGATCGTCGGTGTTGAAGCTGGCGGTCGCGGTCTTGATGGCGTTGAGCATTGTGCCTCGATGAGTGCAGGCAGCCCCGGCGTTCTGCATGGCAACCGCACCTATCTGCTGCAGAACGAAGATGGCCAGATTCTCGAAGGCCATTCAGTTTCCGCAGGTCTCGACTATCCGGGCGTTGGTCCTGAGCATTCATGGCTCAAAGACAGCGGCCGCGTTGACTATGTGCCGATCCTCGACGACGAAGCGCTTGAAGCTTTCCAGCTTTGCACCCGCGTTGAAGGTATTATTCCAGCGCTTGAATCCGCTCATGCGATTGCGCAAGCCGTGAAGATGGCACCAAGCATGGGCAAGGATCAGGTGATGATCGTCAATCTGTCCGGTCGCGGCGACAAGGACGTTCACACGGTCGGGCAGCTGCTCGGCATGGAAATGTGAGGATTGCATGAGCCACGCTGTTGTCGACACAAATGCTTACAGACCGCGGGCCGCATGGTTCGACGGACTGACGGAGTGTGGTTCGGCAACAATCAAGCTCAGCATCATTGAAGCCGATCCTTCCAATCCGCTTGCAGAAGCGGCTCGTGGTATCGCCCGCAGACAGATCGCATCGGTTGCAGAAAAGCTTGAGCATACGCCGCATCTCGGCGCTGGTTTTGCTATTCTGCATCAGGGTGAAGAAAGCCTGTGGCTTCTTCTGCACTGGTGGCTGGAAGGTGGCATCGCAACACAGATTCTCTGGCAGTCCGAACTCGGCGACGAGATTGACTTCATGCCCGCACAGCCTTTGTTGATGGCCTGCGTATGGGAACTGGGGATCATCGACTTTGAACGGCGCGCCTGGATGGAGACGGTTATGTCCGGTCAATCCACCGCCGATTATCTTACGCGCATTTTGCCACGGGGCACGGTATGACCACACGCATCGACACCAAATTTGCAGCGCTCAAGTCCGAAGGACGTCCAGCACTGGTCACTTATTTCATGGGCGGCGACCCGGATTATGCGACATCGCTTGCCGTCAT
This sequence comes from Ochrobactrum sp. BTU1, assembly GCA_018798825.1. Lineage (NCBI taxonomy): Bacteria > Pseudomonadati > Pseudomonadota > Alphaproteobacteria > Hyphomicrobiales > Brucellaceae > Ochrobactrum > Ochrobactrum sp. BTU1. The sequence continues at coordinate 2,288,935 of CP076354.1, read as the reverse complement.
GAAGGCTTTGCCGAAAGCAGGCTCGGATGTGATTGAGCTTGGTATGCCTTTCTCCGATCCGATGGCCGACGGCCCTGCGATTGAAGCTGCTGGCCTGCGTTCACTTGCAGCCGGGCAGACACTGAAGAAGACCCTGCAGCTGGCAGCCGATTTCCGCAAAGAGGACGACACAACGCCAATCGTCCTGATGGGTTATTACAACCCGATTTACATCTATGGCGTCGAGCGTTTCCTTGCTGATGCCAAGACGTCCGGCGTTGATGGTTTTATCATTGTCGATCTGCCGTCCGAAATGGACAAGGAACTGTGCATTCCGGCCACTGAGGCTGGCCTCAACTTCATCCGCCTGACCACGCCAACCACTGACGACAAGCGTCTTCCAAAGGTACTGACCAACTCGTCGGGTTTCGTCTATTACGTCTCGATGAACGGCATCACCGGCTCGGCAATTGCCGATACGGCGCGAGTTGCGGATGCTGTGCGCCACATCAAGAAGAGCACCGATCTGCCGATCTGTGTGGGCTTTGGTGTAAAGACGCCTGAACAGGCTGCAGCCATTGCTGAGGCTGCTGACGGCGTTGTTGTCGGCACCGCTATCGTCAAAGCAGTCGCGGGCGAACTCGATGAAAATGGCAAGGTGAAGGGTGATCCGGCAGCTGCTGTCACCAAACTTGTCAGTGCATTGGCAGCAAGTGTTCGCGCAACACGCCTTGAAGCTGCCCAATAAATCGTCCATTTAAGAAGTTAGAGCATGTCCCCCAAAAGTGGGAACCGGTTTTCCGGCGACGACATGCGTTAAGATAACGAGTTAAAGAGCGTCGTGTGAATTCGATAAACGCGACGAGCTTTAGAGTTTTTTGAAGAACAAGAAACGGAACCAAACGTCATGAACTGGATCACCAACTACGTTCGTCCGAAGATCAATTCGATGCTCGGACGTCGCGAGATGCCGGAAAACCTTTGGATCAAAGATCCATCGACCGGTGAAATGGTGTTTCATAAAGACCTTGAGAGCAATCAGTTCGTGATCCCCGGCTCGGGCCATCACATGCGCATCAAGGGCAAGGACCGTCTGCGTTTCTTCTTCGACAATGGCGAATACACGACGCTGGAAAGCCCGAAGGTTCCAACCGATCCGCTCAAATTCCGCGACGAAAAGAAGTATATTGATCGCCTCAAGGACTATCGGTCGCGCACCGGTATGGAAGATGCGATCATCAATGGTCTTGGCACGATTGAAGGTCTGCCGATTGTCGCGACCGTTCAGGATTTCGGCTTCATGGGCGGCTCGCTCGGCATGGGTGCTGGCGAAGCCATCATTCAGGGCTTTGAAAAGGCCATTGAGCTAAAGCGTCCACTGGTTCTTTTTGCAGCTTCGGGCGGCGCCCGTATGCAGGAAGGCATTCTGTCGCTCATGCAGCTGCCACGCACCACTGTTGCCGTGGAAATGCTCAAAGAAGCTGGCCTGCCTTACATTGTCGTTCTTACCAACCCAACAACGGGTGGTGTGACCGCTTCCTACGCAATGCTCGGTGATATTCACATTGCAGAGCCGGGCGCACTGATCGGCTTCGCCGGTCCTCGCGTGATCGAACAGACCATTCGCGAAAAGCTGCCTGAAGGCTTCCAGAGCGCTGAATATCTGATGGAACATGGCATGGTCGACATGGTCGTCTCGCGCCTTGAGCTGAAGTCAACCATTGCACGTCTGCTCAAAATCATGACCAGACAGCCCGCCAATACCGATGCTCCGGTAGCAGCACCTTCACCAAAGAAGCCAGAAGCTGACAGCAAGGCGGCGTAATCGTGACAGGAAAAGCGGATGCCGTTATTGAACGGCTGATGCAATTGCATCCAAAAGGTTTTGATCTTTCCTTAGACCGCATCCGCGGTCTTCTGGAAAAGCTCGGCAATCCGCACCTCAACCTGCCGCCTGTGATCCATATTGCCGGAACCAATGGCAAAGGATCGGCAAGTGCTTTCTGCCGCGCGCTTTTGGAAGCGAGCGGCTTGGGCGTTCACGTTCATACCTCTCCGCATCTTGTGAACTGGCATGAACGCTATCGCCTCGCCTCCAAGAATGGCGGCAAGTTTGTTTCCGACGATGTTCTGGCTGATGCCATTGAACGCGTGGAACAGGCCAATGACGGCAAACACATCACGGTTTTCGAGGTCCTGACCGCCGTAGCCTTTGTGCTGTTTTCCGAGCATCCGGCTGATGTCGTCATCATGGAAGTGGGTCTTGGCGGACGCCTTGATGCGACCAACGTCATTGCCGAACCAGCCGTATCCCTCATCATGCCGATCTCTGTTGATCATCAGGCATTTCTGGGCGACCGTGTTGAGCTGATTGCCGTTGAAAAAGCTGGCATCATCAAACAGGATTGCCCGGTCGTCATCGGCTTCCAGCCCTTTGACGCGGCGCGCGAAGTGCTGATCTCAACCGCCGATCGCCTGGATTGCCCTCTGTCGATCTATGGACAGGATTTCTTCGCATTCGAGGAACATGGCCGCATGGTCTTCCAGAATGAAGATGGGCTGATCGATCTGCCATTGCCGCGTCTGCCGGGTCGTCACCAGCTCGCCAATGCTGCCGCTGCCATTGAAGCCGTGCAGATGGCTGGTTTCACCATTACCGACAAGGCCGCTGAAAAGGCCATGATGGTCGTGGACTGGCCTGCGCGGATGCAGCGCCTCACCCATGGCAAGCTTTTCGATCTCGCGCCTGCTGCATCGGAAATCTGGCTTGATGGCGGACATAATCCCGGCGCAGGCGTTGTCATTGCAGAAGCCTTTGGCGATCTCGAGGAACGCTCTACACGACCGTTGTTTCTCATCACCGGCATGATCAACACAAAGGACCCTGTCGGCTATTTTGAGGCCTTTACGGGCATGGCACGCCATGTCTTTACCGTGCCGATCCCATCAAGTGATGCGGGTATCCCGAATAATGAGCTGGCGATCAGTGCACAGAAGGCCGGGCTTTCGGCTGAGCCTGTTCATTCGGTCGAGAACGCACTCAAGATTTTGCATGACAGCTGGCTCGATGATGAAGCGCCGCCACGCATTCTGATCGGTGGCTCACTTTATCTTGCGGGCGAAGTTCTCCGCGACAATGGAACACCGCCCGTTTGAGGCGGTGTTTTCTTATCACGGCATGAATGCGCTCTACAGCATAATTCCTTAAACTTGAATCAGTTTAAGGTAAAATTATGCTGTAAATATAGAGTGTTAGAGCGACCTTTATGCGCCCAGGAGGGCGCACGGCGCTCTAGAGCATTTCCTGTTTTGATTGAGTGATTGGAAATGCTCTATCCGTTTATTTTTACGCGCATCTTTTTTCGAAAACCGCTTCGCACTTTTCGAGATGCGCTCTAACGATTGTTTTCGTTTTTCCAGCCCTCAAATTTCTTAGCCCACTCATCCTTGGTGCAAGGATAGAGGCCGATAATTGCCGCGCCGTTGTTCACTTCTTCCAGAACGAAATCTTCAAAGACTTCCATGCCAACGCATTCATCGGCAATTTCATCGCAAAGATGCGCCGGAATTACCATGACACCGTCAGCATCGCCCACCAGCACATCACCCGGAAATACCGCAGCATCTCCGCAGGAAATCGGAACATTGATGTCGATAGCTTCATGTAGTGTGAGGTTTGTCGGGGCCGATGCTTTGGCGCAGTAAGCGGGCATATCAAGTTCACCAATGCCCGTCACATCACGAAAACCGCCATCCGAGACAATCCCTGCAGCGCCCCGCAAAGCAAGGCGCGTCACCAGAATGGAACCTGCGGTCGCAGCACGCGCATCCTTGCGCGCATCCATCACCAGAACATAGCCCGGAGGACAGGTTTCGATGGCCACACGCTGCTTGTGATCGGGATTACGGAAAACAGTGATCGGATTGCGGTCTTCGCGCGCTGGAATATAGCGCAGCGTAAAAGCCTGACCGACCATGTTTTCCGGTTTACGTGCGACCTGAAACGAGCCCTGAATGAACTGGTTGCGCAGTCCGCGCTTATAGAGAGCGGTGGCAACAGATGCAGTTGAAACCTTCTTCAATTTTGCGCGTGTTTCGTCGGTGAGAATATAGTCTGACATCGGTCTGCCTCTTAATAAATGACCGGCTCGTCAACCGGACGACCAAAATCGGTTTTCAGGAAATCAAAATCGCAGCCCTTGTCGGCCTGCTCGACATGCTTGGAAAAGACGAAGCCATAGCCACGCTCATATTTGGGTTCCGGCGTTTCCCAAGCTGCACGGCGGGCAGCCAGTTCATCTTCAGAAACAAGCATGTTGAGACTGCGCGCCGAAATATCGAGCTCGACCATATCGCCGGTTTTCAGCAAGGCCAGCGGTCCACCGATAAAGGATTCTGGTGCCACATGCAGCACACAGGCACCGAAGCTTGTCCCTGACATACGCGCGTCTGAAATTCGCACCATATCCCTGAGACCAAGCTTCAGCAGAGCTTTCGGCATCGGGATCATGCCCCATTCGGGCATTCCGGGCCCGCCCTGCGGACCGGCATTACGCAGCACAAGAACCGTGTCCGGCGTCAGCGGATAATCAGGATCATCGATAATTTTCTTCAGCTCAGGATAGCTGTCTGCGACCAGCGCGGGGCCTGTATGCCGATGAAATTTGGGATCGCAGGCAGCGGGCTTGATCACTGCGCCATCCGGGCAGAGATTGCCCTTCAAGACGGCCAGTGACCCTTCATGGTACACCGGATTGGACAACGGCCTGATAACATCCTCATTATAGATCTGCGCTTTTTCCAGCCCCTCGGTCAGCGGTTTTCCGGTAATGGTAATGGCTGAAGGATCGAGCTTGTCGCCGAGCTGACGCATCAGCGCGCGAATGCCACCGGCATAATAAAAATCCTCCATCAGATAGGTGGAACCGGAGGGGCGGATATTGGCGATGACAGGTGTTGTTCGTCCGATACGATCAAGGTCATCCAGTTCAAGCGGAACGCCTGCACGTCGCGCCATCGCAATCAGATGAATGATTGCATTGGTGGAACAACCGGTCGCCATTGCAACAATAACCGAATTCTTCACCGCTGCCGGTGTGATAATCTGGTCTGGCGTCAGATCGTCCCATACCATCTCGACAATGCGGCGACCGCATTGCGTCGACATGCGCTGATGATTGGCATCAGCCGCAGGAATTGATGATGAACCAGGCAGCGACAGCCCCATGGCTTCTGCAATCACTGTCATGGTGGATGCCGTACCCATCGTCATGCAATGGCCGTAGCTGCGGGCAATGCCACCTTCAATGCCCTGCCATTCTTCCTTACCAATGGTGCCTGCGCGACGTTCATCCCAGAACTTGAACATATCCGTGCCAGATCCAAGCGTCTTTCCAGCATAGTTGCCACGAAGCATGGGGCCTGCAGGCAGGAAGATGAAGGGATAGCCAGCACTGGTGGCGCCCATAATGAGTGCCGGTGTGGTCTTGTCACAGCCGCCCATCAGGACAGCACCATCAACCGGATGAGAACGCAAAAGCTCTTCCGTCTCCATCGCCAGCATGTTGCGGTAGAGCATGGTTGTTGGCTTCACATAGCTTTCAGAAAGCGACAATGCGGGAAGCTCAAGCGGAAAACCGCCTGCTTGCAGAATGCCGCGCTTCACCCACTCAACACGATCCTTGAAATGCGCATGACAAGGTTGTGCATCCGACCAGGTATTGATGATTGCGATGATTGGTTTGCCCTCCCAATCCACCGGATCATACCCCATCTGCATGGTTCTTGAACGATGGCCGGAAGAACGCTGATCATCTGGCAACATCCAGCGCGCAGAACGCAGATCTTCATATGCTTTTCTGGTCATTTCAGGGCCTTCCCGGTATTTGAGCTGCGCAAATTTCTGCAAATGCCAGGTGCATTGTCTGGCAAAAGATGAGCGGAGAACAGGAGAGCACCCGTCAGCGCTTCTCCAGGATTGAGAACTGTCATGGCTGCATCCTCACCAAGCGCTGGCCTATTGATAACATCCGGCAGGTGACTTACCGGTTCAGCGCAAAAGACTGCGCGATCCTGTGGATTGAAAACATGGAGATGCCGCAACGCGCCCTCGCCTTTAAGCCGGAGGCCAGTTGATGTTTCCGGCCAGCGTATTGTCGCCTCACGGTTCCAGCCTGTGAAACAGCAATTCACCAGCGACAATTTTGACAGAGCAATTGTGTTTCCCGGAGTAAACCAGTCGATAGCTTCGGGGATACCTTGTGGTAATCCGCGTGTATCAAGCTGTGGTGCGCCATTGGATTGAAATTCAAGCGTTGCCTTGTTGGTTTTAGAAAACCACGGATGCAAGCCAATGCCGAATGGCAGAGCGCTGTCGCCTTCATTCTGGATACTCAGCGATATGCGAAAGCCATCAGGCGCAATATCGATGATTTGATCCAGCCTGTATGAGTAGGGATGGTCGTCACTGTGAACCTCATCCCGCACATGCACCCGATTGTCGCTGGTCTCCACCACCTTCCAGCTATGCATCCTCGAAAAGCCATGAATAGCCATGCCTTCCTGTGGCGCATTGATCCGCAGCTGAACAGTTTTTCCTTCAAAAGCGAACCGCCCACCATCTATACGATTGGCAAAAGGTGCCATCACGAAACACCCCGCTTTCAGGCCCGCTTCGGGTGTTGCGAGTGGCTCAAGTAATTCTACCCATGAGCCATCCGGGTGGTGCCACTCTGCCTCAAGCAAAGCTGCACCATATTGGGGGGCAAGCCTCAAACGATAATTATAAGCGTTGAGTTCAACAACCATGGGCACCACAGCTTCATTCCTCACGCGAGTAGTCATGGGCGGTGAATGTTCCGCCCTGAAATCTGCGTGATACAGCATCGCCGGTTTCTGCCAGATCGCCGTAGCGGGAAGCATCATCCTGCGGAACATAACCAATCAGCGCTGCATCATCCTTCTCCCACCAGCGCGCGGCATTGGCGGAAACGCCCCAGACGATTGCAACGTCTGTTTTTGGGGCTTCAACAGCTGCTATCAGCAGCCGAACCAGATCATCATGCGAAAGCCATGTCGATAGATGCCGCGCTTCTGTTGGCTCGGGCACGCAGGAACCGATACGCAGATGCACGCTTTCAATACCGTGCTTGTCAAACATCATGCGCCCGAGCAGTTCACCATAGGCCTTGGAAAGCCCGTAATAGCCGTCGGGTCTATATGATTCATCCGCGCCAAGCGCCTTGTCGCGAGGATAAAAGCCGATCGTATGGTTGGAGCTAGCGAAAATGACGCGCTGCTTTTCAGCCCTTGCCGCTTCAAAAACATGCGTAACACCAAGTAGATTGGCTTTGGCAACCGCATCATAGGGCTGCTCCACACTGATGCCACCAAAGTGCAAAATCGCATCCGTACCGCGCACAAGCTCGGTAATGGCACCGGCATCCATCAGATCGGCCTGAATGAACTCGGCATTCTCCGGCATAACATCGGGAAACGGTGCGATATCGGACAAGCGCAGCCAATAGCCTGCCTGTGTCAGTCTTTTAGCCAGCATACGCCCCAGATTGCCTGACGCGCCGGTGAGAAGCAGACGTTTCATCCGTTCAGACTCCCTTCATTCTGGCAATTTTCGCACCCGCAACAGGCGCCTGCATGAGGTGAATACCACCTGATTGCGGTGCAGCTTCCAATGTTTCAGATGCTCCTAGGCGATGAGACGTGACGGCAAGAAGCGTAAGATCCGGGCCGCAAAAACATGGCATTGTCGGTGCAGGAACAGGAGCCGCTATGCGATCGAGCAGCTTTCCATTGCGATCAAAGCGGTTGAGGACACCGGCAGAAACTCCGGCACTCCAGTAATGGCCATCACTATCGCAGGCACCACCATCAGGACGTCCCGTCTCTTCATCGAGATCAGCAATGCGGGTGGGATTGCTTATCGATCCGGTTTCGACGTCAAAATCATAGCGATCAATCCATGGCCCACGGGAATCTGTGTGGAACATCGTTGCAGCATCGGCAGTCCATGCAAGACCGTTGGAAATCTCAAAGCCTTCCGCCTTGATTTCGGCTTTGCCATCAGCAGTCACACGATAGAGTTTTGAAATGGCTTCACGCTGTGGACGCGCATCCATGCTCCCGATCCAGAAGGCTCCGTCCGGTCCAATCTTGCCGTCATTCAGGCGCGATGTTTCCGGTTCGTCATAACCATCCCAAAGAGTCTGGCGTTCCAATGTTTCGGGATCAAACAGGATAATCTCGCGCGCAAGCGAAACGACCAGTCGGCCGCTTTCCGCAAGCCCGAGACAAGGAACTGCAGTCTCGAAAGACCATTCGCGCAGAGGCCCTTTATCGAAATCAATCTCATAAACTTTCTGCCCGTTGATATCGCATGCAAACAGCGTTTTACGTCTGTCATCCCAGACAGGGCTTTCAGTGAGTTGTCCGCGCAGATCGGCTATGCAGCGAAAATGGGCCATTACACAGTCCCCGTTTTACGACGGACGACATCGGGGTTATCAAGAACAAAGTCAGAGAGTTTGAGTCCCAGACCGGCACCTTCAAACGGATAGATCACACCCTTTTCGATGCGTGGCATCACAGTCACCAGATCGCGATACCATGAGGTGTAATAGGCGCGCACAGATTCCTGAAAAATCGCATTGGGCGCATTGAGAGAAAGATGGATCGAGGCTGCGAAAACCACCGGACCAGTACAATCATGCGGCGCTATGGGGCGCTGGAACGCCTCGGCCATGGTTGCAATCTTCTTTGCTTCGGAAAGCCCGCCGCACCATGAAATGTCAAGCATCACATAATCGGATGCGTCGGCACGCAGCACATCGAGAAACTGCGCACGAGTTGCCATAGTTTCACTGGCGCAGACGGGAATGCCGGATTGACGCGCATAAACGGCCAGCGCCTGCGGGTTCATCATCTTGATAGGATCTTCCGACCAGAAGGGCCTGAAGGCTTTGAGTTCACGCGCAATCGTCAGTGCCGATGTCAGATCCCACATCGAATGAAACTCGACCATGATTTCCATCTGATCGCCCACCGCATCGCGAATCTGGCGAAATGGAACCAGCGCCTTGTCGAGATCGGTGGCGTGAATGTAATTGCCGCCACTGCTCACCGCGAAGGGGTCGAACGGCCAGATTTTCATGGCCGTAATACCTTCCGACAACAGGCTTTGCGCAAGCGCTCCGGCATCACGATGAAACGCCAGCTGATCTTCGTAAGGGCCTTCCTTTGCGTCATCCTGATCGCCGATATAACGACGGGCGCCGCTCTTGTTATAGGTATAGCCCGCACAGGTATTATAGGTACGGATAGAGGGACGAGAGAGACCACCAAGCAACTGATGGATCGGCTGATTGGTCAGTTGCCCGAAAATATCCCAAAGCGCGATATCAATGGCCGAAGCCGCACGTATCTCCACACCCGAAGAACGGAAGCCGACATAAGGCTCTAGCAACAATTTTGAAATGCGATCAATTTCCAGAGGGTTCTGGCCCACCAATTGCGGAGCGATGTCGCTGTGAATATAGGCAGCAACCGCATTGGCCCCGCGGAACGTTTCGCCCAGGCCGATGATCCCCTCATCGGTATGGACCTGCACCCACAAAATATTGTTGAGGTGCGGCAGTTGTACGGTTTCAATGGCCGTAATTTTCATCATGCACTCCGAATAATTCTGGCCTAAAAGCCTTTGGCCCTATCAATGCGCAGACGGCTGGCGGCTGCGCGCTACAATCTGTGTTGGGTTGACAAAGCGCAGTGCCAGCAGAAGCCAGACTAGTGATGTCACCATGTAGATGACGGCCATTGCATCAATGGACTGAACCGAGCGGACACCTGCCGCAAAGACGGAATAATAAAGCGCGACCACCAGCGTCTGCGATGTCGGGCCAGCCGTCAGGAAGGTCAGTTCGAACATGGCAACCGTGCGCACCAGCACCAGCAGCATGGCTGCAAGAATGCCCGGGGTGAGCATTGGCAGCAAAACATGCAGAAACAGTTTGAAGGTGCCCGCACCAAAGACCCGCGCTGCTGCTTCAACCTTGGGATCGATCTGTTCGATAAACGGCACCATCACAAGGATGACAAAGGGGACCGTCGGCACAAGATTAGCCAGAACCACACCCCAGAAAGTTCCACCAACGCCAAACTTGTAGAGCACTGTCGCGAGCGGAATGCCAAATGTAATGGGCGGAACCAGAAGCGGCAGAAGGAAAATCAGCAGAACGATTTTCTTGCCCGGAAAATCCCGACGCGCCATGGCGTAAGCTGCTGTCACCCCGAGAAATCCGGAAAGGATGACGACGGCAAACACGACCTGGAAAGTAACCAGCAGCACCTGATCAAGCTGGAATTCGGCCCATGCGGCGGCATACCAGCGTGTTGTGAGCGCATCGGGCAGCCATGTGCCAAGCCAGCGTGTGCCAAAACTCGAGACGACAACCGCGGCAATGACAGCCAGTACATTGAGAACGAAGAAGCCCGTTACAAGCCAGACAACCGTAATCCAGAGCTTTGAAAGGACAGATGTATCGCGGATCATGGTCTATCCTTTCCCGCCAGCGGTCGAACCGCGATAGAAGAACGAACGAAGGCCGAGCAAAGCACCCACCACAAGCAGCTGTACGGCGGCCATGATCATGGCGATGGATGATGCCATGGAGTCATCATATTGCTCGAAAGCTGCCTGCGCCGCGGCAATGGAAATCACACGCGTGGGGCCGGATGGTGCCCCCAGAAGGACAGCGGAAGGAAATACCGCAAAAGCCTGCACGAATGTCAGACATGCGGCCACCACAAGCCCCGGCACCAGAAGCGGTAACATGACATGGCGGAAGCGCTGCCAGCTGTTTGCTCCATGCGTTGCTGCCGCACGTTCCAGAGCCGGATCGATGCCGGAAATATAGGAAAGCGTCAGCAGGAAAGTGAATGGAAACACGGTAATCACGAGCGATGCAAAGACACCCCAGTAATTATTGGTGAGCTTCAACGGATTATCGATCAGGCCAAAGGCAATCAGACTGCGGCTGAACCAGCCCTGCGGTCCGAGATAATTCAAAAGCCCTTCGGCAATCAGAACCGTTCCCAGAGTGACTGGCAGAACCAGGATTGTCGTCAGAAGACGTTGCCGCGGCATCAGCCGCACGCGCATGGCAATTGGAACGGCAAACAGGACACTGATAAGCGTCACCGGAATAGCCAGCCAGAGTGTCGCGCCTATGGTTTTATAGAGATAGGGATCAGAGAAGAACTTGCGATAATTAGCCAGTGCTCCGCCGCCATCAAGCGGGTTGAAAGACAGGACGAGGCCATAGAGAAACGGGTAAATGAAAACGCCGATAATGAAGAGCAGCGCCGGCAGAATGAGCAGTGTCACCCCATCGAAACCGCGATTGGCGAGCCTTTGACGCAGGCCGGGGCTCAAAGCCTGTTCGGAAAATCGTTCTTCCGCCATGGCCTAAGCCTCGCTCGCAAAGACCAGCGCATGGCCTGCATCGATGCCGAGCGTGATCTTTGCGCCCGGCGCAACTTCCTGCGGTCCATGAAAGACCATTTCCATACCGCTTTCAGTCCGCGCTATGCCGACATATTCACGGCCTCGATATTCAATCGTCTCGACAGTGGCAGCAATTGTGTTGCGGCCTTTTTCACCCGACACAACATCATCTCCGCGCGCCATGATAATGGCGCTACTTCCAGGCTGCAGCGTATCCATCGCGCGCCCTGTCAGTTCGCTGCCCGATACGTCGATTGTTGCCTGTCCGTCTTCGACGCGCACAACCTTGCCACTTAAAGCGTTGCGGAAGCCCATGAAGGCTGCAACATCCTGAAAGCGCGGGGCTTCATAAAGCTCATGCGGCTTGCCGACCTGCCGGATTTCCCCATCACGCAACACCACAATACGATCCGCGAGAGACAAGGCCTCATCCTGATCATGGGTCACATAGATTGTCGTCGAACCAAGCTGGTTATGAATACGTCTGATCTCAGCGCGCATCTCAAGTCGCAGCTTTGCATCAAGATTAGAGAGCGGCTCATCCATCAACACGACAGGCGGTTCAATCACGATAGCGCGCGCAATGGCAACACGTTGCTGTTGCCCGCCAGAAAGCTGGCCGGGGAGTTTTGCTTCCTGCCCCTGCAGTCTGACAAGTGCCAGCGCTGCTCGTGACCGCTTGTCTATTTCGGCTTTGGGAAGACCGCGCATCTTGAGGCCAAAGCCAACATTCTGCAGCACGTTCATATGTGGAAACAGGGCATAGTTCTGAAACACCATGCCGAAACCGCGATCTTCCGGTTTAAGCTGATCGACGCGTTTTTCATCAATATAGATACCGCCGCCGGTCGTACCCAGAAGACCTGCGATACAGTTAAGCGCCGTGGATTTTCCGCAGCCTGAAGGGCCCAGAAGGGCAATGAACTCACCTTTTCCAATCGTGAGGTTGATTTCCCTCAGCGCATTGAAAGTTCCAAATGAGCGGCTCATTCGATCAAGCCGAAGTTCTTGAAAGGACATTGACGCAAGCACCGTAAATTGAGTGGTGATCTTAGGCGGCTAATGGCGGACCGTATGATCCGCCATTGACGCTTTGGAGGAGCCTTAGCTGGCTGCGACGTCTTCGTCCCAGCGCCGGAAAGCAGCTACCAGAGCCTCCGGCTCAAGCGGCAACTCAATCGGATTGTTTGCAATCCAGTCGGCATATTCCGGACGACCAAACTCGGCAATCACGTCCTGGCTTTCCTTCGGTGCCATCTCGATCGTGACATCCTTAACCGCAGGACCAGGATAGAAATAGCCCGCATCGTAGGAATAGGCCTGCTGATCAGGCTTGAGCGCGAACTTGATAAACTCCATCAGGACCGCGACCTTTTCTTCGGAAACGCCTTTCGGAATTGCGAAGTAATGCGCGTCACAGACCCAGTGGAAACCTTCCAGTTTGCTGACTGCCATTTCTTTTGGAACAACGCCCAACGCACGCGGATTGATATCCCAACCGGTCGTAGTTGCGGTCATATAGCGCGTGCCTTCGCCGAGCTCTTTCATCAGAGCTCCGGTGCCGGCAGGATAATATTCGATATTCTTGTGCAGTTCCTTGAGATAGGCCCAGGTCTTGTCCCAGCCCTTGACCGGATCTTTCGGATCGCTGTCGCCAAGAAGGTAAGGCAGGCCCATCAGGAACGTGCGGCCCGGGCCTGAATTTGCCGGGCGTGCATAGATGAATTTGTTTGGATTTTCCTTGGTCCAGGCCAGAAGCTCTTCGGCCGTCTTTGGCGGCGTCTTGACCTTCTCAGGGTGATATTCAAGCAATGGACCGGACGGGTAATAGGAAACCACAACGCCTTTGCCCTTTGACATTTCCTGCATACGCCACGCGGGCTCAAGATAGATATCCTGCAATTTTGGCAGGCCATTGTCTGGAAGAGCAATGATATCGGTCCAGATATCGTCAGCAAGCCCTGCCGATAGCGCATCTGGGCCAATAATCACCAGATCGATATCGATACGGTTGGCGCGCTGTTGCGCCTTGATCTTGCCCGGCAGTTCCGGTGCTGGTGCTTTGTTGAACGTGAAGCGCGAAACGAGCGCTTTTTGTTCGGAAGCAAAATTGTCGAAAATCGGCTGCGTCAACGCGAGATTGCCAGCCGCGTCAATGACATTCAGGGCGACAGGCGATGATGGCAGCTTTGCCGATTGTGCCCATGCAGCACCCTTGGGCAGCAAAAGTCCTGCGCCAGTTGCAAGTCCGGCCCCCGCCATGAATGTGCGGCGTGAAATTCCTTTGGTCATGTTCTCCTCCACCTTTTTTACTTGTCCCGCACACACCGCTTCCTCCTGTCGGTACGCGCCGGTTTTCTATTTTTCAGACAATTGCATCGGTCTCCCAACCCGCAACGACCTTTTCGAGCGCCTTGCGGTCAGCCGTTTCAAGTTTAGGCAGGCCCGGTAGCCGCACATCGCCGACAGCAAGACCCTGAATTTGCAGTGCTTCCTTGACCACTGTGACGTTTGCACCATTGCGGTACTTGGTCCGCATAGTTTCAAAATCGGCGATGCTTTCAACAACGGCACGAGCACGGGCGTAATCGCCAGCTTCCAGCGCGTTCCACACAGCCAGCGAGCGGTCAGGAGCCACATTAACGAGACCGGATGTGAAACCCCGTCCGCCTAATGCGTAAAACGGCAGTGCCCAGCTTTCGGCGAGACCGCAAATCCAGGTCGCATCGGTTCCCTTGGTTGCACGGCAGCATTCAAAGAACAACATCGTGTTCTGCGATGCGAATTTCACACCGGCAACCTTCGGATGGGTTGCAAGCCGGACCATCTCGTCCAACGGGATCAGATCGGAGCGGATATAGGCAACAATCGGAAGGTCGGTGGCTTCTGCAATCTCGATAAAGTAATCGACCTGTGCATGAGGGGCAGCAAAGGGATCAAGCGGATGATGGATCATCACGCCATTCGCACCCTCAGCCTGTGCGGCTTTTGAGACCTTGATCGCATCGCGGACCGAGCGTCCGGCTGCGGCGGTTACCGCAGCTTTGCCATCAGCCGCTTTGACTGCGATTGCCTGCAGGCGGATCACTTCATCCACAGTCATGCTGTAGAACTCACCGGTATTGCCGCCGGTGACGATGTTATGCACGCCAGCTTTTGCGATACGTGCAACAATTTCGGTGGTTAGTGCGGCATCAATCTCGCCATCTGTGTTATAGGCAGTCGCATGCACGCCCGAGATGCCTCTCAGCACCCCGCGGTATTCCGCTAAATTCATATTACCCTCCCAGGTACTGGTCAGAAGACCAGTTCGATATGTGTATCCCCCGCTTTCACGATATGCTCCCGCATCAATCGCTCGGCCAAATCCCCGTTTCTGGCCGTAATGGCCTGCATGATCGCTTCGTGTTCGCCAAATGATTGTCGACGCACATCTTCGCGAGACAGCACCGTTACCCGTGCCGCATGATCATACATCCGCTGCGCATTTTGCAGCCGTCGCAGATATTCGCATCCCGATGCCTCGTGAATGGCATCATGAAATTTCTCATTGAGCTCGATCAGCGCATCCACATCACCGGATTCAACAGCGGCCCGCATTTCCTCAATGACTGCGCGAAGAAAGGCAAAAGCTTCTTCATCGCCGTGTTTTGCAGCCTGACGCGCGATAATGCTTTCAAGCGCTGCACGCGCCAGCGTCATCTCTTCGGCCTGTCGCGCATTGAACGAAACAAACGTACCGCGTCGCGCTTCCGTGCGTACCAGCCCCTCACCCTCCAACTGGCGAAGCGCTTCTTTCAAAGGACTGGTGCTGATACCCAGATCAGCAGCCAACTGTCGCTCATTCAATCTGTCGCCGGACTTCAGCCGACCCGAAATGATCGCCTCCCGCAGATCGTCATGCACATGATCTCTAAGGCTCTTCACCTTGATCGGTGAAAATGGGGAAACACTGTCACGCAAGGGCGCACCTGCTTGTCATCCGAAATTACTACGCAATCTTGGAGCAGCTGATTAAATATGTCAATATCTGATGTATCAGACATCAGATATGCAATTTACAAGATTTTCCAGTTGATTACAAAGCTCATTAGTCATTGAATTAATTATGTTTTCTTCAGAAAATCAAAAATAGGCGAACCACTGAAGAGACGCGTAAAACAGACAGGATAAAAAAGTAGCTGCCATGAGCGGCAAAGCATTTGCCATTCATAGCAGCCAAAAGAAGACAGAATCGTTGCGGTTAGCGAGCCAAACCTGCCGCTAACAAATATTGAACCGATTGCTGGATTTTGTTCTTATCCCGCAATTCGAGAATAAGGCGTGGATTGCTTTCCAGCTTCGACAAAGCTGCAAAAACAGCGTGCCAGCGGATCGTGCCTTCGCCGATCGCCCAATGGCGATCTGCATGGCCGTCAGCGTCCTGAAGATGAACATGCTCAAGACGATTTCCCGCGCGGCTGATGAAATAATCAACCGGATGCGCGCCCATGGAGCCATAGGCAAAATGCGCGTGCCCCGTATCAACGGAAACGGCTACAGACTTCGACTGGAAACTATCAGCCAGAATACGGCGCAGGTCTGGATCGATATCTTCGATATTTTCGATCACAAGCGTGCAGCCAACTTCTTCAGCACGTTTTACGACTGAAGCAAGTGTGTCATGGGCATAGTCAACAATGTCCTCAGCGCTGCCCGCCACATTGTCGCGATTATTGTTGAACCAGAAATTATAAGGGCTGTGTACGACCATCTGCGTCGCGCCGATATATTCACAGACTTCGAGACCCTGCAGGTAGCGCTCGCGAACAATCTTGCGAATGTCTTCATCCGCGTTCGACATGTTAAGTCCCCAGAACGGACCATGGATGCCAAGGCGTCCCTGATAGCCATCCAGAAGCGTTTTGATGCGGTTTGCAGGGGTTTGCCAATCACCCTTCAACAGGCTGACATCAAAGAAATCCTGGATTTCCAGATCGCGGTTTTCAGAAACGATAAAATCGAGATGGTTTTCGAGATAGGACAAAGGCACGGCTGCGCCGAGCAGCGGCAGATCAGACATGGGATTTTTCCTGCGTTTGGCTGGATGGATTTGAGGAATTGAGATCTTCAGGCGGGTTGTTCAGCAAGGGCATGTCGCGATGCGACAACCAGATCAGGACTGTCAGACGTGATGTAAGCGACGTCTCTCTGCATCCAGCGATCAATCAGCGCGCGATCATTCAGTGTCCAGACGCCAAGGCGTTCCTTGGGGAAAAGCGAGGTGATGCGCTCAAATTCGGCTTCAAACAGCGCGTGATGAACGCCGACATAATCGACCAGAGGTTCAACACTGGTGAAGAAATGCTCCAGCCCACCATTGCGCTCGACCCATTCAGCGTTGAGTGACATCAAACGTCTGATCTGTGGAGCAACTTCGGCACAGCGTTCAACGACACTGCGGTCGAAAGAGTGCAGAACGACACGTTCTTCGATGCCGCGTGCCTTGATGATTTCGACAGCCTTCTCAACCAGTCCTTCATATGGCTTGCCGTCTGAGCCAGACTTCAGCTCAACATAGAGATCGAGTTGAGGCTTGGCTGCGAGCACATCCAGCACTTCTTCAAAGGTCGGGATATGATCGTCGGTGATGACGCCCTGTTCGTCTTTCAGATGAATGGTCCGACGGGTCTCATCATCCAGTTCGCGGACATGGCCCTGCGCATCGGTCGTGCGTTCGAGCGTGCTGTCATGGATTACCAGAATCTGACCGGCACTTGTCAGATGAAGGTCGAACTCGACGCTATCGACGTCGAGTTTCTGCACATTTCTGAAACCTGTCAGCGAATTTTCAGCCCATAGATTGCGTGCGCCGCGATGTGCCATGATCTTTTTCATTGCGATATTCCTATTGAACGGTTGGGTCCAGCTTGTCGCGCAGCCAGTCCCCGAGCAGGGAGATTGAGAGGGTTGTCAGCACGATGACCATCGCCGGTGCCAGCATGATCCATGGTGCCTGCGTTAGATATTCACGCGCAAAGCCAACCATGTTGCCGAGTGAGCTTTCGGGTGGCTGCACGCCGAGGCCGAGAAATGAGAGGCCCGATTCCATCAGAATGATTTCCGGGAACGTCAGGGTCATCGACACGATCAGTGTGGAGGCGACATTGGGCAGGATATGGTGAAAATAGACGCGAAAAGGCGTCGCCCCCAGTTGTACGACAGCACTCGCATAACCCTGGGCACCGGCGGAAATCGCAAGACCACGTGCGATGCGTGCATAGCGCTCCCAGCCATAAAACCCCATGAGACAGATAAGCAGCGTCATCGAGTTGCCGAAGAACGCCAGAACGGCAAGTGCCAGCACCATGAACGGAAGTGCTGCCTGAAAATCGGCCAGCATCAGCACCACCTGCTCAACCCAGCCGCGGAAGCGTGCAGCCAGAAAGCCGAGCAGCGTTCCAAAAAATGCTGAGAGGATCGTCGCACCAAATGCGATGATTAGGGAAACACGGATCGACTGCAAAAGACGCGAGTAGACATCGCGACCAAGCTCGTCCGTGCCCAGCCAATGACCGGGCGTACCAAGTGGAACAAGACGCGCCATCAGATCCATTTTGGTGATCGGATAGGGCCGGAGAAGATCGGCAAAAATCACTACAAAAAGCATCAAAGCAAGCCAGAGGATCGCGAATGCAACGCTTGCCGGTACTGACTTGCGCAGACGGGTAATAAGCCCCGGCGCCCGGATTGCGGTCGTGCTGTGAAGAGCTGTGTCGGTCATCCTCAACCTCCCTTAATGCGCAGCCTTTGATCTCAGGCGCGGATCAAGAACACCGTAGAGAACATCGACAATGAGATTGGAGACAACCATGCAGCTTGCGATCATCAGAAGAAGACATTGCACAACTGCGAGGTCACGATTGGCAACCGAGACGACGAGCAAACGCCCAACACCCGGCCATGAAAAGATGGTCTCCACGACAACCGCACCGGCAATCAGCGAGCCGACCATGAAGCCCACAATGGTGACAATGGGCACAGAGGCGTTAGGCAAGGCGTGTTTCCACACCACATCATGCCAGCTTACACCCTTGGCCGAAGCTGTGCGGATATAGGGGCGGCCCAGAACCTCGATCATCGCTGAACGCGAAAACCGGGCGAGAATTGCCGTGCCGCCAATCGCGATGGTGAGCGTTGGCAGGATGCCGTGTATCCACGTATCGCTGCCACCTGATGGCAGCACACCCAGCTGGATAGAGAAGATCAGAACCAGCACGAGACCGAGAACAAAAGACGGCACCGTGAAACCAAGAATGGAAAGCGTGATAACACCACGATCCGCAAAACCCTGGCGATGCAACGCGGCATAGACGCCTGCAGGAATACCAAGGCAGAGCTTGATGATCAGTGCTGGTATCGTGATTTGAAGGGTAGCCGGAACGCGCTGCAAGACCAGATCCATCGCCGATGCCTTGTCGCGCATGGAGACGCCGAAATCAAAACTCAGTATCCCTTTGAGATAAGAGAGATATTGAACCCATAGCGGGTCATCCAGCCCCCATGCCTTGCGAAAAGCATTGATGGATTCCTGCGGTGCATCGGGGCCAAGCATGATCTGCGCGGGGTCACCAGACATGCGCAGCACAACGAAAGCGAAGGTCATAACCAGAAACACTGTGACCACTGCACGAAAAAAGCGGGACGCTATATAAGAAAACATTCAAGCCTCACGCTGCAGTTTTAACCGGCTCGACAAAGTGACAGGCCGTCCTGCGGTCGTAACCGGAAACTTCAAGATCAGGCATTGTGGTCGGACACTGAAACCCAGCCATCGGACAACGGGGATGGAACACACAACCATCCGGTCGATTAGCTGGATTGGGTGGTTCGCCCTTCAGGATCATGCGATGTTCAAGCCGTTTGCCGGGAACAGGCACGGAGGAAACGAGCGCTTTTGTATAGGGATGTTGTGGTGTTTCAAAAATGACGCCGGAGCTTGCTTCCTCGACGATCTTGCCGAGATACATCACCGCCACGCGGTCGCAGATATTACGCACCACCTTGAGATCATGGCTGATGAAAACCATGGCAACGCCGTGGCGTTCCTGCAAATCACGCAGCAGATTGACGACCTGCGCCTGAATGGAAACATCAAGTGCCGAAACCGGTTCATCGCAGACCAGCAGTCGTGGACTTGTTGCCAGTGCCCGCGCGATGATGACACGCTGGCGCTGGCCACCCGACAATTCATGCGGATAGCGATCTCCCTGATCGCGGCGGAGACCGACCGATATCATCAGTTCTTCGATACGTTCTTTAAGCTCTGTGCCTCGGGCCATGCCATGAATCTGCAAAGGCTCGCCGATTTGCGAGGCAATCGTCAGCCGTCGATCAAGCGCTGCAAGTGGGTCCTGAAAGACCAGCTGCATTTGCGCACGCAGCTTCCGCCATTCAGGCGTATTGCGCGGCGGCAACGGCTTTCCGTCAAAAAACACCTGCCCTTCGCTGGCGTCATCAATGCCAAGCAACATGCGGCCAAGGGTGGATTTGCCGCAACCAGATTCCCCTACGATACCCAGTGTTTCGCCGGGCTTGATCGTCAGGCTGACACCATCAACCGCTTTGACCGGATCAGCTTTTCTGAAGATACCGCCCGCCTGATAGGTCCGGACCAGATTGCGTGCTTCCAGAAGGTAACTCATGCTGCCGCTCCTTCTGACTTTAGCGCACCCGCTATATTTGCCGCATCCGTATAATGGGTATGCAACACGTCTGCTGCGTTGAAACACGCGACTTTCTGTCGGCTTAATTGACGGAGATCGGGGATGTGTTTTTCACATTGCTCGCTGACTTGCGGGCAGCGCGGAGCAAAGGCGCAGCCCTGTGGCAGGTTTCGCGGATCGGGAACCGTACCCGGAATGGCTCGTAGTCTTTCGCGACCACCATCGAGCCTTGGAATGGCATCGAACAGACCGAGTGTGTATGGATGTTTTGGCGTCTCGAACAGTTCTGCAGTTTGTCCGCTTTCAACAATCCGGCCCGCATACATCACTGACACGCGCTCGCAAATCTGACTCACCGCGCCAAGGTCATGGCTGATGAACACGATTGCCATGCCGGTTTCCTGCCTGATTTCATTCAGAAGATCGAGTATCTGCGCCTGAATGGTGACATCGAGTGCAGTGGTTGGCTCATCGGCAATCAGCACATCCGGCTCACCGGCCAATGCGATAGCGATCATGATCCGCTGACACTGGCCACCTGAAAATTCATGCGGGAAAAGATCAAACCGTCTCGCAGCATCCGGAATGCCAACCCGCTCCATAAGTTTGACTGCTTCAAGCCGCGCTGCACTGCCCTTCAATCCACGATGAAGAGACAATGATTCCACAATCTGCGGGCCAACTTTCTTGACCGGATTAAGCGACGAGCTTGGATCTTGAAAAATCATTGCAACGCGACCGCCACGAACGCTTTCCTGCGCATGGCGGGGAGCACCAATCAGCTGTTGACCATCAACAACCACTGAACCGGAAACAGATGTTTTTCCCGGCAAAAGCCCAAGAGCTGCCAGCCAGGTTACGGATTTTCCGCACCCCGATTCCCCAACCAGACCCAGAGTTTCACCCCGGTCGATGTCGAGATTGATACCGTGCAGAACCTGCACACCGTTGAAAGAAACCTTTAAATCCCGAATGGAGACGAATGCCACCGTCTTCTCCTTTCGCTCGGTCAATCGCGGTTACTGGCGATTTTTCAGATGCATTTCATGAAGAGGAAAATGGCTGACGCGTAAACGCGTCAGCCATTCATCAGGATCAGACGTTCCAGTTGTTCGAACGGAAATCCATGGCGAATGCCGGAGCAGCCTTCCACTTCAGTTCCTTCTTCATGCCGGTAAACACGGCATTCTGATGCAGGATGTTGTAAACCGGATCTTCGCGCTCGCAGATTTCAAGCATACGCTTGATCGCCTTCTTGCGCTCTCCGCGATCGGTCGAAGTTTCCATGATAACCGACAGCTTGTTGACCTCTTCGTTCGACCAGTCCTTCTTCTGCTGGACTTCGCCGTTCGGGCCAAACTGAACCACCATTGGTGTGATCGGATCATTGATGTTGTTGGATGCCGACCAGTCACGGACACCCTTTGTGCCTGCTGGATCGTGAATCTGCGCCCAGTTTTCCTTCATCTCGATCTCGACATTGAGACCAACCTGCTTCCACATTTCCACCAGAACCTGAGCGGTTGGCGTCTGGTTGGTATAGTAGTTGTTGAGCAGGCGATAAGGAATCGCATCGCCCTTGTAGTTGGCCTGCTTGAGCAGATCGCGTGCCAGTTCAGGATCAAACTTCGGTGGCTCCCAACCTTCGATAAACATGTCGGAGGTGCTGAAGCTTTCAAACTGCAGACCTGCCGGAACAACGGTCTGGCCAGCCCAGAGCGAATCCACGATTGCCTGACGGTCGATCGAATGGGTCATCGCGCGGCGAACGAGCGGATCGCGCAGGACTTCGTTCTGCGTGTTGAAGATCGTTGTACGATGGTTCCAGATGGTCGAGCTTTGAACTTCAAGGCCTGGATTGTTGGCAACATTGCCAATCTGGTCAGGTGGAAGATCACAGGCGAAGTCGTACTGACCGGAAATGAGGCCGTTTACGCGGCTTGCTACTTCTGGCACTTCCACGAAGCGAATCTGCTGGAGCGGTGGACGACCACCCCAATATTCGTCGTGAGCCTCAAGAACGAGTTCTACGTCAGGCTTATAATCAGCAACCTTGTAAGGGCCAGTCGTGACCGGCTTGCGTGCCCAATCAGTATAGGATTTCGCTTCATTCCAGGCGCGCTTGTTGGCGATCTGCGAACCAAAGGCGTAGAGACGGCCTTCAAGGGTGACGTCAGGTGTCGCGTTGTGGAAACGCACGGTGTATTTGTCGACAGCTTCAACGCCGCGAAGAGCTGGCCACAGACGGCGCGAAATGCCTGGAATTGCGGCCGGCAGTTCTTTTTCAGTTTGCGGCTTGAAGTTTGCCTCGTAAAGCGTCTTGCCACCGGCAGGCTCAGTGCCTGCAAAAAGGCGCTCGTCCGAGAACGAGAAGACGACGTCTTCAGCCGTCAGTTCATCACCATTGTGGAACTTGACGCCCTGACGCAGCTTGAGTTCAATGGTTTTGTCGTCCAGACGCTTCCATTCGGTCGCAAGACCCGGAACAGGGCCCTGATTGCCCATCCAGTCACGAAGGATGAGACCTTCCCACAAATTCGGGAAGAAGACGCGCTCGCCAACATTCGACTGCTCGTTCCAGATGTCGAGCGTGTTGTTGTTGGTGATCTTCTGCACGGCAATCGTGATCGAACGGCGCTGATTGGCGCGACCGATGCTTGGAAGGATAAGGGTGCCGGCGGTGGCTCCCATCAGACCTAATGCGTGACGACGATTAATAAGCATTCTTTACCCCGAACGATGGCGACCACCGCATCAACGATGACCAGCTGTGAGACTGCACGGGGAAATAGGCCTCCTTTGTAACAGGATTTTCTCAGTTCATTGAAGCTTTCTTGAATGCACGCGCTTTTGATGCTGCATGAGCGCAACAAAAAACCCGGCTCAATGGCCGGGCTTTTCTTATTTTATAAGTTCAGCTGATTAAGCAGCAGAAGCCTTGATCCAGTCAGCAAGGCGGCTCTTTGGAGCAGCGCCAACCATGTTGGCGGCAAGTTCGCCATCCTTGAACATCAGAAGCGTCGGGATCGAACGCACGCCGAACTGTGCTGCGAGTTCTGGATTTTCGTCGATATTGACCTTGGCGATCTTGACCTGTCCAGCCATTTCAGCGGCGATTTCGTCAAGAGCCGGAGCGATCATCTTGCAAGGACCGCACCATTCAGCCCAGAAATCAACGACCACAGGCTCGCTCGACTGAAGAACGTCCGACTGAAAATTGCTGTTATCGACCTTTACGGTTGCCATAGGGCTATCCTCATATCTGTTTGAGAGCATAAGACTCATCGAGAAACTGCTCATTTGACCATATCATGTGGCGTGTCAGCCCGCATTCGTCAAGCTCTGGTTGCTCACCTTTCCTTGAGAGTCACTGAGAGCCTTCAATGCTTCATTGAGCACGTTTTCCGGCAATGGCAGCAAATACGGGCCTTCCGTGAAGAGCAAAGCCACTTCAACAACCCTTCCCGGATAAAGAGGCGCAAGCAATTCCCGATAAAGCGCCAGCTGTGCGCGATAGGCAAAAGGCACAGTTTCAACGGTCTGTGGTGGAGGTCGATTGGTTTTATAATCCACAATCAGCACGCGGTTTTCATCAACGCTGATGCGGTCGATCTGACCCGAGACGGCATGGTCTTTTCCGCCGAGATTGATCGTGCCCATGACCGCCACTTCACCACGCGATCCGCGAGCAAAAACCGGCGCAAACTTTGGATCGGCCAGAATTGTTGCAACACTCGCCCAGGCTTTCGCGCGTTCAGCTTCCGGCCAGTCGGCAGCAATGCGTGCCAGATAATCCTGTGCAAGCTTCTCGCGCTCATTCGCGGTCACTTCTGGCAGATATTGCAACAGCATATGGATCGCCGTACCGCGACGAAGAGCAAATGCAGACGTCTCGCCGCCCTGTCCCAGAACCGGCGACAGCGTATCAAGCGGTGGCTCCTCATCCGCTTCAATCAGTGCTGATGCACCCGATGGCGCCAGCGGACGCGGCAACCCCGGTTCCGGCTTTATGGGCTTGAGATAGTCGAGCGGCAGCGGTGGCAGCTCTGCTGCTTTCGCCACTTCAGGCTCTGCAATCTCAGTGAGACCGCGCGGCGTGTTGCGATAGCGCCGGGCGGCAACACCCGATACCGGATGCACAAAGGTCTCAGCCTTGGTTGTGAGCGCATCTTCAACCAGCCTGTGCCATGTCTCGCCGCTTTCACGCGAACCACGATAGCCACAGACAATCAACTTATCTTCAGCACGCGTCATGCCTACATAGAGCAGGCGGCGATATTCTTCTTCCGCACGAGCCTTCAAGCCTTCAATCTGTGACGCCAAAAAGCCGGTCTGATAGCCAGCGTTGGGCTGCCAGAGATAGCCTTTGACCTGTGGCCCGTCATTGCTGAGATCAAACGGGATCAGCTTGGGCGCGCGTGTTCCGCTCCAGACGGCATTACCCGGATCAACCAGAAACACCACAGCACCCTCAAGCCCCTTGGCGGCATGAACCGTCATGATACGTACTTCGTTGCGGCCCTGATCAAGTTCGCGCTTGATCTGCGGCGAGGCGGCATCAAGCGTTTCCAGAAATGCCTGCATACCCGGCAGACCAGCGCGTTCAGCCGAAAGCGCATAGTTCTGGAATTCATCGATAATATCGCCTGCTTCCGGTCCAAGCCGCGCCAAAAGCTTACGTCTTGCACCATCTGCGCTGAGAATCCGCGCATAGAACTCGAAGATCGGCATGGTGTCGGCCATATTGCGCCAACGGCTCAGCGTCTTATGAACGCCGATCAGTGCCGGGTCTTCAAGGGATGCATGATAAAGGCGCTCAAACAGCGTTTCGCCGCTCTTGCGCGGATGGGCGAGCGCAAACAGTCTGTCATCATCCCAGCCAAACAGCGGGCTTTTGAGAAGCGAAGCCAATGACAAATCATCTGACGGCTGCAACACGAAACGCCCCAGCGCCATCAGATCCTGAATGGCGATGTGGCTTGTAAGCTTGAGGCGGTCGGCACCAGCCACCGGCACATGGCGCTCTTTGAGTGCGCGCGAAAGCGCTGGCATGAACTGATCGCGCTTACGAACCAGCACCATAATATCTTTCGGCGCAAGTTTGCGGTTCTGGCCCGGAATGGTTTCGCCGCGGTCAAGCCAGTAGCGAATGGTTGCTGCAATCTGTTCGGCGAGTTTGATAGCTGGAGCTTGCAAATGATCGACCGGCACGCGCCAGTCGTCGGGCTCCTCCACCTCTTCCGGCGTCAGCATATCCCAGATTTCCACCTCGCCCGGCTCATTATCGCGAATGGCGGAGTGAACAGTGGCACCTGACAAGCCGCGATTGGCCTCGGGACGAGCAAAAACTTCGTCCACGGCCTGCAAAACATCAGGGGCCGAACGGAACGAGAAATTGAGGCTTACGCGCTCGAATTTAAGCTCTGCATCCTGTGCCCGGAGGCTGACCGCCCTGCCCTGTGCAGCAAAGTCTTCCGGCACTGCGCCCTGAAACGAGTAGATCGACTGTTTTTCATCGCCAACGGCAAACAGCGTACGCTGCACATTACGCTGACCGAGGCCCGAGAAAAACTCTTCCGACAACATGCGGATGACCTGCCACTGATCGGGGCTGGTATCCTGTGCTTCATCGACAAGAATATGATCAATGCCACGATCAAGCTTATACTGTACCCATTGCCCCGCCCCATCACGCGCCAGAAGCGCCACCGTGCGGGTAATCAGGTCTTCAAAGTCGAGCAGGCCGCGCTTGCGCTTCAAATCATGATAGCGCTGCAGGAGATTATCAATGAGTGTGAGCCCGGCCAGATTTAGCCGGATAAGCCGCAACTCCTTGATCTTGTCGAGACCGAGTTCAACACGCATTGCTGCGGCATTAAAATCTTCCTCGAAATCCGGCAGCAGCTTTTTGACCGCAGCCGAGCCGACATAGGAACCGGATTTTGCTTCGCCGGTGGCTTTCAGGAAGGAAGCGCGCAGAACGGCTTCCTTGTCGAAGCTGCTTTTGACCTTGTCATATTGCTTGAGCTGCAACGCAAAATCATGTGCGCGTGCCGCACCCTTCTGGATCGACAAAATGAGATCGAGTGCATCGTCTGAAAATTCCGGCACCGGCCACATATCATCCAGCAAATCGGATTCGCGCGTGTCTGGCCGAAAACGGAAATGCCTGTGCAAAGTCTCGCTGCGCTCATCCGCATTACCAAGCGCAGAAATGTATTGCTGCAAGCCATTGCGGCGACCAACAGCCTCATCAAGCAGTGCCTGCAAACCCATCTCGCCCGCTGCCTGCATGACATCGGCAAAGGCGTTTGCCAGTTCCGGATCACCGCCGCCGTGCGCGGTCTCAAGCAGGGTGCGTCGCGCTTCGCCGACAAGAGCCACCTGCATAAGATCGTCCATCATCTCGAAGTGGCCTGCAATATTCGCCTCAAGCGGGAACTGATGCAGGATGGCTTCGCAAAATGCGTGGATGGTCTGGATTTTCAACCCGCCCGGCGTTTCAAGCGCGCGCGCAAAAAGCCTGCGTGCCACCGCAAGCCGTGTCGCTCCCGGGCGCCTGCCTTCGAGCTTGACAAGCCTGTCAGCCAGATCCTCATCCGGCAACATTGCCCATTCGGACAATCGCGCAAAGACGCGGTTTTGCATGACGGCGGCTGCCGCCTTGGTATAGGTCAGGCAAAGGATTTTTGATGGATCAGTGCCTTCGAGCAGCAGCCGGATAACGCGCTCGGTCAGAACGTGAGTCTTACCCGAACCGGCATTCGCCGACACCCAGACAGAGGCCAGCGGATTGGCGGCACTGGCCTGCGCGTCGATTGTTTCCTTTGGAATGACACGTTGTTTTTTCATTCGCCGCCCTCCCCGCCAGCATCACCACCAGCGGACCATTCCAGCACGCGTGCAAGATGATCATAATCGCCAGTCAAATCTGTCTCACGAAAAGGAAGCGCGCGGGAAAGATAACCCTTAGCCGGATTCTGATATTCAGCAAGCAGCTGCGCCAATCGTTGCCATGCCTCTTCGCCAAGGGCGGGTGCGGTCTTTTCAGATGGTGGCCGACCGATCTTCAAAATCGATTCCGGCTTCACCTCGCCGCCTGCCCGCAAGCGCACATAGGTCAGATCAGACGCGCGAACCGACCCCAGTTCGCGGAACGCACCGCGCACGAGAAGGGCTGCTTCAAGCGCCAGCTGTGGCGACAAGAGGACATGCGCCTGTCGTGGCGATGGCGTGGAGCCGGTCTTATAGTCGATCACTTCCGCAGTTCCATCGCGCATCAGATCGATACGATCGGCACGGCCCGACAAAGTGATGCCAAGACTTTCAACCTCGCGCTTATCCGACGAAATTTCGGCAAAGCGGGTCTGAACATTATACGCGCGTTCCCGCTCCCATTCGAGGAATTGCGGAATAAGAGCGGTAAAACGCGGCCACCAGACTGCTTCGATCTCAATGGGCAGATCCATTTCGCCAAAGAAATGCCGGCCAAACTCTTCAAGTTGCGCGCTCGCATCCGGTGCCAGCGGATCAAAGCCCTCTTCTGTGAAATGTCCAAGAATGTCGTGAAAAAGCGTTCCACGTTCTGCGGCTGCCGGATCGCGGATCAGCGGCTCCAGCGGACGCAACTTCAGAATCTTTTTGGCAAAGATCGCATAAGGATCGCGACGAAGGGTTTCGATTTCCGTGACAGAAAAATGCTTGGGTCGCGCGCTTACAGGCGGTGCCGGTTCCGGGCGTTTGACAAAAGGCACGTCAGGTGCCTGATCGATTTCACGCGCCCAATGGATAAAACGTTGCCCACGTGAGCGCATATCCTTGGTCACATCTGAACCCAGCACCGTTTCAAGCCGCTGCAACCAACGCGACGGAATCGTCGGCGCATTATCAGAACGCTGCGAACGCGAAAGCACGACATGATCCATGCCAAGAGCCATCTGGAAATCGTGTGCTGCAAGGCCGGTACGGCGCTCAGGTGGATCAAGCGCGATCATCGCCTTCATAGGGCGCGACATGAACGGGTCGTTGCGCGTCTTGGCGGGCCATGTGCCTTCGTTGAGACCACCGATCACCAACGTATCCATGGTCTGCAAACGCGCTTCCAGCGCCCCCCAGATGAAGACGCGCGGATGGCCACCTGGATGCGGCTTGACGGTTTCGCCCGACATCAGAGCTTCAAGAATTGCGGGCCATTCAATAGCCTCAAAGTCCAGTCCCGCTTCGCTCGCCACAAGCTGACGCAGAAATGAAGCCAGCTTCTCACCATGCTCGCCGGAATAATAACGTGTGACGCTTTCGCTTTCATCACGCGCCAGATTTTCCAGCGCTTCCACAGTTGCCCGTGTAATCTCGCCAATATCCGTTCGCCGGTTAATGGTGGCAAAAGGTGCAAGCGGCGCAATAGCTTCCGACAGGCTCACGCAAAGCGCGCGCGCCGCTTCGATCATGTCAGGCGTAACAGTCGCGTGCCATGCCGGTTGCCATGACTGGCTGGCGCTTTCTTCCATGCGGCGATCGAAAAAGCCGGGAAGATCAATGATCGATGCCCTGCCCGTACCGCCACGGAACGCCACCAGTTCGAGCGTTTCCGCAGCCAGTCGCCGCTCGATACGCTTGCCGCCAAGCCGTAGCATCGGGTGCTTGACCAACGCTAACAGAGCCACCGGATCGCCGGGGTTGAACACGGTTTCGACCATGAGGCGCATCAGCGTCGCGGTTTCGATATCGCGCAAATGGCGACCGCCGGAATCATCGGCGTCGATGCCAAAGCGGGCGAGTTCGCCCACCACGCGGCGCGCGAGATTTCTATCGGCAGTAACCAATGCTGCAGTCTTGTTTTCATCACTGATCGCATCGCGCAGCGCCAGGGCCACTGCCAGCGCTTCCTCACGCTCATTGGCGGTTTCAATCAGATCGATCTTTTGAGCCGATTGCAGCAATCTTTGGGGCTGCATATCCGCATCGCGGTTGAGCAGGCTCCATGCATCGGTGGTTTCCGCCGGGCGCAGTGCTTCGCTGACCACACGCTCCAACACGCGCTTGTTAACCGGCATATCTTCGATATGCTCGACATCTTCGCGTAATACGCCAATAGCCTGCAACAGCTTGTGGAGACCATATTGCGGATGGCCAAAGGTGGACGGATTATCATCCGAAGCTCCCAGCAGGTTCCAAGCGCCTTCATCAAGATCACGGTCCAGTCCCGGCAGAACCACAGCACCTTGTGGTAATCGGGCGATGACTGAAACAAGCTCGGCAGTCGCGGGAATGGAGCCTGTGGAACCAGCCGCAATCACAGGCCCTTGCGGCGGATGATCGCGCAGTCGCCGCACCTCGCCCCAGATCAATTCATTGCGGTGCGCTGCCGGATTGGACAGCTTGCGCTCTTCCAGAATTTCCGGCCAGAGTTTCGTGACAATATCGAGAAAACCGAGCGTAACCTGCCACCAGTCGGCAAGGTCATCGGGCGCAATGCTGGCAAGCTCGCTCCATTTGGCATTGTCGGTTTCGACCTGATCCATCAGGCCAGCCAGATCACGCGCAAGCCAAATCGCGTCAGAGGTTGTTGCGGGAACCGAAACATCATCGACGCCAAACAGCGCCCGCACATGCGCAGGCAGCGATTCTCGCCATGGACGAATGAGCCGCGCCAGCAGCAACAGCCGTTCAGCCTTGCCAATTGGCGGATTAAGATCGAATACGCCGCTTGTGGCCGCATTGAAAAAAGCTGCATCTTCATCCACATCGCCCAGCGGGCGAATGGTCGGAAGGATCGCAGATTTAGCCGGATTCATATCAACCAGAATGGAACGAAGCGCACGCGCCGCACGGCGCGTCGGCACATAGATAGTCGCGTTCGCTAATGCCAGCGGATCAGAGGCATCACCCGGAAAGCCTTCAATCAGGCGACCTTCCAGAAGTGCCTTGGCAAAGGCTGGTAGAAAAGCTGTGCCGGATGGAATGGAAAAAAGCTTCGGCCTCGTAATGGTCATTCCGCCATGCTCTCCTTACGCAATTGCGGAAAGCACAGCCTCCGCCTCGCCGATTGCTTCCGGTGTTCCCACCGTAAGCCAATGCCCGGTCATGGGCATACCATAAAGACGTCCGGCTGCAATGGCTTCATCGAAATAGCGGTTGAGCGATGAAACACCCGGCTCGGCTTTGGCAAAAATACGCGGATGAATGATTGCTGCACCGGCATAGATGACCGGGTCGCCTGCGACATCACGCAGACGGCGCAAGCGGCCCTCTTCATCCCCAACGAAATCGCCCTTGCCTTCAAAACCTGTTGCCTGATCGAGCCTCGCCGTCATGAGAAGAATATCCATGCGGGCATCGTCCCAGACATGCGCCAGCGCCGAAATATTTGGCTGCTCCTCATCACCAACCCAGAATGTATCGGCATTGAGTACGTAGAACGGCTTCCCCCCAAGCTGTGGTAGCACATTGACGATACCGCCTGCGGAATCGAGCAGCAGATCACGCTCGTCGGAGATCGTGATTTTCGGCTTTGAGCGACTGCCAAGATAGTCGATCAGTTGGTCGGCTAAATAATGAACATTGACGATTGTATTCTCAACGCCTGCACCCGCCAGCGCATCCAAGCCCCAATCGATCAGCGGCTTGCCGAAAACCTTAATCAGTGGCTTGGGCATGGTTTCGGTAATCGGGCGCATACGCTTGCCAAGACCTGCTGCAAGCATGATTGCTGTATCAGGACGTGTCATTGTTTCTCCAGCAATGCGAGATCATCAAACCAGCGGGCGACCGGTGCCATGACCGGATGCTTTAAGACGCGGCTAAGATAGTCGTGAATGCGGGGCAGATGCGCGAGATAATGCGGCTTGCCATCACGCTCATCAAGCCGCACGAACAGACCCAGCAGCTTGGCGTTGCGCTGCGCACCCATGGCGGCATAAGCCATGCGGAAAGCCGCTTCGTCAAACACATGGCCAAGCTTGCGGCGTTCATCGCAATAGGCATCTACCACTGCCTTTTCGAGCTCCGGCGTAATCGTCACGCGAGCATCAAGCGCCAGCGACGCGACATCATAGGCAGCAGGGCCGATCATCGCGTCCTGAAAGTCGATTGTGCCAATCTTGTTTGCGCCTCGCGCATCCTCAAACCAGAACAGGTTTGGCGAATGATAATCGCGCAGCAGCAGGCTTTTCTCGCAATCGGCAATAGCATCGAGAACTTTGTCCCATGCCCCTTCATAAGCCTGCACTTCTGCATCACTCAGCTTGCGACCCATCATGCGTGGCGCATACCATTGCCCGACAAGGCTCACTTCCATGATCATGGCATCGCGATCAAAAGGTGCAATGATGTGATCTGGATAGCCTGCAACAGGCGCATGGTCCGGCCACTGAACCCTATGAAGATGCGCAAGAAACCGTCCAGCCGCTTCATAGCGTTCAACCACCGGCTCACCAGATGGAGCCCTGATACCCTCAAGCCCAAGATGTTCAAGGATCAGCAGTCCTGCATCAATATCAACAGCGCGCATTTGCGGCACGCGCAGGCCATTTTTCGCAAGCAGATCATCAATGGCCACGAAAGCCTGAATATTCTCTGCAATATGCGCAAGCTGGCGATAGGACTTGCCGTTACGCAATGGCGGATCGTAGGGCATCGCGGGCGCATTCATCAGAATTTCAACGCCGTGCGCACTGTCGATAATCTCATATTTGCGCGGTGAAGCATCGCCCTGCAAATAGCGGCGCGTGGCCCCTGTCCGGTCGTTGTTTTCCAGGAAAGTGCGGATTTTCAGCGTGCGCTCAAGACGCGAAATCGCAGCGTCTGCCCCGCTAATTACAATGCGCCGCCCTGCCCCTTCATGGGTTAATGTGACGGCAAAGCTCGGTTCCGGCAAAAAGCCCTCTGCCTGCTCCGGCCATTCGGACAGCACAACACCATCTTCGAGAAACTCGACAAGTCCCAGCTCATCCAGCTCTTCGCCATGCGAAATCCGGTAAAGATCAGCGTGAGCGACGGGCAAGCGCAGCGCCTCATAGCTCTGCACCAGCGTGAATGTCGGGCTTGGCACCTCAAGCCCCTCATCATCGGCAATCGCGCGAATGACGGCGCGTGCGAGCGAGGATTTACCAGCGCCAAGATCGCCCGATAAGGTAACGAGATCGCCTTTGATCAGCGCCAAAGCGAAATCCTCGCCAAAGCGTTTGGTCGCAGCCTCATCGGGCAGGAACAATTCAAGACGGGTTATCGGGCTACTGATTGGGGTGCTCATAAAGCCCCGTTTACCTTATTCGGCGGCAACACGGAAGCTGCGCGCTTCCGCCGGGAAGCGACAAATAACGGTTGTTCCGATATCTGCGCCGGTTTCAATTTCCACGCGACCGCCATGCAGTTCGACAAAGCTCTTCACGATGGAAAGGCCAAGCCCCACACCGCGCCTGCGTCCGCCGTTCTGATAGGCCTGGAAACGCTTGAACACAGTATCAAGCACATCGCCCGGCATCCCCGGACCGTCATCATGCACGGCAAACAGAATATCCGTGCCTTCGCGGACAACCTGCAGCGAAACAGTGGAACCTTCCGGTGCATAATTGGAGGCGTTGGACAGGAGATTAAACAGCACCTGACGCACGCGATTGGCGTCGGCTCTGAAGGTTTCCACGTCATCGGCAATATCGACATTGAGCGCGATGTCATGTTCCTGCAGACGCTCGCTCACACGCTTTGCCGCAGCCGAGATTTCGTCCATGACAGCGACATCATCGATATCGAGCTGCATGATGCCTGCATCGACCGTTGCAAGATCAAGAATGTCGTTGACGATGGTCAGAAGCACGGCAGACGATGTGCCGATGTGATCCAGATATTCCAGCTGGCGCTCATTGAGTGAACCAAAGGCCGGTGTCTGTAGTAGCTCGGTAAAGCCGATAATGTTTGTCAGCGGCGAACGCAGCTCGTAGGACACATGCTGCACGAAGTCGTTCTTAATCTGATCGGCAAGCGAAAGCGCTTCGTTCTTTTCCTTGAGCGCCCGTTCAACGCGCACCGTATCGGTGACATCGATGAAAGTGAGCATCGTCTGACCTTTCGGCAGCGGCACCACCGCATAGGAAAGGATCACACCGTCATCAAGTTCAACCTGCCCCATGCGCCCGTTGCGCTCATCCAGGAAGCCGGTGACAGAGGAAACGAAATCATCCCATATGCCATCGCCGCCACGCTGGCCGCAGAGCTTGGAAATGGTTGAGATATGCGTGCCTTCAACGGTGATGGCTGCAGGCAGCGACCAGAGGTCGGCAAAAGACGGATTGGACAGGCGCAAACGGCCATCGGAGCCGAACACGGCGACGGCTTCTCCAAGATGGTCGAGCGTTTCGCCCTGCACCTTGATCAGCGTGTTGTAACGACCTTCAAGCTCGAACTTCTCGGTCATGTTCTCGAAGAACCACGTCACGCCGCCTTGCGGATGCGGATTGGCAACCACGCGCAGGATACGGGTATCCGGCAGATGCCACATATGTTCTTCCGGCTCGACAGCGCGGTAGGCCGCAAGCATGGAATCCTTCCATTTGCGCCATTCCGGCTGTTCCGGCAGCTTGCCTTCCGAGCGCAGACGGTCAAACAGCAGCGTATTGCTCGGATGTGTCTCAAGCCAGGCTGTATCGAGCGACCAGAGCGAAACGAAAGCCTGATTGAAGAATTGCAGCTTCATATCCGGATCGAAGATCGCCACAGCGGTTGAAAGCTGATCGAGCGTCTCAGCATGGCTCTTCAATGTACGACTTAATTCTTCGCGGATCTGCTCGACTTCACTGAGATCAAAGCCCAGACCGGCAGAACCTGCCTCCGCACTCACATCCGTCACATCAAAAATGCGGCGGTCGCCACGCACGACGGCAGGCAGTTTTTCATATAGATCAGGCTCTGCAAACCGATCACGTTCCAGACGTTGACGGGCCTGCGCGCCAAAAAGCTCGCGACGCTCGGACGTTGCCTGTGTGCCGTCTACAGCATCCACAGCTCGCGCATAGGCGGCATTGACCCATTCCATGCGTCCATCGGTGCCACGCACCCAGACCGGCTGTTCAAGACGGTCGAGCAGATGACGCAACAAAGCCAGTTTTTCTGATAGCTCGCGGTTCTGTGCCTGAAGCGCGGCACGCTCGGCCTGAACGCCCTGAAGACCAAGGAAACGCACGATAGCAAAGCTACCGGAAGTTCGGCCATAGACGTCGAGCAGGGTGCCATTGCTGGTTTCGACCGTCAGATCGAAAGCATGGGCCTGCTCGCGCAGCGCTGAAACCGCGCGTTCAAGCTCGGCAACCGATTGCGGACGCAGCCAGCGACCGAAAGCGAGGAAATGCGAGCGATCCTGCGGCGCGCCGCTATCAAACGGCAGTTGCCCGACCACATCGGCACGCGCGCCATGGGCATCCCAGACGACTGCACGCTGATCTTTGAGATTAAGCAACGCTTCATTGCGCTGCGCGGTCAGATTCATATCCGAGAGGCGCGAGCGCAAATCATTGTTTTGATGCGCAATTTTTGAGCGGTCGCGGATAAGCCAGCCAGCCGAGAGGAGGGCTGCGCCCATGGCGCCCAAAAACATCGAAAACTGGATAACTTCAAAAGCACCGACGCTGCCACCGAAAGGCAATTCGATACGTGCGGAATTTTCAGCACCTTGTGCAAATGCCGGAACAGCCGCAACAAGTGCGGCAAAGGAAACTGAAGCCTTGAGAACAACCCGTTTGAGAGGGCTTGCAGCCAATGAAAGCGATGCTTTCAGGTGCCTGCCTGCGCTGTATGCGGATTTGCTCCGCAAGCTCCCCGTTGAGCCGGTCTCTGGCATATTTCCCTTGTCTCCGCCGCCCGGAAGCATCCTCAAAAAGAGGGCTCCCGTATTTCAAAATTCTTCATTCCAGCTCTCTCGCATCGCCACAATGCTGAAAGCCAGACATGTTTCGAGGATGAATAGGTCGCCCGTCTTTCGCCTGAACCGGCAAAAAACGCCCAACGCAAACACCCGTCAAAACACATTGATTCGTCTTCACAATACCCTCACCGTGAATCCGCGTGAAGCGTGTTGCACGCAAAAATAAAGGCCGGGCAACGTAAAGATGCCCGACCTACAAGATGTAGCAGTATGGTTAACGGGTAATTAATACCTGTAGTGTTCCGACTTGAATGGGCCTTGCGGCGTTACGCCGATATATGCGGCCTGTTCCTCAGAAAGCACAGTCAGCTTGGCGCCGAGCTTGTCGAGATGCAGACGTGCAACCTTCTCATCGAGGTGCTTTGGCAGGACATAGACTTCATTCTTATACGCGTCGGTACGCGTGAAGAGTTCGATCTGGCCCAGAACCTGATTGGTGAAGGAAGCCGACATAACGAAGCTTGGATGGCCGGTTGCGTTGCCGAGGTTGAGCAGGCGGCCTTCCGAGAGAAGGATGATGCGCTTGCCATCCGGGAATTCAACCAGATCGACCTGTGGCTTCACGTTGGTCCATTTCAGGTTACGCAGTCCTGCAACCTGAATTTCATTGTCGAAGTGACCGATATTGCCGACGATGGCCATATCCTTCAGCTTGCGCATATGATCGAGCGTGATGACGTCCTTATTGCCGGTCGTCGAGATCACGATATCAGCGGTCGAAGCTGCGTCATCGAGCGTTACGACTTCAAAGCCGTCCATTGCAGCCTGAAGCGCGCAGATAGGATCAACTTCCGTGACCTTCACGCGGGCACCGGCACCAGCGAGCGATGCAGCCGAGCCTTTGCCAACGTCGCCATAGCCACAAACGACAGCAACCTTGCCAGCCATCATGACGTCTGTACCGCGACGGATGCCGTCAACCAGCGATTCCTTGCAGCCGTACTTGTTGTCGAACTTCGACTTGGTGACGCTGTCATTGACGTTGATTGCCGGGAAGGGCAGGAGGCCCTTCTTCTGCAGCTGGTAAAGACGATTGACGCCTGTGGTGGTTTCTTCGGTCACACCTTTGATCGCATCGCGCTGACGCGTGAAGAAGCCTGGGGTTTCAGCCATACGCTTCTTGATCTGCGCGAACAGAACTTCTTCTTCTTCACTTTCAGGCTTGGAAAGAACGTCTTCGCCAGCCTCAGCGCGCGCGCCGATCAGGATATACATGGTAGCATCGCCACCATCATCGAGGATCATGTTGGATGGTTCGCCATCCGTCCACTGGAAGATCTTGTCGGTATAGGTCCAATATTCTTCAAGCGTTTCGCCCTTGATGGCGAAAACCGGCGTGCCGGTGGCTGCAATAGCTGCCGCTGCATGATCCTGCGTCGAGAAAATATTGCAGGAAGCCCAGCGCACATCGGCGCCCAGCGCCTTCAGTGTTTCGATCAGCACGGCGGTCTGGATCGTCATATGCAGCGAACCGGAGATGCGCGCGCCCTTGAGCGGCTGCGACTTGCCGAATTCTTCGCGCGCGGCCATCAGGCCCGGCATTTCGGTTTCAGCAATATCGAGTTCCTTGCGGCCCCAATCGGCAAGACCGAGATCCTTGACGACAAAATCCTGACTTGCGGTCATCATCTGCTCCAATCAAATTTGTTTAGAAGCCCAAAAGGATGCGAAAGGGCTTCGGCTGGCGTTCTGATTAGCAGATCAGCACGCACAGCACAACGCAACATAAAGAAATCTTTATGTGTCTATATCAATTGATTGAGAAGCAGCGGAACGCCCGGAGACTCAGCACTCCTCGCCGAACTTATCGGCAATAAGTGTCTGAAGTGCATCGAGCACGGCGTCAGCCTGTTCGCCAGATGCGCGAACGTCGATGCAGCAGCCCGGGGAGGCTGCCAGCATCATCAAACCCATGATCGACGTGCCGCCAACAGTCATTCCGTCCTTGCTGACGCGGACATGAGCGTTGTAACCGTCGACGAGCTGCACAAATTTAGCCGATGCGCGGGCGTGAAGACCGCGCTTGTTGACGATCTCGAAAGACCGGGACAAGGCGCTATCGGCATCGTATTCGCCGGTAACGGCTACGGTTGGATGCATGGACTACTTTCCTGTCAGAACCTGACTTGCAACATTGATGTACTTACGCCCCGCATCCTGCGCTTCGCGCAGTGCCGTCTTGATGTCTCCACCAATACGAACACTTGAAAGCTTGATGAGCATCGGCAGGTTCACACCAGCGATCACCTCGATCTTGCCTTCTTCCATCACCGAAATAGCCAGATTCGACGGTGTGCCGCCGAACATATCCGTCAGAACGATGACACCTCTGCCATTATCGGCACGATCAACGGCATCGACAATATCGCGACGACGCTGTTCCATGTCATCTTCGGCACCGATACATACGGTCTCGAAATTGTCTTGCGGGCCAACCACATGCTCAACCGCATGGAGAAACTCTTCGGCCAGCCTTCCGTGCGTAACAAGCACGAGTCCGATCATACTTTAAAAGCTCCTGTCGTGTACCCGCCGCTTGAACCCGCCAAAGGCGCAGATGGCACAAAAACCCTGCCGGCCTCTAGCCGACGAGTTGTGCATCTTGGCAGGGCAAATCTTGATATCAAGTGAAAAATTTCAGCTCTGCCTTGAAAAAAGCAAAATGCCGCAGCGTTGGGCACGTCTTTTGGATTCTTATGAATTATATAATCATTCGAATTGTCAGGGCCAAGTCTTGTAGAAGAGACTGGCCTCTATAGCCCGGGAAAGCGCGTTGGAATCGCCATTTGACGACAGCGCAGGCAGTAAGAGACGCGGCACCTCAATGTCGTCAAACTGCCATTTTTCGCCGCTGGGATAACGCTCTGCTTCATCACGCCCAACCAGCATGACCACAAGATCAAGCAGCGTCTGTTTCACATAAGCAACAGTGAACAGACCTGCACCGCGAATCTCTACTCCTCCAGCCAGTGCATCGGGAACACTCGCGACAAGTCTTTCACCCTCCACATGCAGAAGCGTGCGATCATCGGCAACAAGACAAGCCTGATCGCCGCGCATCTTGGCGCGCTCAATCAGGGTGAGGGCGAGTTCTGTCTTTCCGGCACCGGATTTTCCCATCAGCATGACACCGCGTCCTTGCAACTGAACAGTTGTTGCATGGAGGCCGCTTTTTTCCTGTTCGGGTGTCATGTCGAAATTACGCGCTAGCCGGAAGATCGACGATGAAGCGGGCGCCCTTCATCTGATCCGGATCATCCGCATCAATGATATTTTCTGCTGTCAGCGTACCGCCATGAGCTTCAATGATCTGGCGGCTGATCGAAAGCCCAAGACCCGAATTCTGGCCGAAAGCTTCCGATGCGGGGCGATCAGTATAGAAGCGCTCGAAAATACGCTCGATATTTTCAATCGGAATACCGGGGCCGTTATCTTCGACCAGAACACGCAAACGGCCACCTTCACCAGTCAGGGTAACTTCAATCCGGCCCGTATCTTCCGGCACGAAAGAACGCGCATTTTCGATCAGGTTGCTGATGACTTGTCCCAGACGCAGGTCATGACCGGCAACAAAGAAGCCCTTCTTGCCCGCCGGGAACTTGCCCGTATTGAATACAATCTCTGTACCAATCTTGTTGCGACGAACTTCGCGCGCAGCATTGACCAGACTGTTGAGCAGCGTCTTCATATCGACGCGGTCGGAATGTTCGCGCGCGAGCTCTGCATCCAGACGCGAGGCATCAGAAATATCGGTAATCAGGCGATCCAGGCGGCGCACATCATGCTGGATTACATCCAGCAGGCGTTTGCGCGAATCATCGTTCTTGGCGAGCGGCAGCGTTTCAACGGCGCTGCGCAGCGAGGTGAGGGGGTTTTTCAGCTCGTGGCTCACATCAGCTGCGAAACTCTCAATCGCCTCGATGCGCGTATAAAGCGCATCGGTCATTGCGCGGATAGAGGTCGAAAGATGCCCAACTTCGTCCTGACGTTCGGAGAAATCCGGAATTTCCTCACGGCTCTTAACACCAAGACGCACACGGTCGGCGGCAGCCGCCAGCTTCCGCAATGGGCTTGCAATCGTCGACGCCAAAAACAGCGACAGAATCACCATGACCGCGGCCACAACGCCAAAGACCCGGAAAACGGCCATGCGTTCGCCCTGCACGATCTTGTCGATATCGTCACCTTCGGTCGAAAGCAAAAGGACGCCCAGAATGGCGCGCGACTGCTGGATGGGCACTGCCACCGAAACGACCAATTCACCCTGCTGGTTACGCCGCTGTGCTGTTTGCGGAGAGCCAGTCAGCGCACGAACGATTTCCTGATAGGCGAGGCCATTGCCGCCGGGCTGTTCCTGATAAAGCGGCAGACCACCGCCATAAAACAGACGTGAGAACCAACCGGTAAAGCGTTCCCAGGCGCTCGGTTCATCTTCTTCGATTGCTGGCAGATCATAACGGAAAACCGGACCGCCAGACGCGAAAGCCGGGGCATAGAGCGAGCGGGAATCAAGCAGAAGGTTGGCGTAATGATCGTAAATGCGGGCGCGCGTACTGGTCGGTGAAATCAGCTGGCGCAGCATCGGGGAGACTTTTTCCGGATTAATCGGGAATTCCCAGTTATCCGGTGAATCGGGCGAAGGCGTAATGCTTTGTCCCGCTTGAAGCTCCAGAAGTTTTTCCGGGTCGATCATCAGCGAATTGGTATCAACCGTTGCGGATGAAGATATAGCTGCCGCAATGATCTTGCCTTGCGTAAGCAAGCTTTCGATCTTGGCGTCGATCAGCCCCTCTCGGAACTGGTTCATATAAAGAATGCCGGAAACAAGCACGGCAAGGGCTGCAAGATTGAGGAAGAGAATACGGCGCGTCAGGCTTGAGAAGAGAAACTGACCCAGAAACCGGCTGAAGGGCGCAAAAAGACGACGCAGGAAAAGCGAACGTTGCCGCCGCGCCCTACGTTCTCTCATGGTAACGGCACTGTCTTTCCGGGTTTCGGCGACCATGTCGCTTCAATCTTACTTTCTTAGAGCATTTCCTATTCAGGATGAATCATGGGGAATGCTCGATCTCTTTGTTTTTATCGCATTATCCGACGCAAAACCGCTTCGCACTTTTGCTGGAAATGCTCTAATAAGCCTCCGGGCCTCTAATGGCCCGGCGCTCTCATAACTTCATATTACGCTTCGCGGAAGCGGTAACCGACGCCATAGAGCGTTTCGATCATCTCAAAATCGTCATCGGTCGATTTGAACTTCTTGCGAAGGCGCTTGATGTGGCTGTCGATGGTGCGATCATCCACATAGACCTGCTCATCATAAGCCGCATCCATCAGCGCGTCACGGCTTTTCACAACACCGGGGCGCTGTGCAAGCGAGTGAAGGATGAGGAATTCGGTCACAGTAAGCGTTACCGGCTCACCTTTCCAGGTGCAGGTGTGGCGTTCCTGATCCATGACCAGCTGGCCACGTTCCAGTGACTTGGCCTGCTGGCCGGTCGGCTTTGCGGTGCCATCACGAGCCGCAACACGGCGCAGCACGGCCTTCACACGCTCGACCAGAAGACGCTGCGAGAACGGCTTGGTGATGAAATCGTCAGCGCCCATCTTGAGGCCGAACAATTCATCAATTTCGTCGTCCTTGGACGTCAGGAAGATGACCGGAAGATCAGACTTCTGGCGCAGGCGGCGCAGAAGTTCCATACCATCCATGCGCGGCATCTTGATATCAAAGATCGCAAGGTTCGGTGGACGCGCCATCAGGCCATCCAAAGCGGAAGCCCCATCGGTATAGGTCTCCACGCGATAGCCTTCCGACTCCAGAGCAATGGAAACGGAGGTCAGAATGTTGCGGTCATCGTCGACCAGCGCAATTGTCTGCGTTGCCGAAGCTTCCTTC
This sequence comes from Ochrobactrum sp. BTU1, assembly GCA_018798825.1. Taxonomy (NCBI): domain Bacteria; kingdom Pseudomonadati; phylum Pseudomonadota; class Alphaproteobacteria; order Hyphomicrobiales; family Brucellaceae; genus Ochrobactrum; species Ochrobactrum sp. BTU1. Next base: position 2,247,923 of record CP076354.1, on the reverse strand, counting down.
ATGCGGACCTTCTCCTTTTTAAACCGCCCCGATCACGGCAGCGGCAGAAATAACCGAACGCCTTCTGGCGTCTCGTCTGCAAATTCTCTTTGTCAGTTCACCTAAGAAGTGGTTCCAGCTGCCCGACAAATCAATAGTATAATAGTCATGCCGCTTGTGCAGTACAAATTAGGTACAAAATGTGGCAGCCGCTCAACTAACCATCCATGCCCCGCTGCGATTCCTTTTCCTTGGTTAATGCAATCGGCAATTGTTCTCGATGAAAAATACACCCGATAACGTGAAGATTAAACGATTTAAAAAAGTTTCAATTTTTTTAAATCGATTAAATATTTGATTTGATTTAATTAATCTGTTTCTGACTGCCATCCCGGATTAAAATGAACCGGGCCAACAAACTTTAGAACCAGATGGCGGAGAGACCATGAAAGAGATCGGCATTCACAATACTGCCGCTTCCATTGCCACTTCAGGATTGAAGGAACTGTCCGCAGTCTTTTATAATTTTGGACCGGCCCGGCTTTATGAAGAGACTATTCGCCGTGGCGAAGCAGAGCTTTCAGCACAAGGAGCCCTTGTTGCTAGAACGGGCCAGCACACTGGCCGTTCGCCAAAAGACAAATTCGTGGTTCGCGATGCAAACACCGAAGATCAGGTCTGGTGGGACAACAACAAGCCAATGACGCCGGAGGCTTTCGAGCTTCTCTATGCCGATTTCATCGAACATGCGAAGGGCAAGGAGCTTTTCGTACAGGATCTCATCGGCGGCGCAGACGAAGACAACAAGATCAACGCGCGTGTTGTCACTGAATATGCATGGCATTCGCTGTTCATCCGCAACTTGCTGATCCGTCCGGAAGAAGCAGCGCTTGCTTCTTACGTGCCTGAAATGACCATTATCGACCTACCTTCCTTCAAGGCCGATCCTGCGCGCTATGGCGTGCGCACCGAAACGGTGATCGCAGTCGATCTCACCCGCAAGATTGTGCTGATCGGTGGCACTTCCTATGCTGGTGAAATGAAGAAGTCGGTCTTCACCGCGCTCAACTATCTTCTGCCTGCCAAGGGCGTCATGCCAATGCATTGCTCGGCCAATGAAGGCCCGAACGGCGACACGGCTGTCTTCTTCGGTCTGTCCGGCACTGGCAAGACCACGCTGTCGGCTGATCCAACCCGCACGCTGATCGGCGATGACGAGCACGGCTGGGGCGAAGATGGCGTCTTCAATTTCGAAGGCGGCTGCTATGCCAAGACCATTCGTTTGTCAGCTGAAGCCGAGCCGGAAATCTACGCAACTACGCAGCGCTTCGGCACTGTGCTGGAAAATGTTGTGCTGGATGCAAACCGCCAACCGGATTTCGATGACGTATCGCTGACTGAAAACACCCGCTGCGCCTATCCGCTCGACTTCATCCCGAATGCATCATCGACGGGCAAGGGCGGTCAGCCAAAGAACATCATCATGCTTACCGCTGATGCCTTCGGCGTCATGCCTCCGATCGCCAAGCTTACGCCTGCGCAGGCCATGTATCACTTCCTGTCAGGCTACACCGCCAAGGTTGCCGGTACCGAAAAGGGCGTGACCGAGCCTGAAGCAACGTTCTCGACCTGCTTTGGTGCGCCATTCATGCCGCGCCATCCATCGGAATATGGCAATCTGCTGCGCAAGCTGATCGCCGAACACAAGGTCGATTGCTGGCTGGTCAACACCGGCTGGACCGGCGGCGCTTATGGCACCGGCAAGCGTATGCCGATCAAGGCTACCCGTGCGCTTCTTGCAGCAGCGCTCGACGGTTCGCTCAATAATGCGGAATTCCGTACTGATCCGAATTTCGGCTTCGCCGTGCCGGTTGAAGTGCCGGGCGTGGATACGTCCATTCTCGATCCGCGTTCGACCTGGGCTGACAAGGCAGCTTACGACGCACAGGCGCAAAAACTTGTCGATATGTTCGTGAACAATTTCGAGAAGTTCGAAAGCCATGTCGATCACGATGTGAAGGACGCTGCGCCAGCGACCCAGATCGCCGCACAATAAATGTGATTGATATCCTGAGGAGGAGGAGAAGCCCGGCTGAAAGGCCGGGTTTTTCTTTTGTCTAACGGATAGAACGTGTCGCGCTTGATCGTATCCACCGCGCTCGCTCTATCCATTTGTTTTTACGCATGTCTTTATCCCAAAACCGGTTCCCACTTTTGGGAGACATGCGTTAGAAAGCGGTGTATCACTTTCCATCATGGAAGAAAGCCGCAACATCATTCGCATCACCAACCGCCTGACGATCCACGAGGACGATCTGGAGGAGAGCTTTATTCGCTCATCCGGTCCCGGTGGTCAGAACGTCAATAAGGTTTCGACCGCCGTGCAGCTGCGCTTTCATGCGGCACGCTCCGGCCTTCCCGAAGATGTGCTTTCCCGTCTTTTCAAGCTTGCTGGTCAAAAAGGCACCAAGGACGGTGACATACTGATCGAGGCCAATCGCTTTCGCACACAGGAACGCAATCGCGAAGATGCCCGTGAGCGGATGATTGCGCTGATCCAGGAGGCAGAAGTTCCGCCACCGCCACCGCGCAGGAAAACAAAGCCGACAAAAGGCTCGATTGAGCGCCGCCTCAAGGCTAAATCCGGACGCTCTGACATCAAGAAAGGCCGCGGCAAGGTTTCTTACGATTAAGCGCATCCCGAAAAGTGGGAACCGGTTTTCGGAAGGAGATGCGCGTAAAAACAAATATACCATTCGCATTTTGGGAACAGACAACATGACAATCAATTATCACGAGCTTGAAACCAGCCATGGCCGCATTGCTGTGCGTGAAAGCGAAGGCGAGGGCGCTCCTCTTCTGATGATCCATGGCAATTCAAGTTCGGGCGCAATTTTCGCACCACAGCTCGAAGGCGAGATCGGCAAAAAATGGCGCGTGATAGCACCTGATCTTCCGGGCCATGGCAAATCTTCCGATGCGATTGATCCTGATCGCAGCTATTCGATGGAAGGCTATGCGGATGCGATGACGGAAGTCATGCAGCAGCTCGGCATTGCCGATGCTGTCGTTTTCGGCTGGTCGCTCGGTGGCCATATCGGTATCGAGATGATTGCCCGTTATCATGAAATGCGTGGCCTTATGATTACCGGAACTCCACCCGTAGCGCGCGAGGAAGTGGGGCAGGGGTTCAAGAGTGGACCCGACATGGCGCTTGCCGGACAGGAAGTCTTTTCCGAGCGCGATGTGGATTCTTACGCACGCAGCACCTGTGGCGAACCATTCGAAGCATCGCTTCTCGATATTGTTGCCCGTACCGACGGCCGCGCGCGCCGCATCATGTTTGAAAAATTCGCCGCTGGCACCGGAGGCAACCAGCGCGACATCGTCGCTCAAGCAAAGCTTCCAATTGCAGTCGTCAATGGACGCGACGAACCTTTCGTCGAACTCGACTTCGTCTCTAAGGTAAAATTCGGTAATCTTTGGGAAGGCAAAACCCACGTTATCGACGATGCTGGACATGCGCCATTTCGCGAAACGCCAGCGGAATTTGATGCTTATCTCGCTCGTTTCATCGAGAGTTGCACAAAATAACTTTTGTAATTCAAACGGCATCGATTGATGCCGTTTGACGGCTTCCCACATCCGCCCCGCGCCCTAACTTGATCTTCAGTCCTAACTGGATCTTCAGGATTGTGAAAAGGGTGAAATCATGGGCATGACTGTTGCGGATCTTCTGGCTCAGACCTTGGCCGAAGCAGGTGTTAAACGTATCTGGGGCGTCACGGGCGATAGCCTCAACGGACTGAATGACAGCCTCAGAAGACTTGGCAAGATCGACTGGATGCATGTCCGCCATGAGGAAACCGCAGCCTTCGCCGCAGGGGCCGAAGCGGCTGTCACCGGCGAACTGGCCGTTTGTGCTGGCAGCTGTGGGCCTGGCAATCTGCACCTCATCAACGGGCTTTTTGATTGTCACCGCAACCGCGAACCTGTGCTGGCGATTGCAGCCCATATTCCTTCATCCGAAATCGGCCTCGACTATTTTCAGGAAACCCATCCGCAGGAACTGTTCCGCGAATGCAGCCATTTTGTTGAGCTGGTTTCCAACCCTGCACAAATGCCCGAAGTGCTGAACCGCGCCATGCGCGCGGCCATCGGAAAGCGCGGCGTGGCCGTGATCGTCATTCCGGGTGACGTTGCGCTCAAGCAGGCACCTGAAGGGGCAAAGCAGACCTGGACGCCGATCTCGCCTCCACGCATGGTTCCGTCTGATCAGGATGTCGCTAAGCTCGCAGATATTCTCAACGGTTCTGAGAAGATCACCATTCTGGCAGGCAGCGGCTGCGCTGGCGCCCATGATGCTGTCGTTTCATTGGCCGAACAGCTTGAGGCGCCTGTGGTTCATGCGCTGCGCGGCAAGGAACATGTCGAATGGGACAATCCCTTTGATGTTGGCATGACCGGCCTGATCGGCTTTTCATCCGGCTATCACGCCATGCTCAACTGCGACACGCTGCTGATGCTTGGCACCAGTTTCCCTTATCGCAACTTCTATCCCGACAAGGCAAAGATCGTTCAGATCGACAATGATCCTTCACAGCTCGGACGCCGTGCGCCGCTCACATTGGGCGTGACCGGCGATGTGTCGGAAACAATCGCAGCCCTTTTGCCGAAGCTCAAATCTGGTCGCAGCACGAAGTTCCTCGATGCTGCAAAGACACATTACACGAAAGCGCGCGAGGCATTGGATGATCTGGCAGCACCATCAAAACCAGGCCAGCCGATCCACCCGCAATATCTCACCCGCCTCGTCAATGAGATTGCGGATGAAGATGCGATCTTTACCGCCGATGTCGGCACGCCTACCGTCTGGGCTGCACGCTATCTCACCATGAATGGCAAGCGTCGCCTGCTCGGTTCTTTCAATCATGGCTCAATGGCCAATGCCATGCTTCAGGCGCTGGGCGCAAAGGCTGCAGCGCCGGAACGACAGGTCGTTTCACTGTCCGGCGATGGCGGTTTCACCATGATGATGGGCGATTTCCTGTCGTTGAAGCAGCTCAATCTGCCCGCCAAGATCATTGTTTATAACAATGGCTCGCTTGGCTTCGTGGCGATGGAAATGAAAGCGGGCGGCTATCTGACCTCTGGAACCGACCTCGAAAACCCGAATTTTGCAGCCATGGCGGAAGCCATCGGCATCAAAGGTTTTCGCGTAGAGGAGTCCGCTGATCTGCCGGAGGCATTAAAGCAGGCTTTTGCGCATGACGGTCCGGTTCTGGTCGATGTGTTAACAGCCAAACAGGAACTGGTAATGCCGCCCAAGATCAAGGCCGAGCAGGCGAAGGGCTTCAGCCTTTATATGCTCAAAGCCATCATCAGCGGTCGTGGTGATGAAATCGTTGAACTCGCCCGTACCAATCTTGGTCGTTAAAACGGTCTTATCGAAGGGGCATGCTAATTAAGTGCCAGAACTTATTGAGCAATTTCCGGAAAATCCTGTCTTGACCAATTTTCGTCGAGCTGTACTTTGTAGCCTATTGATTGGCTGCAAGAAGCGCTAGCTCATCTCTGGTTCTGATATTTGATACGACGCATCAATAGTTTAGCAACAACAGGGAGATTTGCCCCATGGGAATTTTCGATTTCGTGAAGTCGGTCGGAACCAAGCTTGGTTTCGGTGAAAATGAACCCAAAGCCGATGATCTGAAGAAGGAACTCGACTCGCATAATCTCGGCACCGATGGCGTGCAGGTGAGCGTGCAGGGCGACAAGGCCGTCCTGACCGGCAATGTGAAGGATCAGTCGGCTTTTGAAAAAGCTATTATCGCTGTGGGCAACTCGCTTGGTGTTTCCAAAGTGGAAGCCTCGGAACTGAAAGTCGATGGAGCCGGGACGACCGGTGCCGAACCCGTCTTCTACACGGTCAAGAAGGGCGACAATCTCTGGAAAATCGCCGAAGCTCAATACGGCAAAGGCAAGGGCGCAAAGAACGACATCATCTTTGAAGCCAACAAGCCGATGCTGACGCATCCGGACAAAATCTATCCGGGTCAGGTGCTGCGCATTCCGCCGCTTGCTTGATTGCTAAAACGATCCAAAGCGATCAGGGCGCCGAACTATTCGGCGCCCTTATTCTTTACGGGATATAAATCTCGGCTTTCATGAATGTTACGGCGTTGCCGGTGAGCAAAACACGGTCGCCTTTTAGCTCACATCCCAAATGTCCACCACGGGCAGAAGCCTGATAAGCGGACAGTTTGTTTTTCCCGATCTTTTGAGCCCAATAGGGAACAAGCGTCGCATGGATAGATCCTGTAACCGGATCTTCCGGGATACCCGATCCCGCCGCAAAATAACGCGAAACAAAGTCGTGCGACGATCCTCGTGCGGTAATCACCAGGCCGACTGATCCCAGTTTTTCAATCTGGATATGATCAGGCACGAAAGCCCTGACCGCAGCCTCATCCTCAAGCTGCACATAGATATTCTCGAAATTTCTGAAGAACGTGGCTCCGCTCTCATTCTCAAACAGTGGTGCAGTGAACGCGGGCAGCTCGGAAAGCTGGTCGGGAGCAATGGACGGAACATCAAGCACATAATCGTCGTCCGCGCGCGAAACACTGATCTTGCCTATGCGGGTGTGAAAATGCAGCTCACCATCAATCTTGTGGTGCCAAGCCAGAACATGCGCCGTTGCCAGAGTGGCATGGCCGCAGAAATCGACCTCAAGCGTCGGTGTAAACCATCTGAGCTTCCAGCCATCCTCTGCAGGGCACGCAAAAGCTGTTTCCGCGAGATTGTTTTCCGCAGCGATTGCTTGCATGGTCGCATCGCTCAGCCAGTCTTTCAGGATCAGAACTGCCGCAGGGTTTCCGGCGAAGACACGTTTGGTGAACGCGTCCACCTGATACATTTCCAGCACTTGCGGCATTCTGGTTTCCTGAGATTTAAATCTTTCTGAGTGCCACTTCTTCGATCAGATGATCGCTGCCTTTGCGCAGGATAATATCGGCGCGGGGGCGGGTGGGAAGAATGTTTTCGCGCAGGTTCTTCATGTTGATATTGTTCCAGAGGCCTTCGCCGATGGAACGCGCGGCTTCTTCTGAAAGCTGCGAATAACGGTGGAAGAACGACTGCGGATTGACGAAAGCCGTCTCACGCAAACGCATGAAGCGGTCGATATACCATTTGTGGATCAGCTCCGATTCCGCATCGATATAGATCGAGAAGTCGAAGAAGTCGGACACGAAAGGCACCATTTTTCCGTCTTCCGGCAGATCGCGGACCTGAAGCACATTGATGCCTTCAAAGATCAGAATGTCGGGCTTGTCGACAATCTGATATTCGCCATGCAGCACGTCATAGCTCAGATGCGAATAGAGCGGCGCGCGCACATGGCTCATGCCTGCCTTGATCGCTGACAGGAAACGTAAGACCGCGCCCACATCATAGCTTTCCGGAAAGCCCTTGCGCTCCATCATGTTCTGATCACGCAAAACCGCGTTGGGGTAGAGGAAGCCGTCCGTCGTCACCAGATCGACCTTCGGGCTGGAAGGCCAGCGGGCGAGTAGTTCTTTCAGAATACGCGCGGTCGTGGATTTGCCGACCGCAACCGAGCCTGCAATGCCAATGATAAAGGGCGTCTTGAAGCGCTCTTCCATATTGAGAAATTGCTGGCGCTGGCGGAACAGAAGCTGGCTTGCTTCCACATGCGCATAGAGCAGGCGGGACAGCGACAGATAAATGCGCCGCACCTCATCAAGATCAATCGGATCGCCCAGCGAGCGCAACCGTTTCACTTCTTCATAGGTGAGGGTGAGGGGGGTGTCGGCGCGAAAGCCTGCCCACTCTTCCGCCGAAAAGAAACGGTAAGGCGAGTAACGCGACGGCGTTAGCTGGTCCACTTTTTCCCACATATTGTCGCTGCTCTCCCTCAACGCCAATTCTGCACTAACAGCTTTTGGATTAGTTTGCATTTATGCTTTCGGACGACCGGCCTTTTCCTCAAGGCCAGTCTGCGCCGTGCGGCGTTGCAACTCTGCAAGAACTTCATCAAGTGGCACGTCTGCAATCTTGAGAACCACCAGCAGGTGATAAAGCAGATCAGCGCTTTCCGTGACCACTTCCGCGCGATCACCGCTAACTGCGGCAATCACCGTTTCGACGGCTTCTTCACCAAGCTTTTTGGCGGCCCGCGTCTGACCCTTGGCAAAGAGACTAGCAGTATAAGACGATCCATCCGTCGAATTTGCACGCTCTGCGACGATGCGTTCAAGATCGGAAAGGGTGAACTCAGCCATCGGAATTCCTTCAACTCTTTTTGCGCATGTCGTTATCGGAAAACCGGTTCCCACTTTTCCGCGACAAGCTATATTCTCAACGGACCGGATCGAGCCGCATCGGGATACCAGCCTCGGCCATATAGCGCTTGGCTTCGCCAATCGTATAGGTTCCAAAGTGGAAGATGGATGCTGCGAGAACTGCCGTTGCATGACCTTCGCGGATACCGTCGACCATGTGATCGAGATTTCCAACGCCACCCGATGCGATCACCGGAACGCGCACGCTGTCAGCAACAGCGCGCGTCAGTGCCACATCGTAACCCGCCTTGGTGCCATCACGATCCATCGAGGTCAGCAGGATTTCACCCGCACCAAGGCTCACCACCTTCTGTGCAAATTCCACCGCATCAATGCCAGTCGTCTGGCGACCGCCATGGGTAAAGATTTCCCAGCGGTCGCTCTCGCCAGCACCCGAAACCTTCTTGGCGTCAATGGCCACAACGATGCACTGATCGCCAAACTTGTCGGCGGCTTCTGCAACAAATTCCGGGTTCTTGACCGCAGCCGTGTTGATCGAAACCTTGTCGGCCCCAGCAAGCAACAGCTTGCGAATGTCAGAAACCTGACGCACGCCACCGCCAACAGTCAGCGGCATGAAGCACTGTTCAGCTGTACGGGCGATAACATCGAAAATTGTCTCGCGATTGTCCGAAGACGCCGTGATGTCGAGGAAGCACAATTCGTCTGCACCCGCCGCATCATAGGCGCGTGCTGCTTCAACCGGATCACCGGCATCAATCAGATCGACGAAGTTTACGCCCTTAACGACACGACCGTCTTTCACATCGAGGCAGGGAATCACGCGTGCTTTGAGTGTCATGCTGAAGTCCTCAGAAGAGCCAGTGCTTCTGCTGGATCGATGCGGCCATCGTAAAGCGCGCGACCGGAAATCGCACCTTCAAGCTTGCGTGCATCAGGAGCGGCGAGGCGCTTAATATCATCCATCGAAGCAAGACCGCCCGATGCGATTACCGGAATGGAAACGCTGTCTGCTAGGCCAAGTGTGGAATCCCAGTTGATACCAGCCAGCACGCCGTCGCGATCAATGTCTGTGTAGATGATGGCGGCAACACCCGCACCTTCAAACTTTTTCGCGAGTTCCACCACGCCAAGCTCGGAGGCCTCGGCCCAGCCTTCAACGGCAACATTGCCGCCCTTGGCGTCAATGCCGACCGCAACCTGACCCGGAAACTCCTTACAGGCTTCGATCACCAGCGCCGGATCGCGTACGGCAACCGTACCCAAAATTACGCGGCGCAGTCCCTTGGAAAGCCAGCTTTCGATATGGGCGAGGGTGCGGATACCGCCGCCAAGCTGAACCGGATTTTTGGTCGCTTTCAAAATGGCTTCAACAGCTTTGCCGTTGACGCTTTCGCCAGCAAAAGCACCGTTTAGATCAACCACATGCAGCCATTCAAAGCCTTGATCCTCAAAAGCTTTGGCCTGTGCTGCAGGGTCTTCATTATAAACGGTCGCCTGATCCATGTCGCCAAGCTTCAGGCGCACGCATTGACCGTCTTTCAAATCGATGGCGGGAAAAAGGATCATATCTTCAAGGCTTCCATTTCAGGAAATTGGCAATAAGCGAAAGGCCAAGCAGCTGGCTCTTTTCAGGATGGAACTGCGTGCCGATCATGTTGTCGCGACCAACCGTTGCGGTCACATCGCCACCATATTCGGTGACGGCCAGCACTTCTGCTTTGTTCTTCGCGTCGAACATATAGGAATGCACGAAATAGGCATGCAAGCCGTTCTCGCCGGTAGCGATACCGTCAAACACCGGATGCGAATGTTTCACGTGAATCCTGTTCCAGCCGATCTGCGGAATCTTGAGCGTCGGGTCGGACGGCGTCATTTCACGCACGTCGCCTGCGATCCAGCCGAGACCTTCGGTCACTTCTTTTTCAAGGCCGCGTTCCGACATCAACTGCATACCCACGCAGATGCCAAGAAACGGATGCGCCTTTTTCAGAACCACATCTTCCAGTGCTTCCACCATGCCGGAAACCGCATGGAGGCCGCGACGGCAATCGGCATAAGCGCCAACGCCTGGCAGCACGATGCGATCGGCGCTCGCCACGCGATCGGCATCTGCAGTCAGTTCGATTTCAGCTTTCAAACCGCTCTCATGGGCGGCGCGCTCAAAGGCCTTGGTGGCCGAGCGAAGATTGCCGGAACCATAGTCGATAATTGCAACACGCATTTTCAGTTTTCTCCGCGATGACCGACAAATCCGATCGTCGAGCCAAATGAGGAATATGTGGGACGAGGGGGCTGCTGCGCCCATTCGGGCGCAGAGGTGTCCTTCAGGGAGTCTTTGATTTCTGTCGCTGGCTCTGCCGCTTCTTTAAGACCGTAGAAGTAGCGGATTTCCGCTTCTTCCAAATCAGCCGCATCAATGACGGCTGTTTCAACGAAACCCTGACGCTTTAGCTTCGCGATCTTCCAGTTAACGCCTTCCAACGCCACGAAAAGCGAAAATAGCAACGTGATCAGCGGCACTGCATTGGAGATGCCCAATGCAGAACCTGCCACGCCCAGCAGGATCGTCACACCGAGAACGGCAATGGCTTCAAACCAGAGCCGCTGCAACAAAAGCCAGACAAACGGGAGGATCAGCGCTAAGGCGTAGAATCCGTCGCGCACGAAAACCGCTTTTTCGGAACGTTGAGTTCCGGCTGGTTCAAGAACGACGAATTGCGCCATGACACGTCCTTTCGGGAAAGACTTATCCCTTCAGCGACCCCTTGGTCGAGGGAATTGCATCCTTCTGGCGCGGATCGGTTTCGAGCGCTGTGCGCAGAACCCGGGCCACCGCCTTGAAGATCGATTCTGCAATATGGTGATTGTTGGCACCATAGTGATTGTTGATATGCAGCGTAATGCCTGCATTCATCGCAAAAGCCTGGAAGAACTCGCGCACCAGTTCAGTATCGAAGGTGCCGATTTTGGCCGTCGTGAAATTCACGTTCCAGACCAGAAAGGCACGGCCCGAAACATCGACCGCCGCACCCGTCAGCGTGTCGTCCATGGCGAGATCCATCGAGGCATAACGCACGATGCCGCGACGCTCACCAAGCGCTTTCGCCACAGCCTGACCCAGCGCAATTCCAGTATCCTCGACTGTGTGGTGGTCATCGATATGCAGATCGCCCTTGGCCATGACGCGCATGTCGATGAGCGAATGTCGGGAAAGCTGCTCCAGCATATGATCGAAGAAGCCGACACCAGTTGTAATGTCGAACTTGCCGTTGCCGTCCAGATCCACAGAAACAGCAATGCTTGTTTCTTTTGTTGAACGTTCGATACTTGCTTTGCGGGCGCTTTCAGCCGTCATTGCATTTCCTCAGTTGAAATCTTTTCGCGTTCTAGAACAGCTGGCCGCTTTTGCCAATGGTTTTAGGGATGCTCCCAACATTCTGACTTTTGTTTGCGCGCATTTTATCAAAAAGCCGTTTCACACTTTTTGGAATGCGGCTTTCCCAGCAGCGCATTTTACCCAAAAACCGTTTCACACTTTTTGGAATGCGGCTTTCCCAGCAGCGCATTTTACCCAAAAACCGTTTCACACTTATTGGAATGCGGCTTTCCCAGCAGCGCATTTCATCCAAAAACCGCTTCACACTTTTTGGAATGCGCTGTTAGCCATTTGCATTTTGCCAGCCCCTTCTTAAATATTCACAACGAAACCCGATTCAGTTAGCTCTTGAGCCGACGAAGCGAGCTTCGAGCCAAATAAGGGGCTTATGCGTTTGCCAGATGGAAACGTATCGGCCGCCAAAGGAGTGATCCATGATCGAACATAATCCCACGACAATTTACGGCACGACCATTGTCACCGTTCGCAAGGGTAACAAGGTTGTTATCGCCGGTGACGGGCAGGTCTCGCTCGGCAATACCGTGATGAAGGGCAATGCGCGCAAAGTGCGCCGCATCGGCAAAGGCAATGTCATTGCTGGTTTCGCCGGTGCCACGGCTGATGCCTTCACGCTGCTTGAGCGCCTTGAAGCCAAGCTTGAACAATATCCGGATCAGCTGATGCGCGCCTCCGTCGAACTCGCCAAGGACTGGCGCACCGACCGCTATCTGCGCAAGCTGGAAGCCATGATGCTGGTTGCCGACAGCAAGGTGACGCTGGCACTCACCGGTACGGGCGACGTGCTTGAACCCGAACATGGCGTCATGGCCATCGGATCGGGCGGCAATTATGCGCTGGCCGCAGCCCGCGCGCTGATCGATACCGATAAGGATGCTGAGGAAATCGCCCGCAAGGCGATGGAGATTGCGGCCGATATCTGCATCTACACCAATCACAGCATTCTTGTTGAAAGCCTCGACGCCGAATGAGCTCAATAGCGCAAGCCTCAACCTCCAAGACACATCGTTGGGGCTTAGGTGCTCTGATCGTCCTTGCCATTCTCGTTATACAGGCCTCCTGGCTTTATATCGACGGACGGATTCCCATGTGCGAATGCGGCACCATAAAATTATGGTCCGGTTCGCTGATGTCTGAGAATTCGCAGCATATAGCCGACTGGTATACGCTCTCGCATATCATTCATGGCTTTCTGTTCTATTGGCTTCTGACAATCATCGCGCCAAAGGCTCCGCTGGGCTTGAGACTTGCTGTGGCAGTCGGCGTTGAAGCCGCCTGGGAACTGGTCGAAAACTCGAATTTCATCATCGAGCGCTATCGCGCCAATACGTCCTCGGTGGACTATTTTGGCGATAGTATCGTGAATTCGGTTTCCGACAGTGTTTTCGCCATGATCGGCTTTCTGATCGCAGCCAAACTGCCAACAAAAATCACCGTCGCGAATGCGCTCTTCTTTGAAGTTCTGGCGCTCATTGTCATCCGCGACAACCTTACGCTCAACGTGATCATGCTGCTGCATCCGTTCGAGTTCATCAAGCAGTGGCAAACCGGGTTATAATCATGAGTAATTTTTCTCCCCGTGAAATCGTTTCCGAACTTGACCGCTTCATCATCGGCCAGAACGACGCCAAGCGCGCCGTCGCTATCGCTCTGCGCAATCGCTGGCGCCGCCAGCAGCTGGAAGGCCAGATGCGCGAAGAGGTCATGCCAAAAAACATCCTGATGATCGGACCGACCGGCGTTGGCAAGACGGAAATCTCCCGTCGGCTCGCCAAGCTTGCAGGCGCTCCTTTCATCAAGGTTGAAGCCACCAAATTTACCGAAGTGGGCTATGTCGGCCGCGACGTTGAACAGATCATCCGCGATCTGGTTGAAGCCGCGATCGCTCTGGTGCGTGAAAAGAAGCGCGAAGACGTGAAGGCCAAAGCACACATCAATGCTGAAGAGCGCGTGCTTGACGGTCTTGTCGGCAAGACTGCAAGCCCTGCCACCCGCGAAAGCTTCCGCAAGAAGCTGCGTGACGGCGAGCTGGACGATAAGGAAATCGAGATCGAGGTTGCCGATACAGGTTCAGGCCAGAATTTCGAAATTCCGGGTATGCCTGGTGCCAATATCGGCATGATCAATATCGGCGATATTTTCGGCAAGGCCATGGGCGGGCGTACCAAAACGCGCAAGACCACGGTCAAGGAATCCTATGCAATCCTGATCAATGATGAGTCTGACAAGCTACTCGATCAGGATCAGCTCATTCAGGAAGCCCTGCGTTCGACCGAAAATGACGGCATCGTCTTCCTCGACGAAATCGACAAGATCGCAGCACGCGAAGGCGGAATGGGAGCAGGCGTCTCACGCGAAGGCGTGCAGCGCGATCTGCTACCGCTCGTTGAGGGCACCACTGTTGCAACGAAATATGGTCCGGTGAAAACCGATCATATCCTGTTCATCGCATCGGGTGCGTTCCACGTTTCCAAGCCATCCGACCTGCTGCCGGAACTTCAGGGTCGTCTGCCGATCCGTGTGGAGTTGAACGCGCTGACGCGTGAAGATTTCCGCCGGATTCTGACTGAAACCGAAGTCAGCCTCATCAAGCAATATATTGCGTTGATGGCGACGGAAGAGGTGAAACTCGATATTACGGACGACGCGATTGATGCTTTGGCTGACATTGCGGTCGATCTCAATTCGACGGTTGAAAACATTGGCGCGCGTCGCTTGCAGACGGTGATGGAACGGGTTCTGGACGATATTTCCTACAATGCACCTGACAAGGCCGGTTCGGACTTCAAGGTCGATGGGGAATATGTCCGCAAGACCATCGGCGATCTGGCCAAGAACACGGACCTTTCGCGTTTCATTCTGTAAAGAACCTGAGATGCGATCCAGGAACGTGACCAGAAAGTCACGCTTGGGTCCCATAATCCCGAAAGACAAAAATCCCCTCGACTTCATCGAGGGGGTTTTTTATTTTGCGGCAACTTTTATAGATCGTTTACCATATTGGGGCCGTTTCCGCGCAATGACCAGTCGACTGAACCGTATTGCAGGCATCTGCCTTGCCATCGCTTTCTCCTGCCAGAGCGCCTATGCAGCCGTTACGGTTCCGCCCGGAAACCGCAGTGCAGAACAGCCTCCCATTCCCGGCGCCTCAGCCAAGCGCACCAAGGAGCTGAGCACGACCTATGAAGCCAAGTATCGCAAGATTTATAATCTTCTGAAAAAGGACGCCTCGCTGCGTTCGAAGATCAAGTCAACGGCTTCGGCTTATGGCATCGATCCGATCCATATTGTCGGTGCGATCGTTGGTGAACATACCTACAATGTCGATGTCTATGACCGATTGCAGACCTATTACGTCAAGGCCATGTCCTATGTGAACCAGGGCGTGAGCTTTGGTTATAATGGCGAAAGCATCGGCCAGTTCGTGAAGCGTCCGGAGTTTTCCGAATGCCTCAAGTTCAAGGACAGCTATTCGCTGTGGAGCTGCCGCGAGACGATTTGGAACAAGCAGTTCCGCGGAAAATCGGTTGGCGGCAAGACATATCCGAACAATCGTTTCAGCGCCGTGTTCTTCCAGCCGTTCTATGCCGGCCAGACCTTTGGCCTCGGCCAGATCAATCCGCTGACCGCGCTGCAGATGTCGGACATGGTCAATCGTGTATCGGGTCTGCCGAAGCTTAATGCCGAGAACGGCAATACAGTTTACAAGACCATCATGGACCCTGATCTGACACTGCCTTACATCGCGGCAACGCTGAAGCAGTCGATCACCGATTATCGCCAGATTGCCGATTTCGATATTTCGAAAAACCCCGGCCTGACAGCGACACTGTACAATACCGGCGGATCGACAGCACGCGCCCGCGCGCTTGCCAATGAAAATGCCCAGCGCAAGGCATCCGGGCAGGAGCCTTTGATGCCGCAGGAAAATTACTATGGCTGGCTGGTCAACACCAAGCTCGATGAACTGAAAGCGCTTTTTTAGGAGCGGGGCACCAGAGCATTTCCAGCAAAAGTGGGAACCGGTTTTGCGTCTGGAAATGCGTAAAAACAAATAGATAGAGCGGTTTCAATGACTCAGCATTAGCTAAAACCGCTCTAGCGGCTTCAGGCCACGGCGGCGCTTGCGTGCCGCCTCGATTTCTTCCGTCAGATGTCTGATCGTCTCGCGATCGATGATGCGGATATTACGTGCCAGAAGGTTTGCAAGCTCGGTCGCCTGTGGCGAGAGACCGGACGTATCGATCACCACGCGCGGATGCGAGACAGCTGCCAGATTTTGCAGCTCCTCTGCCTCATCCCAGATAATATTGAAATAAGTGATGATGCGCTGCAGCATATCCCAGGTTGGCTGTCCCCGCCGCCCGTGTTCCAGCGCCGAAAGATAGGCTGGTGATACGCGCAGCGCTGCAGCCATTTCTTTCTGTGTAACGTTGCGTTCCTCACGAAGATCACGAAGCCGCTTGCCAAAGGGGGTCATCGGATGAGACCTCCGCCCTGGGTCTGCCTGCGCAAGCGGACATAAAGCGCCCCATGCCCACCATGATGACGCGCGGCGTCTTCATAGGCGCTGACCAGCAGCCGGAACAAAGGCGTCGAAAACCAGTGCGGCACCGCCTGCTTGAGCACGCCTTCGCTGCCGAAAGAGCGGCCCTTGCCGGTAATCACCATCACATGCTTCAATCCGCGCGCATGTGCGCTGAGCAGGAAGCCATAGAGCAGCTCATAAGCATCGTTTTGTGTGAGCCCGTGCAGATCGATGCGTGCTTCAATATCCACACGTCCTTTGGAAATCTTGCGATGGGTTGGCCGATCAAAGGCATGGATCGGCATTTCCTTGAGCGAGTTGACCTTCTTTTTCGGCGTCTGCGTGTCAGCTGCAGACGAGGGCGCCTTTTTCGCAGGCTTTTTCTCAGCCTCCTGCGCCATCACCGTTTTGAAATCCGGAAACTCTTCCTCTTCCTTCGGCTTCTTTCCAGACAGAGGTTTTGCTGTTTTAGCCACCGTTTCCCAGAGAATGCGATCTTCAGGCCGTAGATAATCTTTTGCGGATTTTTCGCTCTTATCGATCATGGATCAATTCCCGACCAGAGCGCGCGGGACCAGCGCATAAAAATCGGCCTTGCTCTTGATGCCGCCCGCGATTTCCCCGGCTGCATCACCCGATCCTGCAAAAAGATCGCCGCGGGCAGGGCCGACAATCGCCGTGCCGGTATCCTGCGCGATCATCAACCGGGATAAGGGCGTATGATCGAATTCCGTTACGTTTGGCGCATCGACATAGAAAGGCGTTCCGAATGTATGCAGAAGCCGGTCTACCGCGATTGAGCGACCGGCTGTCAGAGGAACCTTGGCCGCTGCGATCTGCCCTAAATTTGCGTCATGCCCATCATTACTATCAAATGCCGTTTCACGGAAGAAAATATAGGAACGGTTCTGCCAGATAAGGTCATCGGCTTCTTCAGGATGATCTTTCAGCCACTGGCGGATTGTCTGCATGGAGATGCTTTCAGCAGAAATCTCGCCTCTAGCAACCAGAATGCGCCCGATCCCGGTGAATGGATGGCCGGTTTTGGCTGCGTAAGTGATCCGCATGAAACTGCCATCGGTAAGCTTCAGCCGTGCTGCGCCCTGCACATGCGCGAAAAATGCATCGACCCGATCGGCAACATAGGCAAGCTCCAGCCCGCGATTTTTCAAGCTGCCTTGCTCGATTGTCCTGCGGTCATCATATTCAACAATACCGTCCTGTGTTTGCCGGGCGAAAGCGTAAGAAGCATCGAGCCCCAGGGGACGGTTTTCATCGGTGACCTTCACAAGATCATCAGGTTTTCTCAGAAACGGCACCGTGAATTGCTTGTCTAAGCTGCGCGATGCTTCAATCTCCGGCTCGTAAAAAGCCGTCACAAACCCTTCTGCATCGATACGGCAGGGAACAAAATGCGCTTCAAAAAAAGCGCGGGCCTGCGCCCTATCCGGATTATCAAGCAAACGCGCGGCGGCAAAAGCAGGTGTAAGCGCCTCGAAACTGATACCGAGGCTGCCGCTGTTATAGCGATTATGTTCCGCATAATCGGCTGAACGACGAAAGGCCGAAAAGGCGAGCGCCCGATCGTCCTGATCCCAGCCCGGGCAATCTGAAAAACTGACCGGTCGTATGATGTTCGCCAGATTATGCACAAGCCGCATCCGTCAATAATTAAAAGGGCCGCTAAATTAGCGGCCCTGAATCGTCAACTCTCTTTAGTCTTCGGCTTCGGTCGCGACAAGCTTCCAGTTTGGATCGCGCGAACGCGTATCGCGCGCGAAGGTCCAGAGATCACGGATTTCGACGACATTTTCCTGATCGCCCTCAACCACGTTGCCGTCCTTGTCGAGCGTAGAAGAAATCATCTGACTCACGATATTAAGCGTCACATGCGCTTCCGAGCCCTTCATTTCGGCATTGGCAATCTCTGCCTTGTCGATACCGACAAAGGTCGAGCGAACGCTTTCACCGCGCGCCTCGCGCTCATCGATTGCCGAAACGAAGCCCTCATAGACTTCCTTGGACAGAAGGTTTTTCAGAACCTTGCGATCGCCATCGGCAAAAGACATGACGATCATTTCATAGGCGATCTTCACACCATCGACAAAGCTTGCCGGATCAAAGGCTGGATCAGCTGCCTGAATGGAGCGAAGGCCGTCATTCACAGGCGTTCCTGCTGGTGCAACCTTGTCGATTGCTGAGAAATCCTTTTCACCGGGACGCTGCGGAAGCGAAACGACATTGTCGGCTTCGCCACCTGCGGTCTGGGAATCGGAATTACGAGCGGATGTATAAGGATCAATTGGCGGTTTTTCATTTCCGGTGCGACGACCAAGAACATTCCTCAGCTGAAGAAAGATCACCACCGCCGCAATGAAGAAGAATATCGTGCCAAAATCAAAAAATTCCATACCGCCTGCCACCAGTTAACGGGTCGGGATTGCAAATCCCTCCTCACGTCGTGAATTTCGTTACATATACATATAGATCGGCTTGACTGATCATTCAAATCCAGATCACGCATACCTATCTGATATTGCATGATAGACAGTTTCAATTTCGTTCCTCAAAACATGTTGCGTAAAAATGCCAAGCGTTTTTTGCTTTTGACATGAATAAAACATGCGAATGAAGTTTGTTTCATCACATACCAATCAACCAACATAAGGTCATAACTGCCGTGTCCTCTTCTTTTGCCCCTCTCGTCATGCTGGCAATGCCGTTCATCGAAATTGCCGGCTTTGTGATCGTCGGCAGTGAGATCGGTGTTCTGGCAACGCTGGGTCTTGTCATCCTGAGTGCTATGCTCGGCTTTTTTCTGCTGCGCGTGCAGGGCTTCGGGCTTTTGCAGCGTATCCGCATGGAAAGTGCCGCAGGACGCGTACCAGATCGCGAAATGATGCATGGCGCGATGATCGTGGTCGCAGCCATCATGCTGATCGTACCCGGCTTTGTTACAAGCGCGATCGGCCTTCTGCTTTTTGTGCCCTTCATCCGTGATCTTGTCTGGAACCGCTTTGTGCGCAATCGCCTGGTGGTTGCCACAGCATCGACACGCTATTCGGAAGCCTATCGTCCATATGAGCGGAAAGAAAATAATGTGATTGATCTGGACCCGGAAGATTACTCGACAAAGCCAGATGAAAACTCGCCGTGGAATCCGGACCGCAAAGATCACTAATCGCTCAAATGCTAACGTAAAAACGGTTTCTTGCCTCATCTACGCACACATGCTAGCCAAGCATCACTGCTTTTTGGGCAACAAGATAAATCATTAAAGAGAAGGCATACCGATAATGAGCGATAAGGCCGCTGCGGGCGAAGTAAAGAACGGCAATGGCGCAACCGCCCAGCCGTCCCTCAACATTCTGGCCCAGTACATCAAGGATCTTTCCTTTGAAAGCCCAGGCGCGCCTCTGTCGCTGCGCCCGCGCGAAAAGGCTCCTTCGATCAACATCAATGTCAATGTAAACGCCAATCCACTTTCCGAAACGGATTTCGACGTTGTTCTGACGCTCGAAGCCAAGGCTGTCGACGGCAAGGACGTTCTGTTCAACACGGAACTGGTCTATGGCGGCGTATTCCGCATTCAGGGTATCGCGCAGGAGCATATGCTTCCGCTGCTATTCATCGAATGCCCACGTCTTCTGTTCCCATTTGCCCGTCAGATCATCGCAGATGCCACGCGCAATGGTGGCTACCCACCTCTGATGATCGATCCAATCGATTTCGCGCAGATGTTCCAGAGCCGTATGGCCGAAGAACAGGCAAAGAGCGCTGTAAAGAGCTAATCTCTACAACGACCTAAAAAGAAAACCCCGCTCTCGCGGGGTTTTTTATTTCGACGTCAGCTAACGTATTTTTTCCAGATTGCCTTGTCGCCCATTTTCGCAACAAGGGCATCATGGGCTGCACGCTCCTTATCGCTGATACGCGGTGCCAAAGGTGCCGGGCGCTGGCGCAAGACAATATTGCCGCCATTCCCGGAGCGATCATCATTACCAGAACTACCGGATGAGCTAAGGCCGAGCGCGGTCTGCTTGCCACCAATCAGCTCAATATAGACTTCGGCCAGAATTTCAGAATCGAGCAATGCGCCGTGCAATGTACGGTGCGAATTATCGATGCCATAGCGCTTGCAGAGCGCGTCGAGCGAATTCGGTCCCATTGGATGTTTTCGGCGCGCCAGAGCGAGCGTATCGACGATACGTTCAACGGCGATTTCCGGTTTCCCAAGACGGTCCAGTTCAGCATTGATGAAGCCAAGATCGAACATGGCATTGTGCGCCACGAGCTTCGCACCATCGAAAAATTCCATGAACTCATCGACGATATCAGCAAAGGTCGGCTCTTTAAGCAGCTGTTCGTCGGTGATGCCGTGCACGGCGAGCGCTTCGACATGAACCTTTCGCCCTTGCGGGTTGATGAATTTATGGAAGGTTCGGCCCGTGGGAAAGCGGTTGATCATTTCCACACCGCCGATTTCGATGACGCGATCCTCCAGCCGTTCAAGGCCAGTGGTTTCCGTATCGAAAACGATCTCACGCATGGCAACCTCTCAAGTCATTTAATGTTTTATAGCACGGCCAAGCCGAAGCTCAGGATGGATTGGCAAGCTTTCCACGCAATTCAGCGATGATGGCTTTGATCTGCGCCCGCGTCTCGTCAAAGTCGCCTGAAGAATCGATGACGAAATCCGCACGTGCACGCTTATCAACATCCGGCATCTGCCGGGCCAGAATGGCCTCGAACTTCGCTTCCGTCATGCCTGCGCGGGAAAGAACACGCTCACGCTGAATGTCGGCAGGGGCGGAAACGACAGCCACCTTGTCCACACGGCTTTGGCCACCCGTTTCAAAGAGCAGCGGAATATCAATCAGCGCGATATCGGCGCCATCAGCACGCGCGCGTGCAAGAAAAGCGGCTTCCTCTTCGTGCACGAGTGGATGAATGATGGATTCGAGCTTTTTAAGCGCTTCTGGTTTGCCGAGGACAGCGCTCGAAAGCTTTGTCCGGTCAACAGTTCCATCCACAACCGTTCCGGGGAAGGCGGCTTCGATCAGGGGGGCTGCCCGACCCGAATAAAGCTGATGCACGGCATCGTCAGCGCTATAGACCGGCACACCATTGTCGGCAAACATGTTTGCCGCAGTGGTTTTTCCCATGCCTATAGAGCCGGTCAGTCCGAGGATGATCATAAAGCACCAGCCTTTTTCATATCATCCAGAATATAATTACGAAGTGCTTCTGTCACTTCTGGTCTTTTGCCAAACCAGCGTTCAAAACCCGGAACCGCCTGATGCAGCAACATGCCAAGCCCATCGACAGTTTTAAGACCCGCTGCTTCAGCGCTGGCCAGAAACGGCGTCTTGAGCGGAATATAAACAATATCGGTAGCAACAGCTGATTTCTGCGCCTCGCTCAGATCAAGCGGAAACTCTGTCGCCTCGCCCCCACTGGTCATATGTCCGCTCATACCCAGCGATGTCGTGTTGACGATCAGACCGGCATCTTTGACCAAAGCCTGCGCCGCATCCCATCCATGAGCAGAAACCCCTTCGCCGAAATGGCTTGCCAGTTCTTCAGCGCGGCTCAACGTGCGATTGACGATGGCGATGCGCGAAAACCCGCGTGTCTGCAAAGCATGGACGATGGCGCGCCCTGCACCACCTGCGCCCAGAACCAGAGCCATATTGGCATTGTCCCAACCCGGTGCCAGTGCATCGAGATTGGCAGCAAAGCCATAGGCATCAGTGTTGCCGCCGCAGAGCTTTCCACTCTCTATCCAGAGTGTATTCACTGCGCCAATTGCCTCCGCTGCCGCATCACGGCTGTCAACGGTTGCGAAAGCCACTTCCTTATGCGGGATCGTGACATTGCCGCCGGCAAAGCCGTTTTTTGCAAGCGAAGCAGCAAATTCCGCAAAATTTTCAGGAAGCACTTCAATGGCTTCATAAGAGCCTTCGATGCCGTGCTCTTTCAGCCAGAAGCCGTGAATGAGCGGCGACCGCGAATGCTTTATTGGAAAGCCCGTGACGAATGCCTTGTTAGCCATCGATCAGATTTTCCTTCCTCAATTCATCAAGCAGGGGCAGAAGCGGCAGTCCGACGATGGTGAAATAATCGCCTTCGATTTTCTCGAAAAGCTGAATGCCCGGACCTTCGACCTGATAAGCGCCGACACTGGAAAGAGCAACGTCGCCAACCCGACCGAGATAACGACCGACAAAACCCGGATCGAGATTGCGCATCGTCATGCGTGCCACAGAAACATGACGCCACAGGGTCTCGCCGTTTTTAACCAGAACCACGCCGCTGTTGAGCTGGTGTGTCTTGCCCGAAAACTGCAGCAACTGGCGCCGCGCTGCTTCCATATCCACAGGCTTGTGGAAAATCTCATCCCCCAGCGAAAGCGTCTGATCGCAACCGATCACCACCGCATCGGGATTGTTTTCGCTGACCGACAAAGCTTTTGCTTCAGCCAGAACCTGTGCGACTTCTTCTGGCGTAGCGCCCGACTTATAAAGCGGCGCTTCAACCAAGCGCTCATCAATATCCGCGCTTTCAGCCAAAAATTCGATGCCGGCATTTTTCAGCAGTGCCGACCGAAACGGACTTTTGGATGCGAGAATAAGCTTTGTCGTCATGTCAGGTCTTCCTTCCTGCCTTCGCGCAGCAGAGATTGAATAGCAGCCGCCGTTTCTTCAATTGACCGGCGCGACACATCAATGATCGGCCAGCTGTGCCGGTTACAGAGATTGCGGGCATAAGCCAGTTCTTCGGAAATTGAAACGCGGTCTGTATAAAGTCCGGTATCAAGAGATGGCACATTGCCCAGTGGACGGTTTTGTCTGATCTGCGAAATGCGCTCAGCCGTTGCAACCAGCCCCACGATCATCGGACGCCTTGCGGTAAAAAGCTGATCGGGGAGGGGGATGCCAAGCACAATCGGCACATTGGTCGCCTTGATACCGCGATTGGCGAGATAAATGCTTGTGGGCGTTTTTGAGGTTCGCGAAATGCCGACAAGAATGACGTCCGCTTCCTCTATATCGGGCGGCAATTGCCCGTCATCATGTTCCATCGTGAAATTGAGCGCATCGATCCGGCGGAAATAATCGGCATTGAGCACATGCTGCGCACTGGCGCGACGGTGCGCTGGCGCGCCCAGATAAGATTGAAACGTATTGAGCACCGGTTCGAGCACCGAAACGCTCGGTACGCCCATTTCGGCGCAGGTTTCATCAATGATAGCCGCGAGCTTCTGATCGACAATTGTATAGAGAACAATGCCCGGTTCAGCGTCGATATTCTCCAGAACTTTACGCAGCTGCTTCTCGGTTCGGATGAGCGGATAGATATGCTCAATCGCGCGCGCATTGGCATATTGAGCGGCCGCAGCACGCCCTGCAGCGAGGAGAGTCTCTCCTGTCGCATCAGAAATCAGATGAAGATGAAAGTAAGAAAGCGGTCTGGTCACAGTTTTCTCCCCTCCCTGTTGACGACTGTGCGTAAATTGGAGGCTCCATCCACAAGCCATGGCAGGCGGTGGGAAACTTGGCAAGTCATCCACAGCGAGCCAACATGTGTGAAGCTTTCAAAAGCGATTGTGGACAAGACTCGTAACATTTGGAAAACCTTGCGATATACCCAGCCTATCCACAAATTGTGCAAAGCTGCGGCAATTGGTAACTCCTTATATTCAATGAAAGATTTGAGTTTTCATTGCTTTTGTTCAGACTATCGGTGAATGTTCGCACAGGCATAGATGGCCCGAGAGGAACTGTGGGGAAAAGACGGACAAACCTTAATCCCCGATTCCAACAGACTCTAAGAATCAAAAGATTCCTGAATCATCCTTTCTTTATGAAAGCCGGACGGGAAAACTTTCAGACGAGATAACGAAAACCGATCGAACAGGGTGGAATGCAATGAAGCGCAAGGTCTTGAAAGTGATGGATGGTGAGGCAGTCTTTCCACCACCGATCTGGATGATGCGTCAGGCCGGACGCTACCTTCCTGAATATCGCGAAGTGCGCAAACAAGCCGGAAGCTTTCTCGACCTTTGCTATTCGCCCGATCTGGCTGTCGAAGTGACGCTTCAGCCTATCCGCCGTTTTGGCTTTGATGCAGCCATTCTGTTTTCAGATATTCTGGTTGTCCCTCACGCCCTTGGACGAGACCTTCGCTTTGAAGAAGGAAGAGGGCCTTTGATGACACCGATTGATGCGGATGAAATCTTCTGGCTTGAGACAGAAGGTGTCGCAAAACGCCTTGAGCCGGTCTATGAGACGGTTCGGCTGCTCCGCGAGCAGTTACCCGAGGAAACAACGCTGTTGGGCTTCTGTGGCGCTCCCTGGACCGTTGCGACCTATATGATCGCCGGTCATGGCACTCCAGATCAGGCTCCCGCCCGCCTGTTTGCCTATCGCTTCCCGGAAGCCTTTGAAAAGCTTTTGAATGATCTGGCAGATGTTTCAGCCGAATATCTCATCGAACAGCTCGATGCAGGTGCGGATGCCGTGCAGATTTTCGATTCCTGGTCGGGGGTTCTGGATGAAGATTGCTTTGAACGCTTCTGTGTTCGTCCGGTGGCCCGCATTGTGCAAAAGGTGAGGGCAGTTTATCCCGAGGCCCGCATCATCGGTTTCCCGAAAGGTGCCGGAATGCTTTACGCGGGCTATCGTGAAAAAACCGGCGTTGACGTTCTGGGCCTTGACTGGTCTGTGCCGAATTCCTTTGCGCGTGAACTTCAGACCGAAGGCGCTATCCAGGGAAATCTTGATCCCTTGCGCGTTGTGGCCGGTGGCGAAGCTTTGGACGAAGGCGTTGATGCGATCCTCAAAAATCTCGGGCAGGGTCCACTGATCTTCAATCTGGGCCATGGAATTACGCCACAGGCACCGATTGAGAATGTTCAGCGCATGATTGATCGAGTTCGTGGAGGCTACTGATGGTGGCTTCTGACAAAACAAACAGCGGTAAGGCCGCTCTGATCCGTACCATCGTCGCTCTGGTGGTTGTGATACTCGGTTTATGGGGATTGTTTCACGTGAATCCAGCTGATGCTTATCTTTGGGTCAAGGCGATCCACGTCATTGCCGTTATCGCCTGGATGGCGGGAATGCTCTATCTGCCGCGGCTCTTCGTCTATCATTGCGCCGCAACACCCGGCTCTGAAACGTCCGAAACCTTCAAGGTTATGGAGCGCAGGTTGCTGCGTTTCATCATAAATCCCGCTATGATTGTAACGTGGATTGCCGGTCTCTGGATGGCCTGGGAAATTTTCGGTTTTCAGGGTGGCTGGCTGCACGCAAAGCTTCTGCTCGTGGTGCTGCTGTCGGGCCTGCATGGCTATCTTTCCAAAGCCACGCGCCTTTTTGCGCAGGATAAGAACACAAAATCAGCCAAACATTGGCGAATTATCAATGAAGTACCGACAATCCTGATGATACTCATTGTCATTCTGGTGATCGTGAAACCGTTCTGATTTCCAAATTTTATAAAGAAAGCCCGGTATTTATCCGGGCTTTTTATTTGGCTCCGGGTATTTTTAGCAGAGCCACTTTCCATTTTCTGAGACTCGCACTAGCTTTTACCTATTGAACAAAAGACCGACACACCTTATGTGACACTTGCTCTTCATGCTGCAAACCGGTATGGATGAGTCCTCTTCCCACCATGACAGCAGGCCTTCGATGCCGGTCACAACTCAAGTGACCCACCTTTCCGAACAACTGCATTTTCTCCTTAAATTTCAAAAGAGTTCCTCACACATGCAGGAAATGAAACTACAAGAACTTAAAAATAAGACCCCGGTCGAGCTGCTGGCATTTGCCGAAACGCTTGAGGTCGAAAACGCGAGCGCCATGCGCAAGCAGGAACTGATGTTCGCGATCCTCAAAAGCCTTGCTGCTCAAGACGTCGAAATTATCGGCGAGGGCGTTGTTGAAGTGCTGCAGGACGGATTTGGCTTCCTGCGCTCTGCCGACGCCAATTATCTCCCGGGTCCTGACGATATTTATATTTCTCCTTCCCAGCTTCGCCGCTTCTCGCTGAAGACCGGCGATACGGTAGAAGGCCCGATCCGTGGTCCAAAGGAAGGCGAACGTTATTTCGCTCTTCTCAAGGTCAACACGATCAACTTTGAAGATCCTGAAAAGATCCGCCACAAGGTTCATTTCGATAACCTGACACCGCTCTATCCGAATGAGCGCTTCAAGATGGAACTTGAAGTTCCGACTTCGAAGGATCTGTCGTCTCGCGTTATCGATCTCGTGGCACCACTCGGCAAGGGCCAGCGCGGTCTGATCGTCGCTCCGCCACGTACCGGTAAAACGGTCCTGTTGCAGAACATCGCTCATTCGATCACTGCAAATCATCCTGAATGCTATCTGATCGTTCTTCTCATCGACGAACGTCCGGAAGAAGTGACTGACATGCAGCGTTCGGTGAAGGGTGAAGTTGTTTCTTCGACCTTCGATGAACCGGCATCGCGCCACGTTCAGGTTGCCGAAATGGTTATTGAAAAGGCCAAGCGTCTGGTCGAGCATGGCCGTGACGTTGTGATCCTTCTCGACTCCATCACCCGTCTGGGACGCGCCTACAACACTGTTGTGCCGTCATCGGGTAAGGTTCTGACCGGTGGTGTGGATGCAAACGCATTACAGCGTCCGAAGCGCTTCTTCGGTGCAGCCCGTAACATCGAAGAAGGTGGCTCGCTCACCATCATCGCAACGGCGCTGATCGACACCGGCTCGCGCATGGACGAAGTGATCTTTGAAGAATTCAAGGGCACGGGTAACTCGGAAATCGTTCTCGACCGCAAGGTTGCGGACAAGCGTATCTTCCCGGCCATGGATATTCTCAAGTCCGGTACGCGTAAGGAAGACCTGCTCGTCCCACGCGCCGATCTTCAGAAGATTTTCGTTCTGCGCCGTATCCTTGCACCGATGGGAACAACCGACGCGATCGAATTCCTCATCGACAAGCTCAAGCAGACAAAGAGCAATGGCGAGTTCTTCGACTCGATGAACACGTAATCCAAAGATTGCAATTAATAGAAAACGCCGCGTTGAGAAATCAGCGCGGCGTTTTTGTATTCATCAATACAGCGGTTCCAGTTAGGATTAAATCGTTGGAACCGCTGCAACTATCTGTTTTTACGCATTATCCGACGCAAAACCGCTTCGCACTTTTGCTGGAAATGCTATAATACCTCAGGAATGGCCTCTGAGGAGGATTTCGAGTGCAGCCGGGGTATCTACCGGTGCAAGGCACACTTGCCCCTTACAGAGCCACGCTGAAGGTTTATCAGCATGTGCGGTGCCGCCTGTTGGAAGTTCAATCGCTTTACAGGCTTCAAACGGAACGAACCTATCGACCCGCCGTGGATCGGGATTGTGTTGAGCGATCAAGCTTAGTTCGCCCTCACTGCTTTCCTCGGCAATCACCAAAGATAATGGTTCGGCTGCAAAGCGGGCAGCGTTCAAAATACCGATCTGACCATATTGTTGTACCAGAGCGCGGCCCATGGCTTGTTCAACCAGACGCTCATTCTGATTATAAAGATGCAGATCACCGGTCACGAGAAACAGGCGCGTGAAAGCTTCGATGATCTGGCTTGTAGCACTGGGGATCGCTTCGTCATAATCGCCATAGGCATGGAGAATGACATCTTCCGCATCAAGCGCCGAAAGCCGATAGTTGCCTGATGCATCGCGATTGGCTGCATCTAGTGCATCTTTAAGTGCCACAGCATCAACGATGAATGTTCGATCTCCTGTCGCTTCAAAGAGTGACAGGGCAGCATTAATCATCGCTGCGTAATCGGTGGAGAGGGCAGGGTAGAGTAACACGTCATCCATCCGGCAATGCGCCATGCGACCATTCTGAAAAGATGACCCTATCGAACGATAAGCGGTGACGGCATATTCAATCCAGTCCTGCCTTTGAAAACTGCGTCCCGCTTCAGCCAGTGCGCGAATTGTCAGTGCGTTCCAGTCTGTCAGTGCCTTTTCATCTCGTCCTGGGCGGACGCGTTGGCTGCGATAAGCCAACAGCTTCTGTTTCGAAGCTTCTATATCCGGCGGGAGCATTGCTGGTTCGCCGACAGCGTGAAGGCGATTGAGAATGTTGCTGTCTTCGAAATTGCCTGCGGGCTTCACGCCATACCAGGATTTGAAGCTTTCAGCCTGATCACCGAGGACGGCATCAAACTCGCTGCCGGTGAAGATATAAAATTTGCCTTCCTCACCCTCGCTATCAGCATCCAGACTGGATGCAAAACTTCCGTCGGGCAAGCGCATTTCGAGCATCAGCCAATCGATGACCTCTTCGATTCGGATGCGGAACAAATCATCTTGCGTTTCCGCATAGGCGTAGGTCGCATGGCGAATGACCTGCGCATTGTCATACAGCATCTTTTCGAAATGCGGCACCAGCCAATCGGCATCGACGCTATAGCGGCAAAGCCCGCCACCCAGATGATCGTAAATGCCACCTTGCAACATTGTTCTGAGAGAAAGCAGAAACGCGTCGCGATTTGAAACTTCGCGATTATAGAGCCAGGACAGCCATAAGGCATCCATGAAGGGTGCATTGGGGAACTTGGGCGCATTATCTATGCCGCCACGTACCGGATCAAACATGGCATGGATGCGGTCTGCGACTTCGTTAAAGCGTGTCACTTCATTGGCGCGCGCTTCGCTTTGAGCAGCCAACTGGGCTTCCAGATGGTTGAATACAGCCTCGGCATTATGATTAATTTTTTCTTTATTTCCCTGCCAGAGATTGTTGACGGCTTTGAGCACATCAACGAAGCCGGGCATGTTATGCCGCGCCTTGGGTGGGAAATAGGTTCCGCCCCAGAAAGGCTTACCGTCAGGGCGCAGGAACATGGTGAGCGGCCAGCCACCCTGCTGCCCCATGGCGCTTAAAGCGGCCATATAAATTTGGTCGATATCCGGTCGTTCTTCGCGGTCGACTTTTACATTAACGAAAAGCGCGTTCATGACTTCCGCGATTTCCGGGTTCTCGAAAGACTCATGCGCCATCACATGGCACCAGTGACATGCCGCATAACCGACAGAAAGCAGGATAGGGCGGTCCAGTTCGCGTGCAGCAACGAGCGCTTGCTTGCCCCATGGCTGCCAGTAAACCGGATTATCGGCGTGTTGACGAAGATAAGCGCTTGGCTCTCTGCCGAGCCTGTTGCTGCTGATATCAGTCATAAGCCTTTTCTTTCCTGACACGAATGAATATCACGTAGTCATCTATATAGAACGGGAAATCAAATGAGCGAGCCGCAACATCTTCAGGACACGATTTTCGCCTTGTCGAGTGGACGCTTGCCTTCCGGTGTGGCGGTGGTACGCATATCCGGCCCACAAGTTCGATTCGTTATCGAAACGATTCTTGGAAAGGCTATTGAACCGAGATACGCTGCGTATAAGACTTTTCTAACGCGTAATGGCGATGCGATCGATAAGGGCTTGGCACTTTTCTTTCCAGGTCCGAACAGCTTTACTGGCGAAGATTGCGCGGAATTTCATCTGCATGGCGGCATTGCAGTGGTCGAAAAGCTCTTGGAAGAACTCAGCACTTTCCCGAATTCCCGAATTGCGGAAGCGGGTGAATTTACCCGTCGTGCTTTCACCAATGGCAAGATGGATCTGACGATTGCTGAAGGTCTGGCCGATCTGATTGCGGCGGAAACGGAAGGCCAGCGTCGCCTTGCATTACAGGTCGCGTCCGGAGCGCAGCGGCAGCTTTATACAGAGTGGCGTCAGAAGCTTATTCGATCCCGCGCATTGATTGAGGCTGAACTCGACTTCGCTGATGAAAGTGATGTGCCTGGTTCCGTTTCGGGGCAGGTATGGGAGCAACTCAAGTCTCTGCAAAGCGAAATTACCCGCCATATTGAAAGCGGCAAACGAGCCGCGATGTTGCGGGATGGTTTACATGTCGTCATAGCTGGCGCACCCAATGCCGGCAAGTCGAGCCTGCTCAACTTCCTTGCCGGTCGGGAGATCGCAATTATCTCGGAAGAGGCG
Source organism: Ochrobactrum sp. BTU1 (assembly GCA_018798825.1). Lineage (NCBI taxonomy): Bacteria > Pseudomonadati > Pseudomonadota > Alphaproteobacteria > Hyphomicrobiales > Brucellaceae > Ochrobactrum > Ochrobactrum sp. BTU1. The sequence continues at coordinate 2,217,638 of CP076354.1, read as the reverse complement.
GGTACAACACGCGATCTGCTTGAAGTTAAACTCAACCTCGGCGGCATCCCGGTCTATGTGACTGACACAGCTGGATTGCGCGAGACAACCAGTCAGGTTGAGCGTATCGGGATTGAACGAGCCCGCGAACGCGCGGCCGAGGCTGATCTGGTTCTGATGCTTGAGGATATGCAGAAACCGATTGCAGTAACTTTGGAAGAGGGCAGTGCGGATATCTGGACCGTGGGAACCAAAGCTGACCTTGGCAATGCTGCTGTTTCTGCTGACTGGCAGTTTGAAATTTCCACCAAGACGGCTGATGGCCTCGATCAATTACTGAAAGCTCTGCAATCCTTTGCCGAGGAACGGATAGGCTTGATCAATGACGCAGTACCAACGCGCCAGAGACATATTAATTTGCTGCAATCGACAATCTCTGAAATCTCAATAGCGGCAGAGCGAGATGATCTACCGCTGGAATTGCGCGCTGAAAACATGCGCCGCGCATCGCAATATCTCGGACGCATTACAGGCGATGTCGACGTTGAGGAAATATTGGATGTTATTTTCTCGCAATTCTGCATCGGAAAATGAGTGATTCACGTGAAACAGTGAGAGCTGTGTTTGCGACCCAAAGAAATGTTTCACGTGAAACATCTGTGGAATCTGCATAGGCTTATTGACTCCCGTTCGCATCCGTGAGTCGAGTTTCGTATCAAATTTATCAAAGAGTTGATCGCACCTCGGTCGGGTTACCCCTTCCGTTGAAAGCATAAACATGTCAAAGAGACTGCTTTCCAGAGCGATTCCGATTGGCGACATTTTCTGATACGCTCTCCCTCTTTGCCTTACGCATTATCCAACGCAAAGCTGCATGGCACTTTTGCTGGGAATGCCTAGATTGGATTCGGAAGCATCAGTATGAACAACATAGGTTCTGCCGAAGCGACAGCTTTTGATGTTATCGTCATTGGTGGTGGACATGCAGGCTGCGAAGCTGCGGCAGCTTCCGCGCGCGCTGGCGCTCGCACTGCTCTCGTCACGCATCGCTTCGATACGATTGGCGTGATGTCCTGCAATCCTGCGATTGGTGGTCTGGGCAAAGGTCATCTTGTTCGCGAGATCGACGCGCTCGACGGCTTGATGGGGCGGGTTGCAGATAAGGCGGGCATCCAGTTCCGTTTGCTCAATCGCCGTAAAGGACCAGCCGTTCGTGGTCCCCGCACACAGGCTGACCGCAAGCTTTATAGGCTTGCGATGCAGGAGCTTATTTCGGCGCAGGATAATCTGACAGTTGTTGAGGGCGGCGCTTCAGATATTCGCGTAACGGACGGAGCTATCACCGGGGTTATTCTCGGTGACGGTTGCGCGCTGACTTGTGCGGCTGTGGTCCTGACAACCGGTACATTCCTGAACGGCCTTATTCATATTGGTGAGAAGAAAATCCCGGCAGGCCGTATGGGCGAGAACCCGGCGCTTGGACTGTCGGATACTTTGCGCGGTTTAGGTTTTGCAGTCGGGCGCCTCAAGACGGGGACGCCACCGCGTCTCGACGGTCGAACGATCGACTGGAAGAGCCTTGATATGCAATCGGCAGATGAAGAGCCGGTTCCATTCTCGTTGATGACTGACAAGATCACCACTCCACAGATTAATTGTGGTATCACGCGCACGACACCTGAAACGCACGCAATCATTCGCGCCAATCTTCATCGATCTGCAATGTATTCCGGTTCTATCGAAGGGGTCGGTCCGCGCTATTGCCCATCCGTTGAAGACAAGATCGTCAAATTTGGTGATCGCGATGGGCATCAGATATTTCTGGAGCCGGAAGGGCTGGACGATCATACCGTCTATCCAAATGGCATTTCGACCTCTCTGCCGGAGGAAGTACAGCTCGCTTATCTCAAGACTATTCCCGGTCTTGAACAGGCGATTATGCTGCAGCCTGGCTACGCAATTGAATATGACTTCATCGATCCCCGCGAATTGAAGCGCAGTCTGGAGACGCGCCGCGTGACTGGTCTGTTCCTTGCTGGCCAGATTAATGGCACGACCGGTTATGAAGAAGCAGGCGCACAAGGTCTCCTTGCTGGTCTTAATGCTGCAAAGCGGGCAGGGGGTAGCGAGCCAGTTATTATTCAGCGCACGGAAGCCTATATTGGCGTTATGGTCGACGATCTGACATCGCGTGGTGTAAGCGAGCCTTATCGCATGTTCACCTCACGCGCCGAATTCCGCCTGTCTTTGCGTGCTGACAATGCTGATCAGCGGCTCACGCCTTTGGCCGATCAGCTCGGCATTCTTGAATCCGAGCGCCGCGAGAAGTTTGCAGCACGGCAGGACGCATTGTCGGCAGCGCGCGATTTGACGAAGGAACTCACGATTACACCAAACCAGGCAAGTCGTTATGAGCTCCATCTTAATCAGGATGGGGTGCGTCGCTCGGCTTATGATCTTCTGTCCTATCCAGATATTGATCTACAGAAACTGCAGGCTATCTGGCCAGAGCTGAACAGCATTGATTCGATCACGCGGGAAGCGCTGGAAATCGAAGCTCAATACTCGGTCTATATGGATCGTCAGCAAAGCGATATTGCTGTGATGGAGCGGGAAGAGCGTCTCTTCATTCCTGCGTCGTTGGACTTTGATGCCATTTCTGGCCTGTCGAACGAGCTCAAGTTTAAGCTCAAACAGCGTATGCCGGAGACAATTGCAGAAGCGCAGCGCGTTGAAGGTATTACACCTGCAGCCCTTGCTCTGCTTATCACGCATATTAAGAAGCATAGCGGGCGTGAGCGTGCTGCTGCTGAACTGAACGCCGGGAAAAGCGTAGCATGACTGTGGATAGCCGTTATTCAAGCTTGAAAACTATTGTTCCGGGTGTTTCACGTGAAACAAATGAGCGGCTGATTGCCTTTGAAGAGCTGTTTCGCAAGTGGTCTTCGGCCATTAATCTGGCGTCACCTTCTACCCTTGCGGACCTGTGGAGCCGCCATATTCTCGACAGTTCGCAGATATTTCCGCTCGCTCCCGACGCTAAGCGGTGGCTTGATCTCGGATCTGGCGGCGGCTTTCCCGGTATCGTAACCGCCTGCTTTCTGAAGGAAGTTCAGGGTGCTTCGATTGATCTGGTCGAAAGTGCGGGAAAAAAGGCTGCATTTCTTCGTACAGCTGCAGGCCATCTGGCTGTGCCAGCGCGCATTCACTCTGCCCGCATTGAATCGATGTGGGATAAAATCGACGTGCCGGATGTCGTAACAGCCCGCGCACTCGCCTCGTTGAACGATCTTTTCGAACTCGCTGAGCCTTGGCTTACCAAGGGTTCAAAGGCTCTTTTTCAAAAAGGTCGGGATTACCAGAGAGAAATCGATGAAAGCCGTGTCGGCTGGCGTTTCGATCTGGTACAACATGAAAGTGCTATCGATAAAGCTTCGGTGATACTCGAAATCAGCAATCTTCGACGCATTGCAGACTAATTCGTTATCTCAGAGCAGAAAGCAGCAGGGCGACGGTATGAACAAGAGATCCAGGATCATAACCATTGCGAACCAGAAGGGTGGCGTTGGCAAGACAACGACCGCCATTAATCTGGCTACCGCATTGGCCGCCATTGGCGAAACTGTGCTGATTGTCGATCTCGATCCGCAGGGTAACGCAAGTACCGGGCTTGGTATTGACCGGCAGAACCGTCCATTATCGTCTTATGACGTGCTGACGCAGGAAGCTTCCGTGAATGAAGCCGCCATGCAGAGCGATGTTCCAAATCTGTACATCGTTCCGTCAACACTCGATTTGCTCGGTATCGAAATGGAAATCGCGCAGGCGCCCGATCGTACGCGCCGCTTGCGTGATGCGCTGCGTTTCGATTCAGCTGTTGCAGAAAAGTTTTCTTATGTGCTGGTGGATTGCCCGCCATCGCTCAATCTTCTGACGCTCAATGCGATGGCAGCAGCAGATTCCGTGATGGTTCCGTTGCAGTGTGAGTTCTTCGCGCTCGAAGGTCTCAGCCAGTTGCTCCAGACGGTCAATCAGGTTCGGTCGACGATTAATCCTGAACTGACCATTCAGGGCATCGTGCTGACCATGTTCGATAGCCGCAACAACCTCGCTTCTCAGGTTGTTGAAGACGTTCGCGCTTTCATGGGCGAGAAAGTCTATCGTACTGTTATTCCACGCAATGTGCGTGTTTCGGAGGCGCCATCGCATGGCAAGCCAGCTATTCTGTATGACCTGAAATGTGCAGGCAGTCAGGCCTATCTACAGCTTGCTTCCGAAGTTATTCAGCGTGAGCGGCAGCTTCAGGCCGCATAACAATAAGCGAGTATCGGATAACGGTACTTTATCGATTCGACTACGTAACAATTGCAGGAACTGCCGACGATGAACGACGATCCTTCAAAAAAGCGCCTTGGCCGCGGCTTGGCCGCCCTGATCGGTGAAATCGACCGCCCGGCGGAAGAACGCAAGGTGCCGATTTCAAGCGAGCGTAATGTTCCGATTGAGTTCGTAACACGCAATCCGCGCAATCCGCGTCGCATGTTTTCGGAAGTCGAACTCGAAGATCTGGCGCAGTCGATCAAGGAACACGGTGTCGTTCAGCCAATCGTGGTTCGTCCCGCACCAGGCGAACCTGATCGCTTTGAGCTGATCGCCGGTGAACGTCGCTGGCGCGCATCGCAGCGCGCGGGCGTCGACAGCATCCCGGTGATCATCCGCGATGTTGATGATCGCGTGGCGCTTGAGATTGCAATCGTTGAAAACGTACAGCGTGCTGACCTCAACGCGGTCGAAGAAGCTATGGGATATCAACAGCTTATCGACAATCACGATTATACGCAGAACGATCTGGCCCAGGTTATCGGCAAAAGCCGCAGCCATGTGGCCAATACGCTGCGTCTTTTAAAACTGCCGCAACGCGTACAGGATTTTATCTCTGATGGCGCTTTGTCAGCTGGTCATGCCCGTAGCCTGATCACGATGGAAGACCCGACCGCTCTGGCTGAGCGGGTTGTGAAAGAGGGTCTGTCCGTGCGTCAGGTTGAGGCCTTGTCTCAGGCACGCAACGGCACCGAGCCGAAGCCGGGCAAGAGTGTGCCCATCGAGAAAGATGCTGACACTAAAGCGCTTGAAAAGCTGCTGTCCGATGTCACTGGAATGAAGGTTGAGATCAACCATCGCGAACGTGGTGGCGATGTCAAAATTCGCTACAGCTCGCTCGAGCAGCTCGACGAGATTTGCCGTCGTCTGCAGAGCTGATACTATTTCGTCAGACACTTGGTATTTGAGACCGTGGAACATCATCTGTTTCACGGTTTTTTTCGTTAAAGTGTGTCGCGATTAACTGTGTCCACTCAGCTCGTTCCATCTCTTTGTTTTTGACACTTCGTTATCGGATCGTAGCGAGAACAAAAACCAGTCGAGTGTATAGAAATCCCGGCGAAGACGGTCCCAACTTTTCCGACACATGCTTTAGCGGCCTCGGGCTTTCATGAGCGAAAAGACGATGATAATCATCAGGACGATGCCGATGATCGCGCCGATTGAGCTTCCCCAGACCGCACCATAATTGCCACCGATCAGCCAGCCAAGCATTGCGCCGAGCATGAGCAGAAGAATCGGGGGAATGCAGCCAATCATCGTTTTATTCCAATAGGTTATAACTATATGTAGGGACCGGAATCTTGCGATTTCGTTTCTTTCAATGAAGCTAATACTGTTGAGCAGAGAGATGAACTCAAGATTGGGTGAGGGTACTCACGGGCTGTTGATTATAGCATTTCCAGCAAAAGTGCGAAGCGGTTTTGCGTCGGATAATGCGTAAAAACAAATAGTTACAGTGGTTCCAACGATTCATTTCTAACTGGAACCGCTGTAAGTCCCGAAATGTCATCAATGGGTCCGTGTAACCGGTTTCTATTGAAGTGCTTTTAAGTCGTATAGTATTAAGACGCTGCTTGTTTATCGCCGGGCTTGGGAGATACTGCATCTATGGAAATGTTAACACAAATAATCATTCACACGCCTGTCTATGTTTGGGGCCTGCTTGCTTATCTCATCATAACGGGGATCAAAGGGCGTGAAACACGAACAGTGACCGTTTGGCGAATGCTATTTGTGCCGGTGATTTTCATCGCTGTTGGCTTTTTGCATTTCGACAGCAATTCAGATCAGTTCAGCACGTTTCTGATGGCATGGTTTGTGGGCCTGTTTGTGCTGGCACCTGTCGGATATTTCACGGGGCCGCGCATTCTGGCGGTTGATCGTGAGAACAAAACTATCGAGCGTGCGGGCACGATTTTGCCGCTGATCAGAAATCTGATTTTCTTCTGCTCTCAATATGTGCTGGCAGTGCTGAACGCGTTTTATCCGGGAGAGCACGCATCCCTTACATTGATTACAGCCGTCGTATCTGGCGCGTCAGCGGGCTATTTTGGCGGCTGGTTGGTCTCGCTGTGGCGCAAGTATCAGGAAAGCCTGCAGCTAAAGCTTGGTTAGAATTCTATCGGCGCGAGAGTTTCACGGCTTCTACCGAAATCGCCAGCAAGCATTGGCGGATGATCGGCACAGCCAATGCCGCATTCTGACGGCTTTCAAGGACCGCGCGTTGCAGACGTTCCATCACACGGGAAAGACTGTCGGCATTCCAGCGGCCGACGGCGTTTTCAATCAGCTTTTTGCGGTTGAAGAAGATCGGAGGCCGTGCCGATGCAACAACGACTGAAGCACTTTTGCGCTCAGTGTCTGCTATATGGCGTAGGGTCTGTATCTGTTGGAACTGACGAGCTGCTGTGTTGAGCACCAAGAAGGGTGCTGTGCCTGATTTTACGACGCGGTCAAATGTCATCTCAAAACGCGACAGATCGCCGTTTAGGACAGCATCCACCACTTCGTCGGTCGAAAGCCCGGCCACATCGCCAACGGCTTCCCGCACATCATCTATGTCAATGCGCTCCTTGCCGCGCGCATAAAGGCAGAGCTTTTCCAGCTCGCCACGCGTGGCAAGACGATCGCCGCCAAGACTTGCCCGCAACAGCTGGCGCCCGTCCATGGTGATCTGCATTTTCCATTCGGCTAGAACGTCGTCAATCACACCGTCTATGCCGCGCGCATCATCTGAATAGCAGGGCAACGCCATACCAGCAGAACCGTTCTCTACAGCACTGCGAAGGCCTGCGCCTTTCTTGAGATCACCTGCTTCAACCAGAATATAGGTTTCACGCGGTGGCTCGCTCACCAGAAGTTTCACGGCATCCGCGAGCTTCTTTTGCCCGGCTGCATTCTTGATCCAGATGAGCCGCTCGCCGCCGAACATCGAAATTGTCCGCGCTTCGTCTGCGAGCTTTGAAGGATCGGCATCGATTTCATCGGCTTCCATGCGGATGACGGCAAAGGGATCATCGAGCGGAAGCTTGGTCGCCTGCGCGTATCGACGCGCACGTTCGCTCACCAGCCCCTTATCAGGGCCGTAGAGCAGCACAACCGGAAACGAGCTGCTCGGCTTTCCAATAAACTGATCGACTTCGTGTGCTTTTTTTTGCGCCATTAGGATTAAGTAGCGCAATTCGTTTTCAAACGAAACAGCCGCCGGTCAAACTGAACGGCGGCTGTGAAACAAAGCTGTTTGTAATATTATTCGATCAGCAAAGCATCGTCATCGAGTGTCTGTCCGCGCACTTTGCGGAACATTTCGATGAGGTCTTCAACGCCGAGCGTCTTGCGTTTGTCACCGGTTACGTCGAGCAGGATCTTGCCGCCATGCAGCATGATGGTGCGGTCGCCATAATCGAGCGCCTGACGCATGGAATGCGTGACCATCAGTGCTGTCAGCTTGTTTTCAGCAATCAGCGTGCGGGTCAGTTCCATGACGAATTCAGCCATGCCGGGATCAAGTGCTGCCGTATGCTCATCAAGCAGCAGCACTTCTGAACCCGCCAATGTTGCCATGATTAGCGAGAGCGCCTGACGCTGACCGCCGGAGAGAAGCTCCATGCGATCCTGCATACGGTTTTCGAGGCCGAGATTGAGGCTTGCCACGCGTTCGCGGAACCATTCACGGCGCTTGGAATTAAGCGCGTGGGTGAGGCCACGGCGTGTTCCACGCGATGCAGCCAGTGCCAGGTTTTCTTCAATCGTCAGTGTTCCACAGCTGCCTGCAAGCGGGTCCTGAAACACGCGTGCCACAAGACCAGCACGCTCGGCAGTGGACTTGCGGGTCACGTCCTGTCCGCTGATTACCACCTTGCCCGACGTCGGGATGACATCGCCTGCCAAAACGCCCAGCATAGTTGATTTGCCAGCGCCGTTGGAACCGATCACGGTGACGAAGGTGCCTTGCTCCATCGTCAGGTTGATCTTGTTGAGCACCTGCTTTTCAAGCGGTGTTCCACGACCGAAGATAACTTCAAGATTGGATACTTCGATCATGATGATGCTCCTCCACGACGCAGGCGCGGCAATATCAGCGCGAAGGTAACAAGAAGTGCCGTCGCAATGTTGAGGTCAGAAGCCTGAAGCCCGACAATGCTGCCATTGGAAAGCGCGAGCTGGATAGCGATGCGGTAGATGATCGAACCGGCAACACAGCCAATGAGAATGACGAGGATGAGACGCGAGCGCAGCAATGTTTCGCCGATGATCACAGCGGCAAGACCAACAACGATTGTACCCACGCCGGAGGTCACGTCCGCAAAGCCGTTTGTCTGGGCGAAAAGCGAGCCGCCAAGCGCCACGAGAGCATTGGAGAGTGCCATTCCGAGGTAAATCTGGCGATCAGTGCGTACGCCCTGTGCGCGGGCCATTTTCGGATTGGCGCCAGTTGCACGCATCGCAAGGCCCATGTCGCTTTCGAGGAAGCGCCAGACCAGGAATACCGTGATGGCAACCAGCACAAACAGGAAGGCCGGACGCACATAATATTCAGGAATGCCGTGACCGAAGAACGGAGACAGCATCGTATCCTGATTAATCAGTGCGATATTCGGGCGACCCATGACGCGCAGATTGACTGAGAACAGTGCAATCATCGTCAGAATGGAAGCCAGCAGGTTGAGGATCTTGAAGCGCACGTTGAGCGTCGCTGTCACCAGACCGGCAATCGAGCCTGCAATCATCGCAACACCGGCGGAAAGCCATGGATTCCAGCCAGCAAGGATCAGAACGCCTGTTACGGCCGCACCAAGCGGAAACGAGCCATCCACGGTCAGATCGGGGAAATCGAGCACGCGGAAAGCCAGATAGACGCCGATGGCGACAAAAGAGAAGACGAGGCCCAATTCGACCGCACCCCAGAAGGCGATCTGACTCACATTGAGATTCCTTGTTCTTTGCCGTCATTGAAAATGAAAACGCACCATTCAAGGCACATAGATTCACTGGCTTTCGCACATTCAGGCATTTGCCTTCTTATGTCCGAAAGACCTGTTTCAATCACGACCGGTTTTGATTTGAGTTTGTTCCAAACACATCTGCCTTTGGAACCATTCCCCGGTTTTTCATGCGCAATTTTATTGCTTGCGATTGTTCTGGCTCTGTCTTTTTCCCGATACAACCCAAAAGCTCCAATAAGCAAGCATTATCGCTGCAAATGCGCCAAAAAGCACCAGTCTGTGCGCCTGTTACAACATTCAGCTCACTCGGTTTCGCTCATACTTCGCCGCGTGCACGCCATAGCTCCCAGGCAAATCGTGCGCGGACGCCAATGTCGAGGAATGGTCGTGGTGGCAGTTCGGTCGGGCTGCCGAGCTTCAGCATGTCGTCGATCAGTGGATTGTCGATATCGCAGGCCATGTCGGCTGCAAGAATGCCGCCAATCGTGCCTTTGGTGATGCCGACGCCGTTCTGGCAAAGCGAGGTATAAACATTCTTGGCGATCTGTCCAAAACCCGGAGCGCCATTGCGTGACAGGCAGATGAAGCCGGTCCATGTATGTTCCATATCGACGTTTGAAAGCATCGGGAAACGCTCGTCGAACAGCCGTTTGTGTTCACGCTTGATTGTTTGGCGCCGTGCATCCGACTGGCGCAGCGACGGGCAGAAATGCACGTTCTGCCGAACCAGTATGCGCCGGTCAGAGGTAAGGCGCATGGTGATGCCAGCAAAGGAATTGGCAGGTGTCAGCCCCCAAGGAGCGACTTCGCCGATGGCTTTGTATTCCTGATCGTCAAGCTTGCGGCTGAGGCTCGCATGGGCTGCGAAATTCAGAAGCTTACGCCTGAAAAAGCCGAACTGCTCACCAAAGCCGTTGACAGTCAGAATCATGGCGGGTGCCTGAACCTGACCCTTTGCCGTGCTTATGAGGATACGGTCGCCATAATCGATCTTGGTCACGGCAGAGTTTTCATAAAGCGTGACATTTGCGGGCAGATTGTCGGCAAGGCCACGCACCAGAGCAGCAGGGTTCAGCAGTGATGTGCCATAGGTGAAGATCGCTGCTTTGAAATGGCTGGTACCGAGCCGCCTGGTAAGAGCATCCCCTTCAAGCCAGTCGAAGGGTTCTTTAAGGCGCTCCAGCTCTTTGACGGTTGGTTCAAGAACCTCACGCATCCCCTGATCGGAAACGGCTGCGTGAAACTTTCCATCCTGCCGCCAGTCGCAGTCGATGCCATGCTGGTCAATCTGCTGTTTCAGATGGTCGATGGCTGCACGCGCCAGCGCACGGTAGCTGTGCGACTTGGCCAGTTCCTCCATCGATGAGCTGACATTGTGCGGCAGATCAATGGCAAAGCCTGCAGCGCGTCCGGATGTGCCTTTTCCGACTTCCTGAGCATCGATGAGTGCAATCTGGTCATTGGGCCGGTTTTCGGCGAGCCTCCGGGCGGCGGCTAAGCCTGCATATCCAGCGCCCAGCACAATCCAGTCAACTTTGATACCGCCTTTAAGTGCAGCTCGTGGCGCACGGGCAGGCAATATCCTGCTCCAGCCATTGGTGTTGTCATCAGCAGGAAGGATACGAATGGCAGGCATTTTGAAAACTCGATAGTTTTAAAAGAAAAGGGCGGGAAATCGTCCCGCCCTTTTCTTTAGGATAGAAATTCCAATTATTCGACCTTGCTGGTTGCGCGGTCGATAACAGCCTGTGGGAACTCGACGCCCATCTTCTTTGCAGCAGCAAGATTGATGACGAGGTCGGTGCCCTTGGCGATGTCGACAGCGATATCGCCTGGCTTTTCACCGTTAAGGATTTTCACAACGACAGCGCCGGTCTGCTTGCCAACGTCGTAATAGTTGAAGCCGAGAGCGGCAAGCGCACCACGCTTGACGGAATCCGTATCAGCGGTGAAGAGTGGCAGCTTGCTTTCTTCGGCAACACCGACGGCGCTTTCAAGCGCTGAAACGATGGTGTTGTCGGTCGGCACATACATCGCATCTGCACGGCCAACGAGGGCACGGGCTGCGCCCTGAACTTCCGCCGATTTGGTTGCAGCCGATTCAACGATCTCGATGCCTTCAGCAGAAGCGGCTTCCTTCAGTGCTGCCAGAAGCGACACAGAGTTGGTTTCGCCGGAATTGTAGAGATAGCCGAGCTTCTTGATGTTCGGCATCACTTCCTTGATGAGCTTGATGTGCTCAGCCACTGGCGACATGTCGGAGAGGCCGGTTACGTTGCCGCCCGGCTTTGCCATGTCCTTGACGAGCTGTGCGCCAACTGGATCGGAAACAGCGGTGAAGACAATCGGAATATCACGCGTTGCGGAAACAACAGCCTGAGCCGATGGCGTGGAAATCGGAACGATTACGTCTGGAGCTTCGCCAACGAACTGGCGTGCGATCTGCGCAGCGGTTGCTGGATTGCCCTGAGCGGACTGGTAGACGAACTTCAAGTTTTCGCCTTCCTTGAAGCCAGCAGCAGCCAGCGCGTCTTTCACGCCGTCGCGCGCAGCATCAAGTGCCGGATGTTCAACGATAGCAGTAACGGCAACCGTTACATCCTTGGCCTGAGCCGTCGTTACAAGTGCTGTTGCGGCCAGCAAGGCCAGAAGCATAGAACGCATGAAAATCTCCCCTGTTTTGGTGCGTTGCCCATTTGGGCATTTTGTCGGCATACACCTTATATCCAATACCATTTTTTCCAGAATGGGATTGAAGATCTATCCGCCTGAGATTGAGGCTTAATCGGGTCCGTTTGGGCTGTCAACGTGTCGTCATCGCAGGCGCTTTCCAGCCCGCTATATTCTGTTTCATGAACACAGTGTTCAGTGCCCTTTCAATGGCTATCGCCCACCGCCATATTCTGACAAAACAGATGAAAAGTGCCCCTGCACAAAGTTTGAAGCATTGTTCTGCCGCGTCCTGTTTCACGCTGGCCGGATCATGCTCAGAGGAACATAGTCATGAAAAATATCGGCTTTCTCTCATTCGGCCATTGGTCGCCTTCGCCACAGTCCGGCACGCGTTCTGCAAGCGATGCGCTTTTGCAGTCGATAGACCTTGCTGTCGCTGCTGAAGAGTTGGGTGCGGATGGCGCATATTTCCGTGTGCATCATTTTGCCCGCCAGCTTGCTTCGCCATTTCCGCTGCTTGCAGCCGTAGGTGCCAGGACCAGCAAGATCGAGATCGGTACTGCCGTCATCGATATGCGCTATGAAAACCCGCTTTACATGGTCGAAGATGCAGGCGCTGCGGATCTGATCTCCAAAGGCCGCCTGCAGCTCGGGATCAGCCGTGGTTCGCCCGAACAGGTGATCGATGGTTGGCGTTATTTCGGCTATGAGCCGGAAGAAGGCATGACTGATGCCGATATGGGCCGCAAGCATGGCGAGGTGTTCTTTGAGGCGCTGAAAGGCGAAGGCTTTGCACAGCCAAATCCGCGACCAATGTTTCCAAACCCTCCGGGGCTTCTGAAGATCGAACCGCACTCGGAAGGTCTCAGAGATCGTATCTGGTGGGGGGCTGCTTCTGACGCAACCGCAATCTGGGCCGCAAAGCTTGGTATGAACCTGCAAAGCTCGACCTTGAAGAAGGACGAAAGCGGCGAGCCTTTGCATATTCAGCAGGCCAAGCAGATTCGCGCTTATCGTGAAGCCTGGAAAGAAGCCGGACATACGCGCACGCCGCGCGTTTCAGTAAGCCGCAGCATTTTTGCGCTGGTGAATGATCGTGACCGTGCCTATTTCGGCAATGGCGGCAAAGAGCAGGACCAGATTGGCTATATCGAGGAAAATCTGCGTGCGGTCTTTGGCCGGTCCTATGCAGCTGAACCAGACCAGCTGATCAAGGAACTTGCCAAGGATGAGGCGGTTGCTGAAGCTGATACACTGCTTCTGACCGTGCCAAACCAGCTTGGTGTCGAGTACAACGCGCATGTGATCGAGTCGATCCTCAAGCATGTTGCACCGGGACTTGGCTGGCGCTGAGATCATTTTACTTCAAAAACAGCCCCGCAGCATTCACTTGCTGCGGGGTTTTTTTTGGTCAGAATTTCCCGGAAAGCCGGACCATGGCACCAAACGCATTGTCCCGCGATGCCGTGCGGGTCACATAGGGTGTCAATGAAAGTTCAACCGCATCGCTGACGGCATAACTCACACTTGTCCAGGCGGAGCCTCGGGTATGTGAGAAGTCGGAATCGAGCGTCAATACGCCGATATAATCAGCTCTGGCGTCAAATTCGGGATCCTTGTGCGCAACATCCTGCTCGATTTCGAGATTGATCGACCATCGGATTCTGTTGGTCAGCGGCATAGCGAAATTTGCACCCGTATAAGCCGTTGTCAGCTCATACTTCATTTCGCCATAAGTGAACGGAAACAGCGCATTGCTTTCCGTATAGCCATCCATGGACAGATTACTGTAGCCCAGACCGCCATAATAGCCGAGACGGGCATTATGGAAATTGAGATTGTCTGTCCGCCCCAGTTCCAGCGCAGTGCTCCAGCCTTGTAACCTGCTTTCGCCGGTTCCAGCTTCTGTATAGGCGAGCTTTGGCCGCGTGATGTCGGTATCATAGCGATTGGTTGCCAGGCTCGCCCGCATATACCAATCCCCTATAGCGGTCTTGTCTTTCCACTGCGCAAAGATGCCAGTGCCGAAATTATCGCTTCCGGTATCAAAACCGTCCGGCAGATCACGCCAGAAAGAATGGGCGAGGGTGACACCTGCTGAAAAATTGTCGGTGAAGCCGTGACCAAGCGTGAAACCTGTCAGCAAATCCTTCTGACCGCCAAAGCCGCTGATATCGGTAAAAAGCGAATAGCAGGTTTGACCGGCTCTTTCGATGTCGCAGAAGTTTTGCAGCTTGTTCAATGTAAGGCGCTGAGCCTCCATCGCCGAAAAGCTGTTACTTGCCTGTGTGAAGACCGTCGCAACCGTATGATCAAGGTCGATGGTTGTTGGAGACGTGACAGGTTTTTCAGCAGAAGGGTTTTCCGTTGGACCGGAGCCCGGATTTGTCGGCATGGTACCTGGGTTGCCTTCAGGCTCAGTTGGTATCGTTCCCGGATCAGGCTTTGGAAATTTCCACAACGTGGCGTGAAGCGCTCCTTCAGCTGTTTCAGCTGTTCCGGCAATCACACTGCCATCCCCTGATACATCCCAGGCAATCGCGTTGTTGCCGCCAATAGTTCCCAAATCAATCATGCCGTCACTGGCTGTCCAGCGAAATGCACGAAGCGTCATCGTATCGGTATAGCTATAGCCAACGATCGCTGTGCCATCGTCGCTGAGGCTGAGAGCATGAGACAGGCCGCCGCCTAACGAGTCCAGACTGATCATGCCTGCTTCCTGGGTCCAGCGAAAAGCCTGGTTGAACCCATTGTTAAATGAGGCTGTCCCCACCACAACCTTGCCATCGTTTGAAACCAGATCGGCAATACTATGCAGCGCATTTCCGTGACTATTGATATCGACCATGCCGGTCTCGGCAGTCCAGCGGAATGCATGCTGGGAGCTATCGGCGGTGTCGCTGGTGCCAACAACGACACTCCCATCAGCGGAAACGGCACGCGCTGTCGACGTGTTCCCACCCAAAGTTTGAAGACTTATAATGCCACTGGCTTCGGTCCATCGGAAGGCGTGGACATCGGACGATGCCGTCAAGCTATAACCCACGATCGTACTGCCATCAGCCGAAATCGCATGGGTAAATGACGATGACCCGCCAAGTGTACCGATGCTGGTAATGCCATCCTGAAGTGTCCAGCGAAATGCATTGGTTATGGTGTCGCCTGCGAGGTAGCTGTCTCCGGTAACAACAGTTCCGTTGGCCGAAATTCCTCTGGAATATGAATTCGTTCCGCCCAGTGTTCCGATATCTCTTATTCCGGTTTCGCGGGACCACCAGAAGGCATGTGATTCATTTTGATTGACAAATGCGCTGCCTATTGCGGCAAGACCATTGGATGAAACTGCCAAAAGTGCTGTTCGTTCTGAACCGCTTAACGAGCCGATATCGGTTATACCGGCCGGCGTCACGATAAAGGATTTATCGTAATCACCGCCCGCAGATGATCGGCGTATGCCAATTGTTTTGCCATCCGCTGATATGCCAGCCGCATCAGCACGTTCACCGCCAAATGAACCATGAACCTCGAAAGTGGGTACATCAGCCCATGCTTGAGAAGTGAAAAAACTAAGTATTATAGATTTTATAATTATCTTATATTTTTTCATTAAAGTAATAACTCTCTATTAGAGTCTTATAAATTTAGTATATTTAATAGGTATGCAATATATATTGATTCTACTTAAACGTGTATTTAAATTTACAGCTGTGATAATTTGGTGATGTTGAGCTACTCGATTGATGAGCGGTAAAGCAGAGGCGTGTAATATTGCTCCGCGCCCGAAAGGGGTGCAGCTTGCTCAGGGTTAAGAGCTGCCATTTTTCTTTTTCGGCGGTCAGTTTAAGCCGTAAACCGCCAGAAGAGTTTTCATGCGGGTAAGGGCAATTTCCGGATGATCGAGAACATTTGCCTGATCCGCGAGGCGGAAGATATCGGCATAATGCAGGATACTGCGTGCCGATTGCATTCCGGCGGGCATGGTGAAATGGCTTTGATGTCCATTGAGCCAGGCGAGAAACACAACGCCTGCTTTGTAATATTGCGTCGGTGCTTCAAAGATTTTGCGCGATAGTGGCACAGTTGGCTCGATGATCGCGCGGAAGCGGGCATTGTCACCGTCGGCAAGGGCGGCAAGCGCGCTTGAAGCCTGTGGTGCTACGGCGTCAAAAATGCCAAGCAGCGCATGACTGTGCTTGTCGCCGTCGCCTTCGATGAGTGGTGCATAGTTGAAATCATCGCCCGTGAAACAGAGAACGCCGTCCGGCAGGCGATTGCGCAGCGCGATCTCGTAGCGCTCTTCGAGCAGCGAAATCTTGATGCCTTCAACCTTGTCGCGATTGGCCTCTATAATGCCGATGACCGTATCAAGCGCGTCTTCAAACTTGTCTGAACCCCAGTAACCTTTGAGTTGTGGGTCGAACATGTCGCCCAGCCAGTGCAGCACGACCTTATCTCGGGCATGGGTGAGAATATGGCCATAAACCTTGGCATAATCCTCTGGCGAGCGGGCGATGCGGGCGAGTGCGCGGCTGGCCATCAGAATGAAACGACCGCCGTGCTTCTCGATGAATTCAGCCTGGGTTTCATAGGCTTTAATCACGTCATCAAGGCTTTTTGCCTCAGAAGGATCGAGATGGTCGGTGCCAGCGCCAGAGGCCAGGTCAGCGCTTGCTACGGTCTTGCTTTCTGCCAGCGAGCGGCGGATCAGCTCCTGCGCTCCGGCCCAATTGAGACCCATGCCGCGTTGCGAGGTGTCCATCGCTTCCGCGATCTGAAAGCCGAGGCTCCAGAGGTGATGCCGGAAAGCCATAGTCGCATCCCAATCAATCGTCGGATCGTTCCACGGATTATTGTCTCCCAGCGGGTCTGAAACAACATGCGCTGCGGCATAGGCAATGCGATTGAATTTCGGAGGTGAGGCGGGGCGCGGTGTCGGGGTGCCGATCAGGTGATATGGTTTTACACTGCCGTCAGCGAATGGCAGGGTCAGCACGTTTTCTGATGATGCGCTCATGTCAGTCCTCCAACTCCACGACGACATGAATAATTTAGATCGTTCCAAATTTCAATATGGTGCTTAAAAAATGCGATTTCAGGCTCTGATTTTGCATTTAGCGTCGCGAAATGCTTCAAAAATTAAGGAAAACCGATGTCAAGAATATGGCAATTCCGTGTTTATTAAAAAAGTTGACAAATTTGGATCGTTCCAATTAACTTAAGGGAACAGGAGACGGATATGAGCAAGAGCAGCATCACGGTCATCGATATCGCACGCGAAGCAGGCGTGTCGAAGTCGACTGTATCGCTTGTTCTGCGCGATAGTCCTCTGGTTCATGCCGAGACCCGGGCTAAGGTTCAGGAAGCGATTGAGAAGCTCGGCTATGTCTATAATCGCTCGGCCGCCAATCTCAGGCAGTCGAAATCGAAGATTATCGGGCTTGTGGTCAATGATCTGACCAACAGCTTTTTTGCCGAGCTTGCCGTTGGTGTTGATCGTGTCATGCAATCGGCAGGTTATGTGCAGTTTCTCGCCAATACAGCGGAAAGCATTGATCGTCAGCGCGAAGTGATCGCCTCGATGCGTGAGCATGGCATTGCCGGGCTGATCGTTTCGCCGGCGCGTGGCACCGAGGCTAGTGATCTGAAACCATTGGCAAAAAGCGGCCTGCCGGTTGTGCAGATGGTGCGTGATGTGCCGGGATCGGGTGTGTCGTCGATTGTTTCGGATAATCGTGGCGGCGTGGCAAAGGCGGTTGAGCATCTTCTCTCGCTGGGGCATCGCGTAATCGCTTTCATGGGCGGTTATGCGGATACCGCTGTTTTTGCTGAAAGAGTTGCGGGCTATCGTGCGGGACTTGAGCAAGCGGACATCGTGTTTGATGATGCGCTGGTCTTCACCTCTGCGCCTTCGCGTGCTGGCGGTGTTGAAGCAGTTGAGCGCATGTTGCGGCACGGCATGAAGCCGACGGCAGCGGTGTGTTTCAATGATGCTGTGGCCTTTGGGGTCTGCGATGGTTTGCGCGCTGCAAATCTGGAGCCGGGCCGGGATTTTGGAGTGGTTGGTTTTGACGATGTGATCGAAGCAAAGACCGCTGTTCCGGCACTGACAACTGTGGCTGTTGATCCGCAAGGTTTGGGAGAACGTGCGGCGCAGCTTTTGCTGAAACAGATCAATTCGGAACGGGTGGAGGCGGAGGCGCAGCGCTTGTCGGTGCGTCTTGCGGTGCGTGCAAGTTGCGGTACGCAATCTAAAAAGGAGGAGAAATTCGCATGGCAAAGTGGGGCCTTATAGGCGCAAGCACCATTGCAAAAGAATGGGTTATTGGTGCCATTCGCGCGACCGGTAGCGAAGTTGCGTCCGTTTACAGCACCAATGCTGAGCGTGGCGAAACCTATGCCCGCGAGAACGGGATTGCCCGCTCGGTGACAAGCCTTGATGCGCTGTTGTCCGATCCGGAAATCGACGCTGTCTATATCTCCACTACCAATGAACTGCACCGCGATCAGGCGATTGCCGCCGCCAAAGCAGGCAAGCATATTCTGTGCGAAAAGCCGCTGGCGCTGACGATTGGCGATGCCCACGAAATGCTAAAAGCCGTGCGTGAAGCGGGCGTTGTGGCGGGCACAAATCATCACTTGCGCAATGCTGTAAGCCACCGCGCCATGCGTGATGCGATCGCTCAAGGCAAGATCGGCAAGGTGCTTGGCGCGCGGGTTTTTCACGCGGTTTATCTGCCGCCGCATTTGCAAGGCTGGCGCATTGAGCGCCCTGATGCGGGCGGTGGTGTGATCCTCGATATTACCGTGCATGATGCCGATACATTACGCTTTGTGCTGGGTGAAGACCCGGTCGAAGCTGTGGCTTTCAGCCAGCAGGGTGGCCTGAGCGGCGCAGGGCTGGAAGACGGTGTGATGGGTGTGCTGCGCTTCTCCTCCGGCGCGATTGCTCAGTTCCACGATGCATTCACCACCAAATATGCGGAAACCGGCTTTGAAGTGCATGGCAGCGAAGGCTCACTCATTGCACGCAATGTCATGACGCAAAAGCAGGTGGGAACCGTCATTCTGCGTGACAAGGATGGCGAGCACGAATTGCCGCTCGACCAGAAGAATCTCTACGAAACCGCCTTGCAGGCTTTCCATAATGCCATCGCAGGTAAAGGTCAGCCTTCCGCAACTCTGGAGGATGGCATCTGGTCGCTTGCGACCGGGCTTGCCGTGCTAGAGGCTGCAAAGACCGGTAAGGCAACTGCTGTTCATTCAGGACTTTGAAAATTATGAGCAAACATATTTCATTTGCGGAAGCAGCATCACTTATTCCCGACAACGCTGTCGTTTCGGTTTCTTCGTCGAGCGGCCTCGGCTGTCCGGATATGATGCTGAAAGCCATTGGCGAGCGTTTTGATGAAACCGGTCATCCCCAGAATATCACCACGCTGCACCCAATTGCCGCTGGCGATATGAGTGGCATCAAGGGTGTCGATTACATCGCCAAAAAGGGGCTTCTTAAAAAGATCATCGGTGGTTCTTATCCGTCAGGGCCATCAAGTTCTGAGCCGCCGCTGATCTGGCAGATGATAACCAATAACGAGATTCCGGCCTACAATATTCCGTCTGGTATTCTGTTTGATATGCATCGCGAGGCGGCTGCCAAGCGTCCCGGTGTACTGACCAAAGTGGGGCTTGATACCTTCGTTGATCCCAAGCGTCAGGGATCGGCAATGAACGACAAGGCGCGTGAGGAGCCGGTCGTCAAGCAGGTCAGTTTTGAAGGTGAGGACTGGCTCTATTTCCCCAATATCGTGCCGCATGTGACGATCATCCGCGCTACCACTGCTGATGAACGCGGCAATCTCACCTATGAACATGAGGGCGCATATCTTGGTGGGCTGGATCAGGCGCTGGCTGCGCGCAACAATGGCGGCATAGTCATTGCGCAGGTAAAGCGCATCGCCAAGGAAGGCACGCTGAAACCGCATGATGTGCGCGTTCCGGGCGTTCTGGTTGACTATATCGTCGTTGATCCCGACCAGAAGCAGACAACACAGACACTTTACGATCCGGCAATTTCCGGCGAGATTTTCCGTCCGCTCGATACATTCCGCTTGCCGGAGTTCAATATTCAGAAGGCGATTGCGCGGCGTGTCGCACAGGAGTTGCAGGCAGGAAGTGCGGTTAATCTTGGCTTCGGCATTTCCGCCAATGTGCCGCGCATTCTGTTGGAAGAGGGTCTGCATGGTGCGGTGACCTGGGTGATTGAGCAGGGTGCTGTTGGCGGCGTGCCGCTTCTCGACTTTGCCTTTGGCTGTGCGTCCAATGCAGACGCCTATATGCCGTCACCCTATCAGTTCACCTATTTTCAGGGCGCAGGCTTCGACGCCTCGCTTCTGTCCTTCCTTGAGATCGGACGCGACGGCTCGGTCAATGTGTCGAAGCTGTCATTCCGTCCGCATGTGACTGCTGGTGCTGGCGGTTTTGTCGATATAACTGCAAGGGCCAAGAAGATCGTCTTCTCCGGCATGTTCAATGCAGGGGCGAAATTGTCGGTCGCTGACGGCAAGCTGGTGATTGAGAAGGAAGGTAAGCTCAAAAAGCTCGTTAATGAGGTTGAGCATGTTACTTTCTCCGGTCCGCGTGGTGTCGAGCAGGGGCAGGATGTTACTTATGTCACCGAACGCGCGGTTTTGAAGCTCACGGCGGAAGGGATTGTACTCACCGAGATTGCGCCGGGTGTGGATTTGCAGACGCATATTCTGGACCAAGCCGAGTTTCCGCTGATTGTTTCGGATCAGCTTAAACTCATGGATGAGGCACTGTTCCGTGACGAGCCGATTGGTCTGACACTGCCGCAAAAGCCTGCGCGAAAGCTGGAGGCATAAATGGCTCAACGGATAGACATCTCGATTGAGAACCACATCGCCGTCATAACCATCAAGCGGCCCGAAAAGCTCAATGCGTTTGATATCGAGCTTCTGCACGAATTGTCTGCGGCCTGTGATCGGGTGGAAGCGGAGTGCACCGTGCGCGTTGCGATCCTGACCGGCGAAGGCAAGGCTTTTTCCGCAGGCGGCGACATCAAGGCCTGGGGCGGCATGGAACCGGCAGAATTCGGCCATGCCTGGGTGCGCTACGGTCATCGGGTGTTCGAGCGGCTTGCGACTTTGCGTGTGCCGCTGATCGCAGCAATGAATGGTCATGCTTTGGGTGGTGGTCTGGAACTGGCAGGTGCCGCCGATATCCGCATTGTCGAACGACAGGCAAAAATCGGCCTGCCGGAAACATCGCTTGGTATGATCCCCGGCTGGTCGGGCACGCAGCGTCTCGTGCGCCGTTTCGGTGCGCAGATCGTGCGCCGCATGGTGCTGGGTGGCGAAATGTTCACGGCCGAGGAAGCGCTGTCGCATGGGATTGTCGATCATGTAGTGGAGACGGGCGCAGCTCTGCAGGCGGCGCAAGACTATGCGGCGCGGGTGGCCAAGCGCGGACCGGCTGCGTTGGAAATTTCCAAGCTGATGCTGTCGGTCGCCAATGGCGAGGACAATGGCACGGCAGTTGAGGCGCTGGGTTCCATTCTGGTCGCCAAGACCAGCGATCTGAAAGAAGGCGTGCGCTCATTTACCGAAAAGCGCGAAGCAAATTTTGAAGGAAAATGGTGATGAGCGTAGTCGTAAAACCGCAGCCGCTAAACGGGCTTGAAGTTCGTGAATTCTCGATGCTGATCGATGGTAAATGGGTTGGAAGCCAAAGCGGCGAGACTATTGAACGCGTAGCGCCCGGCCATGGCGTGACGGTGAGCCGTTATCCCGCTGGCAAGAAGGCCGATGTGGATCGCGCGGTAGCTAGCGCACGTAAGGCTTTCGATGATGGGCGCTGGTCGTCTAAAACCGCATCTCAGCGTTCGCTGATTTTGCTGAAAGCCGCCGATCTGATTGAAGCGCGGGCCGAAGAGCTTGCTTATCTCGATGCAATTGAAGCCGGCAAACCAATTTCTCAGGTGCGCGGCGAAATTGCCGGTTCGGTCGATATCTGGCGCTATGCGGCAGCGCTCGCACGCGATCTGCATGGTGAAAGCTATAATACGCTGGGTGATGGCACCCTTGGTGTCGTGCTGCGTGAGGCAATTGGCGTTGTTTCCATCATTACGCCTTGGAATTTCCCGTTCTTGATCGTGGGCCAGAAGCTGCCATTTGCTCTGGCTGCGGGCTGCACGGCAGTCGTAAAGCCTTCGGAGCTGACTTCCGGATCGACATTGTTACTCGGCGAAATTCTGACTGAGGCAGGCGTCCCTGACGGTGTCGTCAACATCATCACCGGAACGGGCGCTGATGTCGGCCAGCATATGAGCACGCATCCGGATGTGGACATGGTGTCGTTCACCGGTTCCACAGGTGTGGGCAAGCTGACCATGGCCAATGCGGCGCAGACGCTGAAAAAAGTGTCGCTGGAGCTTGGCGGCAAGAACCCGCAAATCCTGTTCCCGGACGCGGATATGGATGCCTTTATCGACGCGGCCGTGTTCGGCGCATGGTTCAATGCAGGCGAGTGCTGCAATGCCGGTTCGCGACTGATCGTGCATCGCTCGATTGTCGATGAGATTGTTGGGCGCGTTGCTGATCTGTCGAAGAAAGTGATCGTCGGCGATCCGCTCGATGTCAGCACGCAAGTGGGCGCGATCATCACGCCACAGCATTTGAGCAAGGTTGGCGCTTATGTCGATCAGGCGAAAAAGGCGGGCGCTGCAATTGCCCATGGCGGCGACGTGCTGGATCTCGGCCTTGGCCAATATATGGGACCGACCATCATTGCAGGTGTGAAAGCCGACATGGCTGTTGCGCGTGAAGAAGTGTTCGGTCCGGTTCTGTCGGTGCTGTCTTTTGATACGGTGGATGAGGCTATCTCCATTGCTAATGCGGTTGATTATGGCTTGTCAGCTGGCGTGTGGAGCTGCGATTTCGATACTTGCATGAACATTGGCCGCAAGGTGCGGGCTGGTACGGTCTGGATGAACACTTTCATGGACGGCACGCCGGAACTGCCTTTTGGCGGTTACCGCCAGTCAGGTCTGGGCCGCGAATTGGGTCGTCATGCGGTGGAGGATTATACCGAAACCAAGACGCTCAACATGCATATCGGTGCGCGTACCGGCTGGTGGATGCCGCAGGCTAAGTAGGGAGTGACGGCTTTGGGAGGACAGCCGGATATCGTCATTATCGGATCGGGTATCGGCGGAGCGACAATGGCCGCCGGTCTTGCAGCGTCCGGTGCAGACATTCTCATTCTGGAGGCGGGCGAGCATTTGCCGGACAGACCGGAAAACCGCGACCCACGCGCCATTTTCCAGCGTGGCTTCTTTCGCCCGAAAGAGTTCTGGTATGAGACGGATGGCACGCCGTTTAATCCCGGAAATTATTACAATGTCGGCGGCAATTCCAAATTCTATGGCGCAGTGCTGGTGCGCTATCGGCGCGAGGATTTTGAGGAGCTTGCGCATCTTGAAGGCGTGTCTCCGGCGTGGCCCTTCGCCTATGATGAGCTTGAGCCCTGGTATTGCAAGGCGGAAGAGCTTTTTCAGGTGCGCGGTGAATTGGGCGATGACCCGACCGAACCCTATCATTCAAAGCCCTATTCCTATCCGGCCATCCGTGATGAAAGCCCGATTGCCGATTTGCGTGCACGGCTGAAGAGAGCAGGGTTGCATCCGGCTTCCTTGCCATTGGGTGTTGATATTGAGCGCTGGCTGGCGAAGGCCAAAACGCCGTGGGACGCGCATCCCAACAGCAATGACGGCAAGATGGATGCGGAGACTTGTCCGTTAGCACTTGCGCTCAAACATCCAAATGTCCGGCTTGAAACCTCCGCGCGGGTAACGAAGCTGGAAACCGGGCCCGATGGTAAAACCATTACCGCCGTTCACTATGCGAAGAATGGCGAGGCATTGGTCCTTCGGCCCAAACTGGTCATTCTTTCAGCGGGAGCCGTGCAGTCAGCAGCGCTTTTGCTGCGTTCGGGAGTGGCGAACCGTTCCGATCAGGTCGGTCGCAATTTCATGAACCACAATGCCAGTGCGGTGATTGGGTTTGATCCGCGTTATCGCAATGACAGCGTCTACCAGAAGACTTTTGGCTTTAACGATTATTATCTCAGCGATGGGGCTGGCGGGCCGCCGCTTGGCAATGTGCAATTGCTGGGGCGTGTGTCGGGCGCGATCCTGAAATCCAATATACGCCAGGTGCCGGAATGGTTTTTAAACCGCATTGCCGGACATACGATTGATTTTTACGCGATGAGCGAAGATCTGCCATCGCCGGAAAGTCGCGTGAGCGTGGATGGTGATCGCATCATTCTGCATTGGGTGCGTTCCAACTGGAAGGCGCATTTGATGCTGGTTGATAAGCTCAAATCCGCGCTGCGTGCAGCAGGATTTCCAATCGTGCTGTCGCGGGCGTTCGACAGGCGAACACCATCGCATCAATGCGGCACGGTGCGTATCGGCGATAATCCAGCAACAGCGCCGCTTGATCCTTATTGCCGTGCTTATGACCATCCCAATCTCTATGTGGTTGATGCATCGTTCCTGCCGACATCGGCTGCGGTCAATCCTGCGCTGACGATTGCGGCGCAGGCTCTGCGCGTTGCCGACCACATTAAAACGGAGGTACTGGTATGAGCCGTCAAAGACCCGTGGCACTGGTGACTGGCGGGCGGCGTGGTATCGGGCTTGGCATCGCGCGTGCTTTGGCCGCCAAAGGGTTTGATCTGGCGATTACCGACCGTGAACGTGATGAGGCGGTTATCCAAGAATTGCGCGGGCTTGGGGGAAGGGTGGCTTTCTTTGAAAGCGATCTGGCGTCTATCGAAACGCATGAAGCGACGGTTGCAGCCGTTGTGAATGAGCTTGGCGGCATCGATTGTCTGGTCAACAATGCGGGCATGGGTTCGGTCGAGCGCGGCGATTTTCTCGGGCTGAAACCTGAGAATTTCGACACGATTATTGATGTGAACCTGCGCGGCACGGTGTTTTTTACGCAAGCGGTGGTGAAATCCATGCTGGCGGTGACGGATGTGCGTTTTCCACGCAGTATCGTGACGATCAGTTCGGTTTCGTCGGTAATGACTTCGCCCGAAAGGCTTGATTACTGCATCAGCAAAGCAGGTCTGACAGCCTTCGTGCAGGGGCTTGCGCTTCGGCTGGCCGAAGCACGGATCGGCGTGTTCGAGGTGCGTCCCGGTATCATCCGCACCGATATGACAGCGCGTGTTGCCGAGCGTTATGACGGACTGATCGAAGGTGGTCTGGTGCCGATGAAACGCTGGGGCGAGGCAGGCGATGTCGGCGCTATTGTGGCCGGGCTTGCAGGCGGCGATTTCATTTTTGCGACGGGCTCGGCGATCAATGCCGATGGTGGCCTGTCGATTGCGAAGCTTTAGTTTCTCGGGAGGAGAAACGCATGAAGTATGACTATATCATTGTTGGCGGCGGTCCTGCCGGTTGCGTTCTCGCCAATCGTCTGAGCGAAGATGCAGCGATCAAAGTGCTGCTGCTGGAAGCAGGCGGAAGCGACTGGAATCCGCTGTTTCACATGCCTGCCGGTTTTGCAAAGATGACCAAGGGTGTGGCGAGCTGGGGCTGGGAAACCGTTCCGCAGAAGCATCTCAAAAACCGTGTGTTGCGCTATACGCAGGCGAAAGTCATTGGCGGCGGCTCCAGCATCAATGCGCAGATTTATACACGCGGCAATGCAGCCGATTATGATCTCTGGGCTAATGAGGACGGCTGTACCGGCTGGGACTATCGTCATGTGTTGCCCTATTTCAAACGCGCCGAAGACAATCAGCGTTTCAATGATGATTTTCACTCCTATGGCGGGCCGCTTGGCGTTTCGATGCCGTCTGCACCATTGCCGATTTGCGACGCCTATATCCGCGCGGGTCAAGAACTCGGCATTCCGTATAACCCGGATTTCAATGGTCGTGAGCAGGCAGGCGTCGGCTTTTATCAGCTAACCCAGCGCAATCGCCGTCGCTCGTCAGCATCCCTTGCCTATCTCGCGACGATCAGGGATCGCAAGAACCTTACCGTGCGGATGAATGCGCCGGTGCGCAGTATCGATCTGGAAAAGACCCTAGTCACCGGCGTTACACTGATGAACGGCGAGGTTTTGCGCGCAAACCGTGAGGTGATTGTCTCGTCCGGCGCTATCGGCTCACCTAAGCTTCTGCTGCAATCGGGTATCGGCCCTGCTGATCAACTTAAAAAGGCTGGCGTTAATGTGAAGCACGATCTGCCGGGTGTGGGTGAGAACATGCAGGATCACCTCGATCTGTTTGTCATTTCCGAATGTACGGGCGATCACACCTATGATGGCGTGGCAAAGTTGCATCGGACGCTGGGCGCGGGCCTGCAATATATCTTTCTGCGCTCCGGCCCGGTGGCCTCCAGCCTCTTTGAGACCGGCGGCTTCTGGTATGCTGATCCGGATGCCCGCTCACCGGATATTCAGTTTCATCTGGGGCTTGGTTCGGGCATTGAAGCTGGCGTTGAGAAGCTCAAGAATGCAGGCGTGACGCTTAATTCTGCTTATCTGCATCCGCGTTCGCGTGGAACCGTGCGGCTGGCTTCCAATGATCCGGCTGCAGCACCCCTCATCGATCCGAATTACTGGAGTGATCCGCATGATCGGAAGATGTCGCTTGAAGGTCTGAAGATCGCGCGCGAAATTTTGCAGCAAGACGCACTAAAGCCCTATGTCATGGCCGAACGTCTGCCGGGGCCAAAGGTCGTCAGTGACGATGATCTGTTCGATTATGCCTGCGCCAATGCCAAGACCGATCATCATCCGGTCGGCACCTGCAGGATGGGGACAGATGCGATGGCCGTTGTCGATCTGGAACTTAAAGTGCGCGGTCTTGAAGGTCTGCGGGTTTGCGACAGCTCGATCATGCCGCGCGTTCCCTCGTGCAACACCAATGCGCCGACCATTATGGTCGGCGAAAAGGGTGCGGATATTATTCGCGGTCTCGACCCGCTGCCGCCTGTTGTGTTTTCATGGGAGAAAAACGAACACAAGCGGCGCGCGCGGGGTTAGTCTTCGTTCACCTCAAAACGCAGATAACCCGCGATGCCGGAGCCTTTGTAGTTCGGATTGTCGGACGGGTGGTTCACGCCGTCATTGACCGGAATGACCTTGAAGTCGAAAGGTGAGACGCCTTCGAGACAGGCGGCATTGACACCGAATTGTTGAGGGTTGGATCGGCGCTGGTGGAAGGTGTAGATCCCGCATTTCGAGCAGAAATAATGCTTGGCCGCGCCCGTATTGAATGTGTAGAGCGTCAGCGCATCTTCGCCTTCCAGAACTTCAACGCCATTCAGATCTGCGGAAACGGCGACAGCTCCACGCATTCGGCAATAGGAACAGGTGCAGCGGCGCGCAGTGTTAAGGCCATCTGATAGTTTGACGCGAAAGCGAACGGTTCCGCAGTGGCAGGCACCATTGGCAACTTCAATATTGGGGTTCATTCGGATCTCCTCTTTCGCCAGAATTTTATTTCAGTCTTTCCGGCTTTACCATTGGAAAAACTCAACTAAAGTCTCACTCACAAGATTTCGGGAGGGAATTTTATGAGTGGATTTGCGGTCGTCACCGGTGGCAGCACCGGCATTGGCAGGCATCTGGTCTCAGCATTTGCCGAAGCAGGTTACACTGTGGCTTTCAGCTATCTTGGCGATGAAGACGCTGCAGAGACACTCATGGAAGAGATTGAGCTTTCAGGCGGTCAGGCGCTGGGAGTCGCTTGTGATGTTGGCGTTGGAAGTGACGTTGACGCATTTTTCGATGAAGTCTGCAGCTGGTATGGCGATGCGCCTGACGTGCTCGTCAACAATGCCGGTATTCAGACCTGGGGGGCGTTGCTGGAGCTTTCGGAAGACGATTGGGACGATGTCATTCGCACTAATATGAAGGGCTGTTTTCTCAACACACAGGCAGCAGCGCGCCGCATGGTCGAGGTCGGCAAAGGCGGTGCGATCATCAATATAGGCTCGGGCTGCAACAAGCTCGCTTTTCCCAGCCTCGTTTCTTATACGGCATCAAAAGGCGGTATCGAGCAGTTTACCAAAGTCTCTGCTGTTGAGCTTGGGCCGAATGGTATCAGGGTCAATTGTGTTGCGCCGGGCGCCATTCTCAACGAACGCACAATGCAGGAACAGCCCGACTATGCAGACACCTGGAGCCGGATCACGCCGCTGCGTCGCGTTGGTTCTGCCGAGGATATATCAGGGCCGGTGCTGTTTCTGGCGTCCGACGCTGCGCGTTTTGTGACAGGGCAGACGCTCTGGGTCGATGGTGGTGTATTCTCGCAGGCCAACTGGCCTTATGGGGGGTAAGCCCCCATTCCTCATCTTCCGCGCATCTGTTCGCCTGCGTGTTTTGCAAAGCGCAGGTTCCAGAAAGTTGCTGTCAGCGATATTCCGGTGACGATAAAGAAGGCGATCGAGAAATCCGAGGTCAGTGGCACGTCTCGGTCGTGCCAGGCCATGGATGAATGAAGGGCCAGCGCGCCGATACACACACCAAAGGACAGCATGAGCTGCTGGAAGGTTGAGTAAAAGCTGTTGGCCGAGCTCATCCGCTTTTCATCAACCTTGTCATAGGCCACCGTATTATAGGCGGTGAACTGGAACGACATTGAAAAGCCGGACATGAACAGCACGGCAAAAATCAGCCAGTGTGGCCATTCAGGGCCGAAGAAGCCACAAATCGCATAGCTGCACGATGAGAATATGCCGTTCACCACCAGTGACGAGCGGAAACCGAACCGGCGGATGATCTTGGGTGCGAAGGCTTTCATGGCCATGGAACCGAGCGCTGTGGCCAGTACCATATTGCCTGCAGAAACCGCTGAAATGCCAAAGGCGACCTGCAGCATCAAGGGCAACAGGAAGGGATGCGCCCCTTGAGTGATGCGGGTGATCGATCCGGCAATCATCGAGGTGCCGAAGCTTTCAATCCGCATCAGCGAAAAATCGAGAAGCGGGGCGGGATGCCGGCGTGAGTGGATGACGGTTGCAATTGCAAACACGATGCCGACCACAAAGAATTTGGCTGCCAGACCGCTGGTCGTGCTTGCACTTTCAAGGCCGAAAAGCAGCGCGCCAAGTGCTATGCCGGACAGGATCAAGCCGACGAAATCAAACGGCTCTCTGGTGTCGCTTTTATATTCGCCAATATAGAGCGAGACGAAAATCATGCCCAGAATGCCAATTGGCACATTGATGTAGAAAATCCAGCGCCAATCGAGCCAGGTCACGAACAGACCACCGATGGGAGGGCCGAGGATCGGGCCCATCAGGGCAGGGACCAGCATCCATGACATTGCCGAGATGAGATCCTTGCGCTCGACCGAGCGGATCAGAACCAGACGTCCGACCGGCAGCATCATGGCTCCGCCGGCACCTTGCAACAGACGGGCAAAGACCAGAAAGGGCAGATTTGGCGCCTGTGCGCAAAGGATCGAGCCGAGTATGAAAATGCCGATGGCAAAGCGGAACACGGTTCGGGTGCCAAAGCGATCGGCGATTTTGCCGCTTGCGGGAATGAAAATCGCAAGGCTGAGCAGATAGGAGGTGAGCGCCACGCTCATCGAAGGGGCGGCGACATCGAAATCCCGGGCCATTGTCGGCAATGCAGTCGCAAGGATGGTAGCGTCGAGCTGTTCCATCAGCATCGCGCTTGCAACGATCAGGGCAATAATCCGGAAATTGCTTTTCGCTTCCAGTGACGCGGTCGGTTCACTGGTCGAAGTCTGGGCTTCCGGCATAACACTCATGGTAGTTTCAGCTTTGCGAAGGCGCGGGTCTGCCCGTCAAAGCAGCCAGCATTACGGTCGATCGTCTCGGACGATCCTGGGGGATGTGTTCACGGTCAGGCTTTTGGTTCCAGGAACAGTTCTGCGCCTTGTCGCAAGACGAGCGCACGGCAAAAAAACATGCCAACCAGTTAGAGGGACTAAGAAGCCCACCGCAAGACCGTGAGCGGGTATAGCACAGGTTACGGAAAATCACAGGACTTCAAGATAATTTGAGCGCGAAGGGATTTGCCTGCCCGGACGATGAATGGTGATCCCGACTGGATTCGAACCAGTGGCCTCAAGATTAGGAATCTTGCGCTCTATCCTACTGAGCTACGGGACCAGTCATCAGAAACGCTCGTATTTGCCATTGATTCCAATGGCTCGAGCATTTTTCGACACATACTGTTTTTCATGGCTTTCGCCAACCCCGCAAAAAGCGGGGCAGGCGCATTTCTTTTGAACTCTGGATCAGGCAGCGAGTGCTGTTTCGATCACCGACACGAAATAGCTCACACCATAGGGAATTGCTTCATCGTTGAAGTCATAGGCCGGATGATGCAGGCCGGGTGTGTCGCCATTGCCCAGGAAGATATAGGCGCCCGGGCGCGATTCCAGCATGTAGGAGAAATCTTCTGCAGCCATCATCGGAGCCACATCGGTTTTCACCTTGCCTTCGCCAGCCACATTTTTTGCAACGCGGGCTGCAAAATCAGTCTGGTCATCGTGGTTGTAGGTCACAGGATAGTTGTTCTTGTAGCGAACGGTAATTTCCGCACCGCTCACCGATGCAATGCCTGCTGCTGCTTCACGAATACGCTTTTCGGCATAGGCGCGGGTTTCCTTGCTGAGCGTGCGCACTGTGCCTGAAAGCTTGGCCGTTTCAGGAATGACGTTATAAGCCTCGCCTGCGTGAAACTTCGTGACCGAGATCACGAGGGAATCGAGCGGATCGATATTGCGCGAAACAATGCCCTGAATGGCGAGATGCAGCTGTGAACCGGCAAGGATCGGATCAATCGTGCGGTGCGGTTGCGCTGCATGGCCACCGCGTCCCTTGATCGAAAGGTCGAATTCATCGGTTGCGGCCATGATCGGGCCTTTGCACATGGCAAACTGACCGACGGGAAGGCTTGGCAGATTGTGAACGCCATAGACTTCCGAAATGCCGAAGCGATCCATGACACCGTCCTGAACCATGGCAAGCGCGCCAGCGCCGCCTTCTTCAGCCGGCTGAAACAGCAAAACGGCAGAACCGCGGAAGTTGCGGGTCTCAGCGAGATATTGAGCGGCACCCAGCAGCATTGCCGTGTGACCGTCATGTCCGCAGGAATGTGCCTTGCCCGGATTTTTCGATGCCCATTCAACGCCGCTGGTTTCAGTGATTGGCAGCGCATCCATATCGGCGCGCAGGCCAATGGCCGGACCATCACCGTGACGCCCCTTGATGACCGCGACGACGCCGCTGCGGCCAACGCCGGTTTCGACCAGATCGCAGCCGAAAGATTTCAGCTTTTCTTCGACAAAACGTGCCGTTTCGTGAACGTCATAGAGCAGTTCAGGGTTCTGATGCAGATGGCGGCGCCATGCGGCGATCTCGCTTGCAGTTTCGACGACACGATTAAGCACTGGCATTTCGGAAATATCCTGAGATTCTCAATAAGCAGAAGTAGTGAGGATATGACGTTTCAGTGAAAGCGGGCAATCCCTATTTGCCTTTTGATTGCCATATGGCTTAGATAGAAGCAGTGTAAATCTTCCTTTTTGAATGACGTATTCGCACGCCGTTGTCACTTTAGCAGGTTGATACAACAGGAAGCGGAATCGATCGCCCGCAGACATTGCGGCTCTTGCTGATTGGAACTACGAATGATCTCGAAGTCGTTGAAAATCCTTTGCACAGCAGCGGCTCTTTCGGCCCTGACCTTGTCTGCTGCTCTGGCTAATCCATCGATTGCTGTGGATGTGGCCACCGGTAAGGTTTATTCCGCGCAGGACCCTTTCCAGCGCTGGTATCCGGCTTCGCTGACCAAGATGATGACCGCTTATGTCACGTTCCGCGCGCTTCAGTCGGGTCAGATGACGCTTGAATCGCCAGTGAAAATGACTGTCAATGCCTCGAAAGAGCCGCCGAGCAAGATGGGCTATCGTCCAGGCTCCGTGATGACGCTCGACACTGCGCTCAAGATCATGCTGGTAAAGTCCGCCAATGACGTGGCGGTTGCTGTTGCGGAATCCGTTGGCGGTTCGGAATCGGCTTTCGTGCAGCGCATGAATGCAGAAGCGCAGCGCATCGGTATGAGCGGTTCGCATTTTGCCAACCCGAATGGCCTGCATGATCCGAACAATTATTCGACCGCGCATGATTTGGCCGTTCTGGGCGTGCAGCTGCGTCGTGAGTTCCCGCAATATGCCCATTACTTCGGAACCGAAGCCATCGATACGGGCGACGGCAAGAAGCCGCAGGCCAACTACAATATTCTGCTTGGCCGTTTCGATGGTGCTGATGGCATGAAGACCGGCTTCGTTTGTGCTTCCGGCTTCAATTTGGCCAGCTCCGCGACCCGTCAGGGCCGCACCATTCTGGCTGTGGTTCTGGGTGCTGATCGTCAAGAAACGCGTGCGGTTCAGGCAGCACAGCTGATGACCGATGCTTTCCGCAACAATGGTGCCGGAGTGCCAACGCTAGGCAGCATGGTGCCGCCAGCAAACAGCGCCGCCTATCAGGCTGTTGATATGCGCAAAGCCATCTGCAGCCAGCAGGCCATGGCCGACCGCTGGGATGGTCGCGATGTCGAGGGCCGTTTGCAGCTCAACTCGCCCTATATTCATGCGATGACCCGCGAGCCGGTTCCCGTTGAAGTCGGCCTTGTTTCGGCTCCACCTGCAAAGGTGACGAAAGTCGGTCAGCTTGATATTTCGCAGGTTCCTGTGCCGATGCCACGCCCGCAGCGCGCAGCTGCCGGTGTGAATGCAGCCACAATCAACTAAGTCTGAGATCATGCCACAACCAATTCCTGCTTCTGTACTGACCGGCTTTCTGGGCTCGGGCAAGACGACACTGCTTAACCGGCTGCTGAAAGATCCAGAGCTGACCGATACGGCAGTCATCATCAATGAATTTGGTGAAGTGAGCATCGATCACCTGCTGGTGGAAAAGGCCAGTGAAGGTGTGATCGAGCTTGCCGACGGCTGCCTGTGCTGCACCGTGCGTGGTGAACTGGTCGATACGCTGGCTGACCTGATCGACCGCCTCCAGACCGGGCGCATCAAGGCATTGAAGCGGATTATCATCGAGACGACAGGTCTTGCCGATCCGGCACCTGTGCTGCACTCAATCATGGGTCATCCTGTTCTCATGCAGGTTCTGCGCCTTGATGGCGTGCTGACAACGGTTGACGCCGTCAACGGCATGGCAACCCTCAACAATCATGAGGAAGCTGTTCGTCAGGCAGCGATGGCTGATCGCATCATCATTACCAAAGCTGATCTGCCGGAGGCGCAGGCCGGACTTGCAGAGCTCAAGGCACGGCTCGAACAGCTTAATCCGGGTGCCGATATTCTTGAAGCATCCGATGGCCGCACCGGCTATGCGGCGTTGTTTGAATGTGGGCTTTATAATCCGGAAACAAAGACGGCGGATGTTCAGCGCTGGCTTCGTGCGGAAGCCTATGAGGATGATCATCACCATCATCATGATGACCACGATCATTCGCACCATCATCGCGATACGCATTCTGGGCATGGCCATGTCTGCGGACCGGATTGTGATCACGATCATGACCACGGCCATCACCACCACCACCACCATCATCATGATGATGCCATTCGTTCCTTCTCTCTGCGTCACAAGGAACCGATCCCGTTCTCGACATTCGAGATGTTTCTCGATCTGCTGCGCTCGACCCATGGCGAAAAGCTTTTGCGCGTGAAGGGCATTGTTCAGATCGCCGAAGATCCGGATCGTCCGCTGGTCATTCATGGTGTGCAGAAAATCTTTCATCCGCCAGCACGACTGCCGAAATGGCCCAAGGATGAGCATGAAACGCTGCTGGTGATGATTGTGAAGGATTTGCCGGAAACCTATGTGCGCGAGCTTTTCGACGCGTTTCTCGGCAAGGCAGGTATTGATCGTCCCGACCGCGCTGCGATGATGGACAATCCGCTGGCTATTCCGGGCTATTCAACACGCTAGAGCTTTTCGCGGTTAGTGTATCCGCTGCGCTCGCTCTATCTCTTTGTTTTTTATGCGCATCTTGTTCCGAAAACCGCTTCGCACTTTTCTGCGATATGCTTTAGAGCGCGTTTCGATCTGATTGTATCAGATCGGCGCTCTAAGCCTTTTATTTGAAGCATAATCTTATCGACCCTCGTTTCACTTCGATAGGACTTATGCCTCAGACATTATTTCTTCTGAATAAGAAAACGGTGAAGGTTTTCGTCGCGCTCCTGCTTGAGCAGGGCGTGGCCTTCCTGCGTGCAGAAATGCGGAAGGTCGATACCGGATAAAGGATCGGTTGCTTCGACCCAGAGAAGCGCGCCGCTCGGCAAATCCTGCAGGCGATTGCGCGTCTTTAAAACGGGAAGAGGGCACTTAAGCCCTCTCAGATCATAGACGGGAACGTCTTTATCCATCTGGTATTAGTTACCACCCAGCTTCCACCAGGCCTTCTTCTTTTCCGGTGCAGGTGCTGCAACAGCATCTGGGACCGTGCTTGCGGTGGTCATCGGTGAAACCGCTGCCGGATTTTCCTGCGGAACAGGGACTGCCGCAGTCTGAGCCGGAGTAGCAACTGCTGGCGTTGCAGCAATGGCTGTCGCAGGCTGTGCCGAGATCGGCGTTGCCGCAGGCTGGATATCCGGTGCATTTGGCGTTTCAGCCGATGCTGGCGAAAGCGACGGCGGTTCGCGCGTTACCTTCTCGCCGCGTGCACGCGCTGCACTCCATGCAGAGACCAGCTTAGCTTCTGCGATGCCCTGAATGGACGGCGAAGGCTTCTTCTGTGCCGCGCTGAATGCGGACTGGAACGTCTTTTCATAAGAAGACGTGTAAGCCATGGATTCCGAGCCGACCGAAGGTGGGCAGGCATCGGTCGCCGAAAGCGGCTGACCATCTGGCGTTGGCACGTTGAAGACATAACGCTTTTCGCAGACATCAACCTTTGGCGGAACCTTGGTTGTTTCAAAAGCGTCATAGCCCTGCTTGAGCATCTTCCAGAATGCGTAGTTCTGGTCGCTCTTGTAACGTGCCATGTTGGCTGCGGTCATGCGGAACGGGAAAGCCTGAATCTGGAAGTCGCGCTGACCGCCCTTGAAGGCATCGCGGCCAAAGGCATAAATCTCGCTGACGCTTTCGTCGGTCATCGAATAGCAACCCGATGACGAGCAAGCGCCATGCACCATCAGATTCTGTCCGGTACGGTTGTGCGCGCGGTCATAGGCGTTCGGGAAGCCAATGTTGAAGGCAAGGTGATATTGCGAATTCGGGTTCATTTGTGCCGGGCGAACATTATAGAAGCCCTCTGGCGCCTGACGATCACCCTCTACGAACTTCGGACCAAGCTTGCCTGACCATTTGCAGATCTCATAAGAGGCAATCTGGTCGTATTTGCCGTTGTTCTTCTGCTTCCAGACTTCGAGGACGCCTTCTTCCTTGAAAATACGAACCATCACCGGCGAAGTGCGCGTCATGCCCTTCGATTTCATCTTGGCGACGATTTTCTCGGAAAGAGGTTTTTCAGCGCGTAAGCTGAGATCGGAAACGGACGAGCCCTGACAACCGGCAAGCAGAGCGGATGCCAAGAGTGTTCCAAGAAGTGCGGTTCTGATCTTCATATCGCATCGAGCCTGTTAGAGCATTTCCAGCAAAAGTGCGAAGCGGTTTTGCATAGGATAATGCGTAAAAACAAATAGGTAGAACAGCCAGTATTCAACTTTCATCAGAATCTGATCGAAGCTGCGTCACCGACGCATTTAAGCAAATCTGACTTTTCGGTGCCCGGATATTAACAACTAAACCTTTCGGTATCGTTGATAAACCGTTGCTCAAATACCTAAAAAACAGAATGTCCGCAATATGGCGGAAATAATGGCACGATGCAAATCCGGCGCACCAAGGGCGCGCCGGAGCCAATTTTTGAAATTGTTGGTAAATTAAAGGTTACGACCGATGTCGAGGAACTTCTGACGACGTTCCTGCTTGAGCGTTTCGCCATCGACATCCTTCATCGAGCGCAGCGAGGCGGTGATGATGTCGCCCGCAGCCGCAATAACGGCATCCTTGCCGCGATGTGCGCCGCCAAGCGGTTCCGGGATGATGCCGTCGATGACCTTGAGATCGAACAGATCCTGCGCAGTGATGCGCATGTTGGAAGCTGCATCCTTTGCACGCGTGGAATCGTGCCAGAGGATCGAAGCTGCACCTTCAGGTGAAATCACCGAATAGATCGAATGTTCGAGCATATAGACGCGGTTTGCGACAGCAATCGCGATCGCGCCGCCCGAACCGCCTTCACCGATGATGATCGAGATGACAGGCACGCGCAGCTTGAGGCATTCAGCGGTGGAGCGCGCAATGGCTTCCGCCTGACCGCGTTCTTCAGCGCTCACGCCTGGATAGGCACCGGCAGTGTCGACGAAGGTGATCAGCGGCAGCTGGAAACGGTCAGCCATTTCCATGATGCGCACAGCCTTGCGGTAGCCTTCCGGACGGGCCGAGCCGAAATTGTGCTTGAGGCGCGTCTTGGTATCCGAGCCTTTTTCCTGGCCCAGAATGGCAACGGCCTGACCATTGAAGCGGGCAAAGCCGCCCTGAATGGCTTCGTCATTGGCAAACTGACGGTCGCCTGCCAGTGGCGTGAATTCCGTGAACAGCTTGTCGATATATTCGAGGCAATGCGGACGATCCGGATGGCGGGCGATCTGCGCCTTCTGCCATGGGGTCAGCTTGCGGTAGATATCTTTAAGCGCATCGGCCGAGCGTTTCTCGAGACGGCTGATCTCGTCGCTCATCTCGACACTGCCCTGTTCCTGAGCGAGTTTCTTCAGCTCAAGGATCTGGCCTTCGAGGTCGGCGACGGGTTTTTCAAAATCGAGATAGTTATACATCGGGCCTGACTATTGTGCGTTTCCAGAGATGTTGGCCATAAAACACGCTAGAAAACGGCTGTTTTACGACGCCTTACATATTTACTTCATGCGCATCTTGCAAATTTTTCTGAAATTCTCTTACCTGCAGAGCGCTTAATCGGCAAGCGGGTGATGTTCACTTACCAGCTTATGCAGTCTTTCTTCCAGAACATGCGTATAGATTTGGGTGGTAGAAATATCCGAATGGCCGAGCAATTGCTGCACGGTTCTCAGATCAGCACCGTTTTGCAAAAGATGGCTGGCAAAAGCGTGGCGCAGCACATGCGGAGAGATCGAGGCGCTGGAGAGGCCGGTTCGTGCGGCAAGCCCTTTTAATTCGCGCGCAAAGACCTGTCGCGCCAGATGACCGCTTTCGGAGAAAGCCGGAAACAGCCAGGGATTGTCGTCATAGCCGGGCAATGAATCGCGCAGAGAGAGAAAGTTCTGCAGTGCTTCACGCGCTTTTTGCGACAGTGGGACCATGCGTTCTTTCGAGCCCTTGCCGCGAACGATCAGAAAACGATGATCGGTGCGTGCCACACTGACTGGCAGCGTGACCAGCTCTGAGACACGCAGGCCCGTTGCATAAAGTGTTTCAAGTAGTGCGTGCAGGCGCAGCGCCTTGATACGCTCAGCCGGTTCCGGCGCTTCCCTTGCCTCAAGATCGGCGCGATCAAGAAGACGGCCGACATTTTCGACGCTCATGATCTTTGGCAGCGGTTTCTGCTTTTTAGGGGCATCGATAACGCCGGTCGGATCGTCCTGCCGGAAGCCTTCAGAATAAAGAAAACGGAAGAATTGCCTGAGTGCCGAAAGACGCCGTGCCTGCGAGGTGGCGGCAAAGCCTTCGTTCGACATGCCATCGAGAACATGGCGGACATCTTCGGTCTTCGCTTCTGCCAGATTAACGCCACGCGTCTGCATCACATCGGCCGCAGCTTCAAGATCGCGGCGATAGGATTCAAGCGTGTTGCCCGCGGCTCCACGTTCAGCGCTCATCATTTCAAGAAAGTTTTCGATGGCCAGTGAAGCGCGCATATTACTCCTGTCCAGTTTCGCTTGTTACCGGTTCATTGTCCGATACGGCAGGCGGCGGCGGTGCCACGACGGTCTGCTTCAATTTTGATGAGGGAATCTCGACCGTAATTTCGTGCGTGGTCGGTTTCACAAAGTTGGCAAGTGAGAACATTGCGCCATAGACTATGGCGGCAATAACAGCGAGCAAGGCAATGATGCGCGTCAGCGTGGGCATGAAGCGTTTATGCTGTGCTATTGAGACGAAAGCAAGGACGGGCAGTTCCGGCGCATAAAAACCCATGTCCGGTTCATTTTAGCCGATGAAAGCGATTGACGCCGCACGGTTTTTCATGTGGAACCGGAGGAAATGGATGAGGTCAATGAGCAGCACAACAAAACAGACAAATCTTAACGAGCAAGCGGATG
Source organism: Ochrobactrum sp. BTU1 (assembly GCA_018798825.1). Classification (NCBI taxonomy): domain Bacteria; kingdom Pseudomonadati; phylum Pseudomonadota; class Alphaproteobacteria; order Hyphomicrobiales; family Brucellaceae; genus Ochrobactrum; species Ochrobactrum sp. BTU1. The sequence continues at coordinate 2,179,239 of CP076354.1, read as the reverse complement.
CCGTCCGTCAGCTTCTTGGTGCGAAAGTCGTTGTTCTTGTTGGGCTGATGGGCGCAGGAAAATCGACCGTCGGCCGCAAGGTCGCAACCATGCTCGGACTGCCGTTTAAAGATGCGGATAATGAGATTGAATCTGCAGCCCGTATGACCGTGCCTGAACTTTTCGATGCCTATGGCGAAGCCGAGTTTCGGGATCTGGAGCGCCGGGTTATCCTGCGGCTGCTTGAAGATGGTCCTATGGTGCTTGCCACCGGTGGCGGTGCTTACATGAATGCCGAAACCCGTGAGGCGATTGCTGCCAATGGCGTGTCCATCTGGCTGAATGCTGAGCTTGATGTACTGATGGATCGTGTTTCGCGCCGTCAGAACCGGCCACTTCTCAAAAATGACGATCCGCGCGGCGTGATGCAGCGGCTGATGGACGTGCGCTATCCGGTTTATGCGCTCGCTGATCTGCATGTGATGACGCGGGACGACAAGAAGGAAGTGATTGCCGGTGAACTGATCGACGTTCTCACCGCGCATCTCACCAAGGGCGAAGCCTGACAATAGAGCGTGTCGCGCTTAAATTTAAACGCCACGCTCGCTCTATTTTGTTGTTTTTACGCATGTCGTTATCGGAAAGCCGCTTCTAAATTTTCCGCAACATGCATTAGGAGACTATCTGCATGAATACCCCTTTGAGCGCCGACAGTGTGACAGTTCCGGTTTCGCTGGGGGACCGATCCTATGAAATTCTGATCGGAAAAGGCCTGATCGCGCGCGCTGGCGAAGAAGTCGCAAAGCGTCTGCCGGGGATTCGTATGGCAATCGTCACCGACGAAAATGTTGCCAAGGCTCATCTCGAAGCTCTGAGCGCAAGTTTTGCCCGTGCAGGTATCGAATCCACGCCGGTTGTTGTGGCGCCCGGTGAGAAGTCAAAGTCCTTCTCGACACTGGAAACTGTGACCAATGCCGTGCTGGCCGCTCGTCTTGAACGTGGTGATGCAGTTGTGGCTTTTGGCGGTGGTGTTGTGGGTGATCTGTCCGGCTTTGTTGCCGGTATCGTACGTCGCGGCATGAGCTTCGTTCAGATGCCAACCTCGTTGCTTGCACAGGTGGATTCGTCCGTTGGCGGCAAGACTGGCATCAACACGCAGTTTGGCAAGAACCTTGTCGGCGTGTTTTATCAGCCGCAGCTTGTGCTGGCCGATACGGAAGTGCTTGATACACTGAGTGAGCGTGAATTCCGTGCAGGCTATGCAGAAGTGGCCAAATACGGCCTGATTGACCGTCCGGATTTCTTCGCCTGGCTTGAAAAGAACTGGCGTGAAGTCTTTGCAGGTGGTGCTGCACGCACACAAGCAATTGCCGAATCCTGCCGTTCGAAGGCCGCGGTTGTGGCGCGCGATGAGCGTGAGAATGGTGACCGTGCTTTGCTCAATCTCGGACACACATTCGGTCATGCGCTTGAAACCGCGACCGGCTATGATTCAAGTCGTCTGGTGCATGGCGAAGGCGTTGCCATCGGCATGGCCTTAGCGCATCGCTTTTCGGTCAAGATGAACCTTTGTGGCGTCGAGGCTGCCGAACGCGTTGAAGCGCATCTGAAAGCTGTCGGGCTGCCGACATCGTTGCATGAAGTGCCGGGTGGCCTGCCGGATGCTGAAAAGCTGATGGATTACATTGCGCAGGACAAGAAAGTGGCGCGTGGTGCGCTGACATTCATTCTGACGCACGGCATCGGTCAATCCTTCATTGCCAAGGACGTACCGCCTGCAGCAGTATTGGAATTTCTGAAGGAACGCCTCGCCGTCTGACCCCGAAAGGAATACGAGAATGATTTTCGAGCTATGGATCATGTGTGGCATCATCCTGCTCTGCATCATTCTGTCGGGCTTTTTTTCCGGCGCGGAGACGGCACTGACCGCCGCATCCCGCGCCCGAATGCTCACTTACGCGCATAATGGCGATGAACGCGCTACAGTGGTTCAATATCTCATTGGAAGGCGCGACCGGCTGATTGGTGTGCTTCTGATTGGCAACAACCTCGCCAATATTCTTGCCTCGTCGATTGCTGCCAATATCTTCCTGCACCTGTTTGGTGATGCAGGGGTGGCCTATTCGACGCTGGCGATGACCATCATTCTGGTCATTTTTGCTGAAGTGCTGCCCAAATCCTGGGCCATTTCCAGCCCTGACCGATTCTCGTTGAATGTTGCACGCCCTGTTTCAGCGGTTGTAACTTTTCTCGGCCCGGTTTCGGGACTGGTGAACTGGATCGTGCGCAAAATTCTCCGATTGTTCGGTGTTAATCTCGCATCCGGCCGTTCGATGCTTTCCGCACAGGAAGAATTGCGCGGTGCGGTCGAAGTGCTGCACCGCGATAAATCGCTGATCAAGGAAGATCGTGATCAGCTTGGCGGTCTGCTGGATCTTAAAGAACTGGAAGTCAGCGATGTCATGGTGCATCGCACATCCATGGGCACGATCAATGCTGATGCGCCTGCTGATCAGATTGTCGGTGATATTCTTGCAAGCCCGCACACGCGTATGCCGGTCTGGCGGGATGAGATCGATAATATCGTCGGCATCATCCATACCAAGGATCTGCTGCGCGCGCTTTACGATGTCGATAATGATTTCTCCCGCATCGACATCATGAAAGTGGCGCGCAAACCGTGGTTTGTGCCTGACACAACCACACTTCAGGACCAGCTCGACGCGTTTCTGCGCCGCAAGGCGCATATTGCCGTCGTTGTTGACGAATATGGTGATGTGCAGGGATTGGTAACGCTGGAAGACATTCTCGAAGAGATTGTCGGCGACATTTCCGATGAACATGATATCGACATGCAGGGGCTGCGGTTGCAGCCAGACGGTTCGATTCTGGTCGATGGCTCTTTGCCGATCCGTGATCTCAACCGCGCGCTGGGTTGGAAGCTTCCGGATGAGGAAGCGACCACCGTTGCCGGTCTGGTGATTCATGAAACGCAGACCATACCGGAAGTGAAGCAGGCATTTACCTTCCACGGAAAGCGCTTTTCGGTGCTGAAAAAGGAAAAGAACCGCCTCACACGTCTGCGCATCGTGCCGCTGGATGCCGATGGCAAACCGCTTTCTGGTGTCGTCGTTGCGAAGGTTTCATCCTGATGGCTGTGCCATCCAGCAAACAGGAACTGCTTGAGGCAATTCAAACAAATTATGCGCGGCTGTTGCTTGATCTTTCACGCGTTGAGCCGGAGCAGACCAAATCCAGAACCATGGAAGGCCATGCAAAGGACACGCTGATGAGCGTGCATGATCTCGTCGCCTATCTGACCGGATGGAACGAGCTGGTGCTCAAATGGTGCGAACGGAGCGATCAGGGGCTTACAGTCGATTTTCCGGAAACAGGTTTCAAATGGAATGAACTTGGTGCTTTAGCGGCCAAGTTTTACCGGGATTACGAAACGCTATCCTTTGAAGCGCTTTTATCGCGATTTGAAACGGCAAAGAATGCGCTGCTGGCCTTAATCAAGGCGCGTACGGACACTGAGCTTTACGGCGTCCTCTGGTATGAAAAATATACGCTGGGCCGCATGATCCAGTTCAACACGTCCTCGCCCTATGCCAATGCGCGTGGTCGTTTGCGCAAATGGCTTAAAGCGTCAGCATAAAACATCAGCGGCGTGTCGCTTCGCCGGGCGCAGTAGGCTCCAGTGCGAGTGCGTGAACGCCGGTTTCCAGCTCTTCTTTTAAAAGATCGTTGATGGCGCGATGGCGCGCGATGCGACTCATACCCTCAAACTTGGCAGATACGATGCGCACGCGAAAATGTGTTTCGCCGGTACCATCATAGACCTCATGATGGCCACGATCTTCGTGATGATGGCCTGCATGGAGGTGGCTTTCATTTATGATTTCAAGCCGTTCCGGAGAGAAAGCTGCATTAAGCTTGGCTTCCATTGAAGATTGTTTGCTATTGTGAATGGACATTTTGGCCAGTTCTCCCCATATAGACGTTGTGCCTCATATAGACGTCGCCTCGGCGGCAACCCGTGGGGCAAATCCGCACAGGAATTGCAATCTGCATCAAAATTTCGCCCTGAATTCATGGCCAAAACCATTCAGGATGAAATGTCAATTCTTGTTTAGTCACTCTTAATTCGCATAATCCGATTCGATGACAACGCACTCAAAACTTTTCGACAGCATCCGCATCCGTCCCAAGAAGGAAGCGGAAAAGAAGTCCAGCGGTCCCTGCTGCCAGTGGGACGGTTGCGATAAGCCGGGCACGCATCGTGCGCCGGTCGGGCGCATGCGCGAGGGTGAATACCTTCATTTCTGCGTGGATCATGTCCGGGAATATAATAAGAATTTCAATTATTTCTCCGGTTTGTCCGACGGCGAAATCTCGAAATTCCAGAAGGATGCGATCACCGGCAATCGCCCGACTTGGTCGACGGCATCCAACTCCACCGCTTCCGCACGCACGTCGCCGGATATGGCGACCCGTCGTTCGGGTTCGGCTGCCTATCACAATCGTCTGCGCGATCCGTTCAATTTCGTCAAAGATGCGAAAAGCAATCCCGGCACTGCCAAAGCTGTGCAGCGCAAACCGCGCACTTTGGAAGTAAAGGCGCTTGCGACGCTCGGTCTTGATGCAAATTCGACTAGCGATATGATCAAGTCGCGCTATAAAGAACTTGTGAAGCAACACCATCCCGATGCAAATGGTGGTGACCGCGGGTCTGAAGAAAGATTTCGCGAGGTCATTCAGGCTTATCAATTGCTCAAGACAGCAGGTTTTTGCTAAAGCCTCTGTGGGCTTTATGAGGCCGAGTATCAGGGCATGTTCAATGCCCTGACGGACATTCATCTACTGCGCTTGCGCGCAGATGCGATTACGGATGCCCGCAACTGAACAGAAGGGCGTCATCCGGTTCACCGAAAGGCTCCCTGATCGAATTTGAATGTCGCGGCCGGACAGTCCTGCCGCTCTGGAGGCATGATGAACAAGGTTGAGCGGGATATAGCCAATTTGCCGGATACAACGGTTTCGGTGCGCGAAGTGTTCGGAATTGATTCCGACATGCGGGTGCCAGCCTATGCGGCAGGCGATTCCTATGTGCCGGAACGCGATCCGGATTATCTTTTCGACCGTCAGACGACGCTCGCGATCCTCGCAGGTTTTGCATTTAACCGCCGCGTGATGGTTTCAGGCTATCACGGCACCGGTAAGTCGACCCATATCGAACAGGTCGCTGCACGCCTCAACTGGCCTTGCGTTCGCGTCAACCTCGACAGCCATGTCAGCCGTATCGATCTCGTCGGTAAGGATGCAATCGTCGTAAAAGACGGTATGCAGGTTACTGAATTCAAGGACGGCATTCTGCCTTGGGCCTATCAGCACAATGTTGCGCTGGTTTTTGACGAATATGATGCGGGTCGCCCGGACGTCATGTTCGTGATCCAGCGCGTTCTGGAAACTTCGGGCCGTCTGACCTTGCTCGACCAGAGCCGCGTTATCCATCCGCACCCGGCTTTCCGTCTGTTTGCGACCGCCAACACCGTTGGTTTGGGCGACACGACCGGCCTTTATCATGGCACGCAGCAGATCAACCAGGCCCAGATGGACCGCTGGTCGATCGTCACCACGCTCAACTATCTGCCACACGACAACGAAGTGAACATCGTTCTCGCCAAGGCCAAGCATTACCAGAATGCGGAAGGCCGTGAGATCGTGAACAAGATGGTTCGCGTTGCCGACATGACCCGTCAGGCTTTCATCAACGGCGATCTTTCGACCGTGATGAGCCCGCGTACCGTCATTACATGGTCTGAAAATGCCGCGATCTTCAATGATGTCGGCTTTGCATTCCGCCTGACCTTCCTCAACAAGTGCGATGAGCTTGAGCGCCAGACGGTGGCTGAGTTCTATCAGCGCGCTTTCGGTGAGGAACTTCCAGAATCTGCTGCCAATATCGTATTGGCATAAGGCTGGATGAAACCTGCCGCCCATAACGGGCGGCGGTGCTTTGTATAAAGTCAGGATAGGCAGATGTCGGGCCAGAAGTCAGCAATAGGCGATAATTCGCGCGAGCGTAAAAACGGGCCGGTTGATTCCGAGCCGTTCAAGCGGGCAATGACCGCGACCATGCGCGCTATTTCCGGCGAGAATGAGCTGGAAGTGGCTTTCAGCAATGATCGTCCGGCGCTGACCGCCAATCGTGCCCGCCTGCCTGATCTGCCAAAACGTCCGACGGCGCATGATGTTGCCGTTACGCGCGGTCTGGGTGATTCCATGGCGCTGCGTCAGGCGCGCCATAATGCCCGTATTCACGCAAGCCTTGCGCCGGAAGGCAAGCAGGCGCGCGCAATTTATGATGCGGTCGAGCAAGCGCGTGTGGAATCCATTGGTGCCCGCGCAATGGCCGGTGTTGCCGATAATCTTGCGACTATGCTCGCAGATAAATATGCCCGCGCCAATTTCTCCGATGTGACCGACAAGGAAGATGCGCCGCTTGAAGAAGCGATCTCGCTTCTGCTGCGCGAAAAACTGACCGGTCGCAAAGCTCCTGCCGAAGCTGGCCCTGTACTCGATCTCTGGCGCGAGTGGATCGAACAGAAGGCCGGTGCAGAGCTTGCCCGTCTTGGCGAAAATCTGGAAGATCAGCAGGCTTTTGCGCGCACCGTGCGCGATATGCTCGCTTCCATGGATATGGCCGAGGAGCTTTCTCAGGAAGAGCAAAGCGACGAGCAGGACGAAGATAACGAACAGACGCCCGACTCAGACGAAAACGAGGAAGGCGGCGAAGAAAGCCAGGAAGGCTCTGATTCGGCTGAAAGCGAAGAATCGGACAGTTCCAGCGAAGAAGGTGAGCAGGGCGAAATGGATGCCGCCGATGCGGCTTCCGACGATATGGACGACAGCGAAGATGTCGATGCGGAAACGCCGGGCGACACGCGCCGTCAGAACCAGCCTTTTGCCAATTTCGCAGAGCATGTCGATTACAATGTTTTTACGCGCGAATTCGATGAGGAAGTAGAAGCCACCGATCTGTGCGATGAGGCTGAGCTTGATCGTCTGCGCGGCTTCCTCGACAAGCAGCTGGCCAATCTGCAGGGCGTTGTTGGACGTCTCGCAAATCGTCTGCAGCGCCGTCTGATGGCGCAGCAGAACCGTTCCTGGGATTTTGATCTGGAAGAGGGCTATCTCGATACGGCGCGTCTGGTGCGCATCGTGATCGACCCGACACAGCCGCTTTCCTACAAGATGGAACGCGATACGGATTTCCGTGATACGGTCGTGACGCTGGTTATCGATAATTCCGGCTCGATGCGTGGTCGTCCGATAACGGTTGCAGCGACCTGCGCCGATATTCTTGCCCGCACGCTGGAGCGTTGCGGCGTGAAGGTCGAAATTCTCGGCTTCACCACCAAGGCCTGGAAGGGCGGTCAGTCGCGCGAAGCATGGCTGGGCCGTGGCAAGCCGTCCAATCCGGGTCGCCTCAACGATTTGCGCCATATCATCTATAAGAGCGCCGACGCGCCATGGCGCCGAGCACGACGCAATCTCGGCCTGATGATGCGCGAAGGTCTGCTCAAGGAAAATATCGACGGTGAAGCGCTGATCTGGGCGCATCAGCGTCTGTTGGCTCGTCCTGAACAGCGCAAGATCCTGATGATGATTTCCGACGGTGCGCCGGTGGATGATTCAACGCTTTCGGTCAATCCGGGCAATTATCTTGAGCGCCACTTACGCGCGGTCATCGAAGAGATCGAAACCCGTTCGCCGGTTGAGCTGATCGCTATTGGTATCGGTCATGACGTCACCCGCTATTATCAGCGTGCCGTGACCATCGTGGACGCGGAAGAGCTAGCCGGTGCAATGACCGAGCAGCTTGCATCCCTGTTCGAAGAACGGGGCGCAGAAGGCAAAGGCCGCGGACGCCGTCGCGCAGGTGGCCGATAATACCAAGGCGCCGAGACGCTGGCGCATCGCGCCTTGAAAAAGACCAATGCCACCCGGGCTTAACCAAAACTCCATGAACCATACTCATGGAGTTTTGGCATAAGATAGAGGGGCATTTTGAGCGCGCATTTTATCCTAAAACCGGATTCCACTTTTGGGAAAGCGCTTTCGGGCCTCTTTTAAGCCTGCTGGCGGGTTGCCGCGAGCACGATTTCGCGAATGCAGACGCCCTGTGGCTGGTCATAGGCGTAGACAATGGCGCGGGCAACGTCGTCCGCTGAAAGCACAGGCGCACCCATATCCTTCTTCCATGCTTCATAGCCTGCCTTGATGCCTGCGTCGTTGGTGTGGCTGAGAAGTTCGGTCTCGACGGCACCTGGAGCTATCGTCACAACGCGAACGTCATGCGGCGAGAGTTCCTCACGCAGATTCTCAGAAAGCCCGTGTACGGCGAATTTCGTGGCCGTATAGGCCACATGATTAGCGAATGTCTTGCGACCTGCCACCGAGCTGATGTTGATGATGGTGCCATGTTTGCGTGCCACCATGCCTGCCGAGACGGCATGGATGCCATTAAGAAGGCCTTTGACATTGACCTCGAGCATCCGGTCCCATTCATCCGGGTTCTGCTTCGTTGCATCGCCCAGCAACATGACACCGGCATTGTTGACGATGACATCCGCAGGGCCGAACTTGGCTTCGGCTTCCTGAACTGCAGCTACAAGAGCCTTTCGGTCGGTTACATCGACCGACTTGCAGAGCGTGTTGGGCAGGTTGAGCTTTTCCATGACGTCCAGTCGACGCGCAAGAAGCAGCAGCGGATGGCCACGATCAGCAAACATCTTCGCAGTAGCCAGGCCAATGCCAGAACTTGCGCCGGTAATAATGACGAGCGGAAGTTTTTCCTTATTAAAGGACATCTCATTCATCCTTATCTAAATATAAATATCTCAACGAAGAAGCATTAAGACCGCTAAGGAAATAAATCTTCGCGGATCATGCTTCTTGTTAACAATATAGAAAATGGCTCCGATAAAGAAAGACGGACGATCATCCGTCTTTTTATCGAAGCGCGTTTCTTATAGGCTTTACTCGCTGAGAAAAACCAATTTTTATTCAGATAAACGGATCGTGACTTCTAAAGATTAGTGTTTTTCGCGGCGTTGGCTCGGTCTGGCGCATAGAGTGCCGGTGCGAAAATCGCCAGAATGGCACCATAAGGCACCAGCATCAGCGTTCCCATCACGACCTTTACGAAGAAGTCACCGAAAGCCAGCGAAGCCCAGAGGGGTACGCCAAGGCCAAGGAACGAGGCGGGTTCTGCCAGCGACGAATCGGGCATGCCGGTCATCGCGTCGATCCACGCAAAGCTTGCAGCAAAGGCGATGGAGAAGAACAGGATCGTATCAACGACCGAGCCGAACATTGCAGCTGCGAAGGGCGCCTTCCACCAGGTCTTCTGACGCAGGCTATTGAAGACTGTAATGTCCATGAGCTGTGCGATCAGGAATGCCGAGCCGGATGCAATGGCAATACGCGGGGTTGCAAGCCAGATCGACATGAGGACACCGAGCACAAAACCGGCATAGACGACCTTGCGTGCGGCTGAAGGACCGAAGCGGCGATTCGTCAGATCATTGACGAGGAATGCCACCGGATAGGTGAAAGCACCATAGGTGAGCAGTTCACCAAGGCCAAAATGCTGGAAAGGATATTGGACAAGGATGTTGGATGCAGCCACAGCTGCACACATCGCTATCACCGCCGGCAATAGCCGGGCAAAAGAAGGACCTGTAATAGGCATTTTTTTATCCTGGGTGATGGAACCAGCAAAAAAGGCTGACGCGAGTCAGCCTTTTTTGTCAAACTTTAAAAAGCTGATTGCTTATGCAGCAGCTTCAGCCTGCTTCTTAGCGATCTGACGCTTCAGCAGGCGAGCGCGCTGCGAAAGTTCCTTGTCGTCAGACTTGACGAGGAATGCATCAAGACCACCGCGATGCTCAACCGAACGCAGAGCAGAAGCGGAGATGCGCAGACGATAGCTCTGGCCGAGAACTTCGGACATCAGCGTAACGTTGCAGAGGTTCGGCAGAAAGCGACGACGCGTACGGTTGTTCGCGTGGCTTACATTGTTGCCGTACTGGACCGAGGTGCCGGTCAATTCACAAGCGCGGGACATTTTGGTCTCACCTTCAAATTTTTGTTTCTCAGGCCCCGACTCGAATGTCCGAATTCAACGCAATCATAGCAGTATTTCTGCTGCTGGCGCGCGATCTCGGACAGGCGGCCTATTGGGAAAGTCGCGTTTCTATAGTGAGAGTAGCGATTACAGTCAAGATAGATTCCGCCATGATGGCCCAAAGGCGCGCATTTACGGCCTTTTGCGGTATCGGAAGACCCTCCCGATCATAACTTCGCCGATTTTTGCTGTTCGACAGTTAATGCTGAAAGAGAATTCTACGCAGATTTGGAGCCATTTATAGTCAAAAGCGCAAAGACAAACTACAGCATGGGTCGGAAAAACAGAATCGGTTTTGCTGACGCGATGCGTGGATTTGGATTGCTGGGGCACTGTTCGTGCGGGTGCACGGTGCTTCACGGGGCGAATATCGTGAAAGGAAAATCTGGCATGATCGAGCAATCGCATTTCTTCAAGCCGGTGAAAAGCGAGTGGATGCAGAATGGGGCAGCGCGGCGGGGTGTTGCATTGCTAACCGGATTGGCGATTGCGAGCGTGGCTGCAATAAGCAGCGCTCAGGCAGACGCTCTCTACCGAACAGAGTATGAAATCTCGATGTTCGGCCTCTCGATCGCGCGTTCCGCGATTGAAACCACCGTCAAAGGTTCGAGTTACGGTGTGAATGGCCGCTTCAAGACATCAGGCATCGCGCGCGTTTTCGATGATACGGACGGCACCGTCTATGTTGGCGGTAACTCGGTTCAGGGTAAAGTTATTCCATCCGCTTTCGATCTTGCTTACAAGCATGGGCGAAAGAACAAGAGTACCAAGATACGTTTTTCGAGTGGCAATGTGACCGAATCGGAAAATCTGCCGCCGGTTAAAAAGCGCGATCCTTGGGTGGAAACAGCCCCCAATGATCTGGTCAATGTGAGTGACCCGCTCAGTGCGCTGATGATTCCCACCAAAGATCCAAAAGCCGTGTGCAATCGCACGCTTCAAGTTTTCGATGGTCAGACCCGTGCCGACATCCGGTTGGCGTTCAATGGCACAGAATCTTTCACGACGGAAGGTTTTACGGGCGAATCGGTGATCTGCTCGGCCAAGTTCGTGCCGATCTCAGGCTACCAGAAGGGCAAGAAGGCCATCGACTATCTGAGCACGCGCAGCAAGATGACGATCTCTTTCGCTTCATTAGGCAATTCCGGCATCTATGCGCCGGTTGTTGCCCGCATAGGCACGCAGCTCGGGACGCTGAAAATCGAGGCGACTCGATTCGAGAAGATTCAGTAAGGCGATGGCCGCTTATTGATGGTTGCGTCTGAAGTTTAGTGCTTCGGATGTACGCATTCATCGTGATTGCCCAGGATTTCGATAACGCGGCACTGGTCGATACGGCCATGTGCCGTGCAATCCAGCATCCGCAAAAGTTCAGTTTTCAAAGACAATAGTTTGGTGATGCGATGCTCGACATCGATCAGGCGCGCGCGTGCAATAGAATCAGCTGCAGCGCACGACTGGTCGGGATTGTCCTGAAGGTCTAAAAGCGTGCGGATCGCATCCACTTCAAAGCCCAGATCGCGCGCATGGCGGATGAATAACAGCCGCTGAATATCGGCATTGTCATAAAGGCGGCGATTTCCTTCCGTGCGCGGAGGCACCGGGAGAAGCCCGATTTGCTCGTAATAACGGATAGTTGGCACTTTCACACCGCTGGCTTTCGATGCTTCGCCAATCGGAACATTGGTAATCATTTTTTCTCTTGCTCCTCTAGTCACTAGAGGATGTAGACCTTGTTTCAGACAATTCAAGAGTGGTCTCGATAGGGGCAGGTCATGAACGAGATTTTGAAACAAAACCGCTTTCGCGTTGAAGGCATGGATTGCGCTTCCTGCGCGACAAAAATCGATACGGCTGTGCGCCGCGTTTCGGGCGTGGAAGATGTTTCCGTGTCGGTGACGACGGGCATGATGACGGTGCGCCATGATGGCAGCAGCGATCTGGAAAGTGTTGCCAAAAAGGTCCGCAGTCTTGGCTATGGCATCGAACCATTGGCTGACGAAAAAGCACCTGCCAAGCATGAGCATCACGATCACGACCATGACCATGACCATGACCACGCAGGCTGTAGCGGCCATGATCATGACCACAAGCACGACCACGATCATCATGATCACGCTCATGACGAACCCGAAGCAAAGCAGATTACAGCGGGCGCCGACAGTTTACGCTTCAGCGTGGAGGGTATGGATTGTGCTTCCTGTGCCGCCAAGATCGACACGGCTGTTCGTCGTGTCGGCGGGGTGCAGGATGTGTCTGTTTCCGTCACAAATGGCACCATGACCGTCAATCATGACGGCTCGGCCAGTGTTGACGAGATTGCCGCGAAGGTTACGGCACTTGGCTACAAAGCCAGCGCGCAATCGACAGGGGCGCTCAAAATCCAGCCAAAGGTGCCTGCAAAACCGAAGCGCTGGTGGCAGAGCGGCAAGGGCCAGATGATGCTCGCCTGTGGCGGTGGTCTGGTGGTTGCCTATATTGTTGGTCATCTTTATCCGCCGATTGAATTATGGGCCTTTACGGCTGCAATGCTGATCGGCCTCATACCGATTGCAAAGCGTGCTTATTCCGCAGCCATCAATGGCACGCCGTTTTCGATTGAAATGCTGATGACTATTGCGGCCATTGGCGCTGTCATCATCGGTGCGACCGAAGAAGCTGCCGCTGTCGTCTTCCTGTTTCTGGTTGGTGAATTGCTGGAAGGTGTGGCCGCAGGCAAGGCGCGCGCAAGCATTCAGTCGCTGACGGCATTGGTGCCGAAGACCGCCTTTTTGGAAAGCAATGGCTCCACAAAAGAAGTACCAGCGGAAGAGCTGAGCGTGGGCGACGTAATTGCGGTGCGTCCCGGTGATCGTATGCCTGCGGATGGCGAGATCATTTCGGGTGAAAGCGCTATCGATGAAGCACCCGTCACGGGTGAAAGCACGCCTGTCGGCAAGGCAGTCGGCGACAGCGTCTTTGCAGGCACCATCAATGGCGACGGGCTGTTGCGGGTCAAAGTGACAGCCGCAGCGCAGGACAACACGATTGCGCGTGTTGTGCGGCTGGTTGAGGAAGCACAGGAAGCCAAAGCACCCACAGAGCGTTTCATCAATCGCTTCTCGACTTACTATACGCCGGGCGTGGTTGTCGTGGCGGCTCTGGTTGCCATTCTGCCGCCGCTGGTCGCGGGTGCTGAATGGGGTGAGTGGATTTATAAAGGTCTGGCCATTCTGCTGATCGGTTGCCCCTGTGCGCTGGTTATTTCGACACCTGCAGCCATTGCCGCCTCGCTTTCGGCCGGTGCGAGGCGCGGGCTGTTGTTGAAGGGGGGCGCAGTTCTTGAAACCATAGGCAAGATTACGACCGCCTGTTTCGACAAAACCGGTACGCTGACAGAAGGCAAGCCGCAGGTAACGGATGTTCTGTCTGGCGCACTTTCGGAAGAAGAAGTCTTGCGACTGGCTGCATCACTTGATGCAGGTTCAAGCCATCCGCTGGCTTTAGCGATTGTCGGTGCATCTGATACGCGTGGCCTGAAACTCTCAGCCGTTTCGGCAGGTAAGGCACATGGCGGCAAGGGTGTGTCAGGTAAAGCTGATGGCATTGAGCTGTTCTTGGGTTCGCGCAAGGCTGCGAATGAAATCTCTGCCATTCCGGACGATCTGGCGGCGCGGATCGCTGCCTGCAATGATGAAGGTAAGACGGTTTCTGTTCTGGTTGCAGACGGAAAAATTGCAGGTGCCATAGCCATGCGTGATGAGCCGCGCGCGGATGCGATTGCGGGGCTTAAGACGCTGAAGGAAGCCGGTATTCGTACCGTTATGCTGACCGGCGATAATCGTCGCACGGCAGAAGCTATCGGCAAGGATCTGGGCATCGAAGTGCGCGCCGAACTCCTGCCGGAAGACAAGCAGCGGATTGTTGGCGAGTTTCGCAATGCGGGTCAGGTTGTTGCCAAGGTTGGCGATGGTATCAATGACGCGCCAGCGCTTGCTGCAGCCGATGTTGGCATCGCCATGGGTGGCGGTACGGATGTGGCGCTGGAAACTGCGGATGCAGCGGTGCTGCATGGTCGCGTCGGTGATGTGGCTGCGATGGTCGATCTGTCGAAGCGGACCATGCGTAATATTCATCAGAACATTACAATCGCACTTGGTCTTAAAGCGGTATTCCTTGTGACCACGGTGCTGGGGATTACCGGCCTCTGGCCAGCAATTCTGGCCGATACCGGCGCGACCGTTCTGGTGACAATCAACGCACTACGGCTGCTAAGGCAATCATCTTGAAAGAAAAAACCGGCGAAGGAAACTTCGCCGGTTTTTCATTGATGCTCTATTCTCCGATCAGTTCGCGAATGCGGTCGCCATATTGTTTGCCAAAGACGAGGTGCTCGGGATTGATCTGCTTCACTTCATCGACAAGCTGATCTTCTTCTTCGGCATCGGCTGCTGCAAGCGCGCTCATCATGGCGAAATAGGCGAGAAGATAATCGCGTGGCTCGATGTTTTCCGCCTTCATCACCTCAACCACTTGCGGGCGCGATTCGATGCTCTTGACCATGGAATCCATCGACGGCTGCGCATCCTGACCTTCTTCGGCAGTCGGTGAAAGCTGCATATCCTCAAGCTGCGTATGGATTTTTTCCATACGCGTCAGGAGGTCTTCGGTCAGCTTGAAATTGTTGATGTCAGCTGGTGTCTGCGGTGGCGTTGCAATTGCCAGAATGTCTTCGGCAAAGGCCATGTTCGCTGACTGCGGAAGGATCGCAAGAGAAAGGCCGAGCAGAGCTGCTGCATGAAACTGTTTGAAGCGAGAAATCGTCATCATGGTAATGTCCTAGAATAAATCCTTGCGCTTACGGATTTCCGCGAAAACCGCTTCATCAGTTGCGCCCTGCATTCCAAGCCGCGTGCGAATGCGGCCATCGTGCCAGCGAAGAAATGGATTGGTTGCCATTTCAAGCGCTATGCTGGAGGGCAGGGTCATCTTATCAGCTGCACGGAGCCGCGCAATCTCGGCTGCACGTTCCTTCAATGCCGAATTGTCGGGATCGATGGTCAAGGCAAAGCGTGCATTGCTCTGCGTATATTCGTGGCCGCAATAAACGGCAGTATCGCCCGGCAGCGCCACAAGCTTTTGCAGCGACTGGAACATGATATCCGGTGTTCCTTCAAACAGTCGACCGCAGCCCAGTGCAAAAAGCGTGTCGCCTGTAAACACGACTTTTGCTTCTGGCAGATAAAAGGAAATCTCGCCAGCCGTGTGACCGGGTGTGGAAATCACTTTGACCTTGAAAAGTCCGAAGGTGAACTCGTCGCCGTCCTGAACGGTACGGTCGAGTGTCGGGATTTTGTTTAGCTCAGCCTTTGGTCCGATGATGCTGACGCCGAATTTGGCTTTCAGCGCCTCGTTGCCTTCGACGTGATCAAGGTGATGATGCGTCGTGAAAATGAAGTCGAGCGTCCAGCCACGGCGCTTGAGCGCCGCTTCGATTGCGTGCGCATCCGGCGCGTCGATTGCCGCGGTCAGCTCACTTTCAGGATCATGGATGAGAACGCCATAATTATCGCTGCGGCAGATGAACTGTTCGATATCGAGTCTTTTGTCGATCTGGGGCATGGCGTCCTCCATTTTCATGCGTTTGTTATTCGGCCTTCACCGAACTCTTATTCATTCGGCTTTCACCACGTTCTTATTCATTCGGCTTTCGCCGCCTTCTTATTTATTCGGCTTTCGCCTCAGGCAAAGTGTGCTTCTGGATAAGCGGCATTTGTGAAAGCGTGAAGAAAATGGTGATCGGCATGATGCCCCAGACCTTGAAGGAAACCCAGGCATCGGTCGAAAAATTGCGCCACACCACTTCATTGGCAATTGCCAGGAAGATGAAGAACAAACCCCAGCGGAAGGTCAGCTTGCGCCAACCCTCTGCATCCAGCTTGAAAGCCGAATCAAACACATAACCAAGCAGGGATTTGCCGAATAAAAGCCCGCCGAGCAAGATCGCGCCAAACAGCGTGTTTACGATGGTCGGCTTCATCTTGATGAAGGTATCGTTGTGCAGCCAGAGCGTCAGCGCACCAAACACCAGAACCACGATGCCGGAAATGAGCGGCATCATCGGCAGGGTGCGTGTCATCGACCATGAAATGGCAAGCGCAATGACGGTTGCAACCATGAAGAGTGCGGTTGCCAGAAAGATCGGCTCGCCGATCTGTCCAAGCACTGGAAAGCGCTCGATCAGGCTTTCACCACGCGCATTGGCAAAAAAGAACATCAGCAGCGGTCCGAGTTCCAGCGCAAGCTTGAGCAGCGGCGGGACTTCCTTGCGTTCTGCTTCGGTCTTTTGCGACGGATCGCGTTCGAAAACGGGATGCTCCATCAGGCAACTCCTGCGATGGCGCGGGCAAAATCCTTGGCCGCAAATGGTTCAAGATCGTCGACGCCTTCGCCGACGCCGATGAAATAGATCGGAAGCTTATGCTTGGCTGAAATGGCCACCAGAATGCCGCCGCGTGCCGTGCCGTCAAGCTTGGTCATGACGAGGCCGTTGACGCCAGCGATATTCTTGAAAATCTCGACCTGATTGAGTGCATTCTGGCCGGTGGTTGCATCCAAGGTCTGGAGAACCGTGTGCGGGGCTTCCGGGTCGTGCTTGCCAAGAACGCGGACGATCTTGGCGAGTTCATCCATCAGCTCGGCTTTATTCTGCAAACGGCCTGCTGTATCTATGATGAGAACGTCGCTGCCCGCATCTTTGGCCTGTTTCCATGCGTCATAGGCAAGGCCTGCCGCATCCGCTCCGAGCTTGCTTGAAACAACAGGCGATCCGGTACGCTCGCCCCAGATATGGAGCTGTTCGATAGCGGCGGCGCGGAAAGTATCACCTGCCGCTAGCATCACCTTGAGGCCGCCAGCGGTCAGCTTTGCGGCAAGCTTGCCGATGGTCGTGGTCTTGCCGGTGCCATTGACGCCGACAACCAGAATGACATGCGGCTTGTGCGAGAGATCAAGCTCCAAAGGCTTTGCGACGGGCCCAAGCACCTTTTCGATTTCCGCGCCCATGATGTTGCGCACTTCTTCGCCAGTCACGTCCTTGCCATAACGGCCGGACGACAGCGCATCGGTCACACGCATAGCTGTTTCAAGGCCGAGATCGGCCTGAATGAGCACGTCTTCAAGATCCTGCAACGTGTCTTCATCGAGCTTGCGCTTGGTGAAGATACCGCTGATGGAATCGCTCAATGAATTCGATGAACGCAGCAGGCCGCGACGCAGGCGCTCGAACCAAGAAAGCTTTGGCTCAGGCGCTGCCTCGACCGGCACCTCTTCCTGATGTTCTTCAACGGCCTTTGCGACCTTGACCTTTTTGGGCTTCGCTGCCTCTGGCTGAGTTGCGGGCTCGACTATTTCCTCAACAACGGGTGCCTCTGAAACTTCAGGAGCTTTCGCGACTTCAACCTGTTCGGGTTCAGCAACAGGCTCTGGCTCGACGACGGGCGCAACAACGGGCTCTGGCGCAGGTGCTTCAACCACGATCGGTTCCATCACCGGTGGCTGTTCAATCGGGATTTCGATCTCGGCAACCGGATGCTCCGGTTCTGCCTTTTCTTCCTCAACCGGTTCAGCGGCAGGCTCTTCAATCTGTTCAGGCTCTGGCTCACTGGCGATCACTGGTACTTCCGGTTCGGAAATAACCACTTCAACGACGGTGTTTTCGGTTTCTTCAGGCGCCTCGACGGTTTCAGGAAGCTGTGTTTCTAAAGCCGCTTCCACGGCATCAGGAGCGGGCTGGTCGACCGGCTTTTCTTCAACCTCCTTCTTGCCGAAGGAGAACATTTTCTTGATGAAACCCATTGCCATGAAATCTGATGCCCTTAAGCTTTAAGCCGCTTGCGGCTCTGTCTGACGGGTGAGGAGTTTTTCACCGTCATGCCCCGTCACAATTCGTTCGATAATTTCGCCAGCGTTACCCTGATCAACAGCGGCCAGCGTAAAGCCTTCCGTGCGGGCAATGCCTTCCTTCTCGATCAGCAGGCGCTGCACTGTGCCATTGAGAGAAGCTAGGTGTTTTTCATAAGCCCGGTCGCCAACGGCACGTAAACGCGCTGCGCGTTCCTTGACGATTTCGCGCCTGACCTGCGGCATACGCGCAGCCGGTGTGCCTTCGCGTGCGCTGTATGGGAAGACGTGCAGATGCGTCAGCCCGCATTCCTCGACGATCTTCATCGAGTTTGCAAACATCTCTTCGGTCTCGGTCGGGAAACCTGCAATGATGTCGGCACCGAACACAATGTCAGGGCGAAGTGCGCGGACATCTGCGCAGAATCGGATGGAATCATCACGCAGATGACGACGCTTCATGCGCTTCAAAATCATGTCGTCGCCTGCCTGAAGCGACAGATGCAGATGGGGCATCAGGCGCTTTTCGTTGGCGATTGCTTCCATCAGGTCTTCGTCGGCCTCGATGGAATCAATGGATGACAGGCGCAGGCGCTGCAAATCCGGCACCTGGCTGAGAACGGTCTTCACCAGCTTGCCGAGACGCAGGCTTCCCGGCAGATCGGGACCGTAAGAGGTCATGTCCACCCCGGTCAGAACCACTTCGCGATAGCTGTTATCGACAAGGCGCTTGACCTGATCGACTACGCCGCCCATCGGCACCGAGCGTGAATTGCCGCGACCATAAGGGATAATGCAGAAGGTGCAGCGATGATCGCAGCCATTTTGCACCTGCACAAATGCGCGCGCGCGGCCTTCAATCGCATCGACCATATGGCTCGCGGTTTCGCGTACTTCCATAATGTCGTTGACGCGCACCTTTTCGAACTGGTTCACGCCGAAGTCGGGCAACATACGATAGGAGTTGGCCTTGAGCTTTTCCTCATTACCCAGAATGAGGTCGACTTCATCCATGGCCTCGAATTTGGCCGATTCCGTCTGCGCAGCACAACCGGTGACGATAATGCGGGCTTCCGGGTTGTCGCGGCGTGCCTTGCGGATGGCCTGACGTGCCTGACGCACGGCCTCTGCCGTAACGGCGCAGGTGTTGAAGATGATCGCGCCATCTTTGAGTTCGCCAAGGCCGGCGCTGTCTGCCTCGCGCTTCATCACCTCGGATTCATAGGTGTTGAGGCGGCATCCGAAAGTTACGACTTCAACGGCCATCAGGCAGCACCTCTGCTCTGATTAGGGGCGTACTCCCATTCGCCGGTTGCGGGATCGAATGTGCCATCAAATTCCCATTCAGCGGGACCGGTCATCATGACGTGATCGTCGTCGCGCCATTCAATCTTGAGCGGGCCGCCGGGGACATTGACCGTGACATTGCGTTCGGTACGGCCAGTACGTGCGCCTGAGACGGCGGCAGCGCAGGCGGCAGAACCACATGCGAGGGTAAGGCCCGCACCACGTTCCCATGTGCGCAGGTTCATGCTGTCGCGCGATGTGACCTGAGCGATGGAAATATTGGCGCGTTCCGGGAAAATCGGATCATGTTCCAGCCCCGGTCCATATTGATCGAGCGCATAGGACCAGACATCGTTTTCGACCCAGAAGATCGCGTGCGGATTGCCCATGGATGCAATCGACGGCGCTTGCAGAACAGGCGCATCGGCAGGGCCAGCAGACAGATCAATGGCGCGGGTGTCGTCCACTTCATGTGCGAGGGGGATTTCCTTCCAGCCGAAATGCGGCTTGCCCATATCGACCGTAATCAGCCCGTCTTCGTGCTCATTGGCGGTCAGGATGCCAGCCAGTGTCTGGAAAGTGTAATCCTGTTTTCCGCTTTCATTAGAAAGCCACTGCACAACGCAGCGTGTGCCGTTGCCACATGCTTGCGCCTGTGTGCCGTCACAATTGATGATCTCAATATAATGATCAGTGCCGGGCGTCTTTGGATCATGGATGGCCATGATCTGGTCAAAGGAAGTTGCCTCTTCTCCGGCCAGACGGATGGCAGCAGTCGGAGCGATACGATCGCTGCGTCCGCGCATATCGGCAACAATGATTTTGTTGCCCAGTCCGTTCATCTTGGCGAAGATGGCCTTACTCATTGCTGGTTCCGGGTCCTGTCTATATCGGAAAGGCTCTGGAGCGTGTTTCGATCTGACTGGATCAGATCGGCGTTCCGAGCATTTGTTTTAACGCGCATCTTGTCCGAAAACCGTTTTACACTTTTCGGGATGCGCTCTATATGGCGGAAAAGCCCACAAATTGCCAGTACCGGCGCGTTATTGGCTCAAGCCCGGTCTGATTACTGAATTTGTGGATCGGTGTTTACCTAAAAACTGTGTCCTTCCTGCGCCATTTTGAAAATTTCTAAGCTATTTCAAGCCTTCTATGGATGCTTTTGCATAAATTCACGGTAGCTTGCTGTTGATTTTTTAACCATATCGCCATTTTATCGGTGCAATATTGTTTTTAGGTCGAGCTTTCAAACTCGACGGTGCGAGGGGCACTCCCCCGAATAGTCAGCCCCACGAACATGCCAGGACTTTTGGCGAAATTGGAGAACCAGATGGGAATTTCAAAAGCAAGTTTGCTCAGCATTGCTGCGGCGGGCGTCATTTTGGCCGGTTGCCAAAGCTCCCGAGTCGGAGGTTTTGACAACAATGCATCGCCACCGCCACCAGCACCGCTGCGTTCTGCTCCCGTCAGTTCCGTACAGTCTGGTAATCTGAACGCTCCTAACTCGTTTCCGACGGCGCCGACGACCGACATGTCGCAGCCAGCGGCCGGAACGCAGGTTGCAAGCCTGCCGCCCGAATCGGCACCTGATCTGACGCCGGGCACTGTCGCAGGCGTATGGAATGCATCGCTTGCCGGTCAGAATTGTAAGATCGCAACGCCACAGACCAAGTATGGTCAGGGCTATCGCGCTGGTCCGCTGCGCTGCCCGGGTGAACTCGGAAGCCTCGCTTCCTGGTCGGTCAGTGGCAAGCAGCTTTCGCTCTATGATGCGAATGGCGGCACGGTCGCTACGCTTTATTCTTCCGGTCAGGGCCGATTCGACGGTCAGACCACGAGCGGTCAGGCAGTTTCGCTGTCGCGTTGATAAGCCTATTGAGTTAAAGACAGGCGGGGCAGTCGTGAGACGCTCCGCCTTTTTCGTAATTGAGCGGTGGGACAGGCAATCATGTCTTTCGATGGTAATTTGAAGGCGTTCCCCTCGGTTCGCGAGCATTATGACGCGCTGGTAAAGGCAGGGGAGGTCGAAGCCGATCCCGCACAGCTTGAACTGACTGCACGCTATGACCGGCTGATCGAGGAAGTTTGCACCAAACGTCTTTCGCGCAAATCGAGTGCGCTTGGCTGGTTGTTTGGCAAGCGCAAGGAAGTTGCCACCGTCAAAGGACTTTATGTTCATGGCGAAGTTGGTCGCGGCAAGACCATGCTGATGGATATGTTCTTCCAGCTTTTGCCGGTCGAACGCAAACGCCGTGCGCATTTCAATGATTTCATGGCTGACGCGCATGAGCGCATCAATGCGCATCGTCAGGCCCTGAAGCGAGGTGAAACCAAGCAGGAAGACCCGATCCCGCCGGTGGCTGAAGCTTTGGCCGAACAGGCGTGGGTGCTTTGCTTCGACGAATTTACTGTGACCGACATTGCTGACGCGATGATCTTGTCGCGCCTGTTCAATGCATTGTTTGCGCGCGGCGTGGTGCTGATCGCGACATCCAACGTGGCGCCCGACAATCTTTATCGCGACGGGTTGAACCGTCAGCTGTTTCTACCCTTTGTCGATATCCTCAAGCAGCATGTTGATGTGATCAATCTCGATTCACGCACCGATTACCGACTGGAAAAGCTCGACCGTCAGCCGGTTTATCTGACGCCGCTTGGTTCCGAGACGACCAAGCGCATGGATGCCGCCTGGACCGCGCATAAGGATGGTCGGCAAGAAAAGCCAGACGTGGTGCATATCAAGGGGCGCGATATTCCCGTGCGCCATGCAGTGCCGGGGGCCGCACGCTTCACCTTCGATGAACTTTGCGCCCAGCCGCTTGCAGCCAACGATTATATCGCCATCGTCACGCGCTATCAGACGTTGTTTGTTGATGATGTGCCGGTGCTTGATCATTCGCGCCGCAATGAGGCCAAGCGCTTCATTCTGCTGATCGACGTGCTTTACGATCATCACGCGCGTTTGTTCATCTCTGCCGAAGCCCAGCCGGAAAAGCTTTATGAGGCAAAGCAGGGCGTGGAAGCCTTCGAGTTTGACCGCACGGCTTCCCGCCTGTTTGAAATGCAGAGCGCGGAATATCTGGAAGCATTTGCAGAAAAATCAGCAGGCTGAGACGGTTCGTATTCCTCTGCTTTTGG
Source organism: Ochrobactrum sp. BTU1 (assembly GCA_018798825.1). NCBI lineage: Bacteria > Pseudomonadati > Pseudomonadota > Alphaproteobacteria > Hyphomicrobiales > Brucellaceae > Ochrobactrum > Ochrobactrum sp. BTU1. Next base: position 2,156,759 of record CP076354.1, on the reverse strand, counting down.
GATGCGTTCCATCATCGAACTGCCACAGACTCGACTTATAGCATTCGAGGGCTATGTTGCTTCGGCAAGAGCTTGGGTTGAATGCGGTTGTTTGCTGATCGTGTTTCCCCCTTAGACGTGAATGGCCTTTAAAAATGAATGACGGCCCGGCTGGCGTGTTCTGAGCAATGCGTAACAGCCGGACGATAAGACTCAGTTGCCTCCATTTTGCCAAAATATCTTACGTTTACGTAAGAACATATAAATCTAACCGATTGAAAACATTGGTCGCAAAATAATGAGTTGAGTTTTTTTGCAAAGAGTCCTATCGAACCCTCGCAGCGCAGACGCGTTTTCCGGGAGGAAACCGGATAGCTTCATGCGTTTCTGGATCAAACTTGAGGAAAGAAACAACATGGCACGCAACAAGATTGCCCTCATCGGCTCCGGTATGATTGGCGGCACGCTCGCTCATCTTGCTGGTCTGAAGGAACTCGGCGACGTCGTCCTTTTCGACATTGCGGAAGGTACTCCGCAGGGTAAGGGACTGGATATTGCAGAATCTTCACCGGTTGACGGTTTTGATGCGAAGTTCACCGGTGCAAACGACTATGCCGCAATCGAAGGCGCAGACGTTGTCATCGTAACCGCAGGCGTGCCGCGTAAGCCGGGCATGAGCCGCGACGATCTTCTCGGTATCAACCTGAAGGTCATGGAACAGGTCGGCGCAGGTATCAAGAAATACGCGCCTGAAGCTTTCGTCATCTGCATCACCAACCCGCTTGATGCGATGGTCTGGGCTTTGCAGAAGTTCTCCGGTCTGCCAGCACACAAGGTTGTCGGCATGGCTGGCGTTTTGGACAGCGCCCGTTTCCGCTACTTCCTGTCAGAAGAATTTAACGTGTCGGTCGAAGACGTCACTGCATTCGTGCTTGGTGGCCACGGCGACAGCATGGTTCCGCTCGCTCGTTACTCGACCGTTGCCGGTATCCCGCTTCCAGACCTCGTCAAGATGGGCTGGACCAGCCAGGAAAAGCTCGACAAGATCATTCAGCGCACCCGTGATGGCGGCGCAGAAATCGTCGGCCTGCTCAAGACCGGTTCTGCTTTCTATGCACCGGCTGCTTCTGCAATCCAGATGGCTGAATCCTACCTCAAGGACAAGAAGCGCGTTCTGCCAGTCGCAGCACAGCTTTCCGGTCAGTATGGCGTCAAGGACATGTATGTCGGCGTCCCAACTGTGATCGGTGCCAACGGCGTTGAACGTATTATCGAGATCGATCTCGATAAGGACGAAAAGGCCGAGTTCGAAAAGTCGGTCGCATCTGTTGCCGGTCTTTGCGAAGCTTGCGTCGGTATCGCTCCGTCACTGAAATAAGTTCCAGACAAGGCCGGATCGCTCTTGAGAGCAGCCCGGCCTTTTCCGGCTGTTAATCCGCAGAGGACAACCAGATGAATATTCACGAATATCAGGCCAAGCGCCTGCTTCACACTTTCGGCGCCCCAATCGCCAATGGTGTGGCTGTTTATTCCGTCGAACAGGCGGAAGAATGGGCAAAGACGCTTCCAGGACCGCTTTATGTCGTCAAGAGCCAGATCCATGCTGGTGGACGCGGCAAGGGCAAGTTCAAGGAACTCGGTCCTGATGCCAAGGGCGGCGTGCGCCTCGCAAAGTCGATCGAAGAAGTTGTTTCCCATGCAAAGGAAATGCTCGGCAACACGCTCGTGACCAAGCAGACCGGCGAAGCTGGCAAGCAGGTCAACCGTCTTTACATCGAAGACGGCGCAGACATCGAGCGCGAGCTTTATCTCTCGATCCTCATCGACCGCACCGTTGGCCGTCCTGCTTTCGTCGTTTCGACCGAAGGCGGCATGGACATTGAAGCTGTTGCTGAAGAAACGCCAGAAAAGATCATCACCGTTGCAATCGATCCTGCCAAGGGCGTGACCGATGAAGACGCCAACAAGCTCGCCGATGCGTTAGAGCTTAAGGATGCAGCGCGTGAAGACGGCCTCAAGCTGTTCCCGATCCTCTACAAGGCATTCTCCGAGAAGGACATGAGCCTTCTGGAAATCAACCCGCTGATCGTCATGACCGATGGCCGCGTGCGCGTTCTCGATGCCAAGGTATCGTTCGACGGCAATGCACTGTTCCGTCATCCTGACATTCAGGAACTGCGTGATCTGTCGGAAGAAGACGAAAAGGAAATCGAAGCTTCCAAGCACGATCTCGCTTACGTCGCTCTTGATGGCAACATCGGCTGCATGGTCAACGGCGCAGGCCTTGCCATGGCAACCATGGACATCATCAAGCTCTACGGTGCAGAACCTGCTAACTTCCTCGACGTTGGTGGCGGCGCTACCAAGGAGAAAGTCACGTCCGCGTTCAAGATCATCACCGCTGATCCGGCTGTTCAGGGTATTCTGGTCAACATCTTTGGCGGCATCATGAAGTGCGACGTTATCGCTGAAGGCGTTATCGCTGCGGTCAAGGAAGTCGGCCTCAAGGTTCCTTTGGTTGTCCGTCTTGAAGGCACCAATGTTGAGCTTGGCAAGAAGATCATCAACGAGAGCGGCCTGAATGTTATTTCGGCTGACGATCTCGACGATGCGGCGCAGAAAATCGTCGCTGCAGTGAAGGGAAACTAAGGCATGTCCATTCTCGTTAACAAGGACACCAAGGTTCTCGTACAGGGCCTGACCGGCAAGACCGGTACTTTCCACACCGAACAGGCGCTTGCTTATTACGGCACGCAGATGGTCGGCGGTATTCACCCGAAAAAGGGTGGCGAAACCTGGGAAGGCTCGAGGGGCGAAAAGCTTCCGATCTTCGCAACTGTTGCAGAAGCCAAGGAACGCACAGGTGCAGACGCATCGGTGATCTACGTTCCGCCAGCAGGTGCAGCAGATGCAATCATTGAAGCGATCGAAGCTGAAGTCGGCTTCATCGTCTGCATCACCGAAGGCATTCCAGTCATGGACATGGTTCGCGTCAAGGAGCGTCTGGAACGCTCGAAGTCGCGCCTGCTCGGACCAAACTGCCCAGGCATCCTGACCCCTGAAGAATGCAAGATCGGCATCATGCCGGGCAATATCTTCAAGAAGGGTTCGGTGGGTGTTGTTTCCCGCTCTGGCACACTTACCTATGAAGCAGTGTTCCAGACTTCGAACGAAGGCCTCGGCCAGACCACTGCTGTCGGTATCGGCGGCGATCCGGTCAAGGGCACCGAGTTCATCGACGTGCTGGAAATGTTTCTGGCCGACGATGAAACCAAGTCGATTGTCATGATCGGTGAAATTGGTGGCTCCGCTGAAGAAGAAGCAGCGCAGTTCCTGAAGGACGAAGCAAAGCGCGGTCGCAAGAAGCCAATGGTTGGCTTCATCGCTGGTCGTACGGCTCCTGCCGGACGCACCATGGGCCATGCCGGCGCCGTGATTTCGGGCGGCAAGGGCGGTGCAGAAGACAAGATTGCAGCCATGGAATCGGCTGGCATTCGCGTGTCTCCTTCGCCAGCACAGCTCGGCAAGACGCTGGTTGAAGTCCTCAAGGGCTGAGACTACGTAGCTGATTGAAATGAACCGGCAGTGGCGAAAGCTGCTGCCGGGGCAAGCGCATCCCGAAAAGTGTGAAGCGGTTTTCGGACAAGATGCGCGCAAAAATGCCGGGGCGGCCGGTTTAAGAGAATGTCAGGCTTTGGCCATCATTCTTCCGCAAGAATTGAATTTGCGATGGAGTTATGCCGGGGTCTGTTGTGGTTCCTCCCCGGCGGCGTGAGGGATGAAGGTCAAAAGCTTCCGGCCCGCGCATGATGAGCTACTACAAGGAGACGGAGCGGAGGCTCCGGATTAGGTTATGGCAAGGCAAGAACAAGCCAACGACGTTTTCGCCCTTACCTCTTTCCTCTATGGCGGCAATGCCGACTATATCGAGGAGCTGTATGCCAAGTACGAGGATGATCCCACTTCGGTTGATCAGGAATGGCGCGATTTCTTCGCACAGCTGAAAGACAATGCCGACGATGTGCGTAAGAACGCACAGGGCGCAAGCTGGACTCGCAAGAACTGGCCAATTCAGGCCAATGGCGAGTTAATCTCGGCACTCGACGGCAATTGGGCCGAAGTCGAAAAGCATGTGACCGACAAGCTGAAGGGCAAGTCTGCAAAAGGTGATGCCAAGTCCGCTTCTGCTGCCGCACTGACTTCGGAAGAGATTGCACAGGCTGCACGCGACAGCGTTCGCGCCATCATGATGATCCGCGCATTCCGTATGCGTGGCCATCTTCATGCCAATCTCGATCCGCTTGGCCTTGCTGAAAAGCCAAACGATTTTAGCGAACTTGATCCGGCAACCTATGGCTTCACGCCTGCCGATTACGATCGCAAGATCTTCATCGATAACGTTCTCGGTCTTGAATACGCGACTGTTCCGCAGATGCTTGAAATTCTCAAGCGCACCTATTGCGGCAATATCGGCGTAGAATTCATGCACATCTCTGATCCGGTCGAAAAGGCCTGGATTCAGGAACGCATCGAAGGTCCGGACAAAGGCTATGCTTTCACTGCTGAAGGCAAGAAGGCCATTCTGTCGAAGCTGATCGAAGCTGAAGGTTTCGAACAGTTCATCGACGTGAAGTACAAGGGCACCAAGCGTTTCGGTCTTGATGGCGGTGAATCGCTGATCCCGGCGCTGGAACAGATCGTCAAGCGCGGCGGTCAGATGGGCCTCAAGGAAGTCGTGCTTGGCATGGCGCACCGTGGTCGTCTGAACGTGCTTTCGCAGGTTATGGGCAAGCCGCATCGCGCAATCTTCCACGAGTTCAAGGGCGGCTCCTATGCGCCTGACGATGTGGAAGGTTCGGGCGACGTGAAGTACCATCTTGGTGCATCGTCGGACCGCGAGTTCGACGGCAACAAGGTTCACCTTTCGCTGACAGCAAACCCGTCGCATCTTGAAATCGTCAACCCGGTTGTCATGGGCAAGGCACGCGCCAAGCAGGACCTGCTTGTTGGCCGTACCCGCGATGACATGGTGCCGCTGACGGAACGCGCCAAGGTTCTGCCGCTGCTTCTGCACGGCGATGCTGCTTTCGCAGGTCAGGGTGTTGTTGCCGAGTGTCTCGGTCTTTCGGGTCTGAAAGGTCACCGCGTTGGCGGTACTCTGCACTTCATCATCAACAACCAGATCGGCTTCACCACCAATCCGGCCTTCTCGCGTTCTTCGCCTTATCCATCGGATGTGGCAAAGATGGTTGAAGCGCCTGTTTTCCACGTCAATGGTGACGATCCGGAAGCTGTTGTCTTCGCAGCCAAGGTTGCGATGGAATTCCGCATGACCTTCCATAAGCCGGTGGTCATCGACATGTTCTGCTACCGCCGCTTCGGCCACAATGAAGGTGATGAGCCTTCATTCACCCAGCCGTTGATGTATAAGGAAATCCGCGCGCACAAGACAACTGTTCAGCTTTACAGCGACAAGCTGATTGCTGAAGGTCTTCTCGCTCAGGCTGACATCGACAAGATGAAGGCTGAATGGCGCGAAAAGCTTGAACAGGAATTTGAAGCCGGTCAGAGCTACAAGCCGAACAAGGCTGACTGGCTGGACGGTGCCTGGGCTGGCCTGCGCACGGCAGACAATGCCGACGAACAGCGCCGTGGCAAAACCGGTGTTCCAATTAAGACGCTGAAAGAAATCGGCAAGAAGCTCGTTGAAGTGCCAAAGGACTTCAATGTTCATCGCACCATTCAGCGCTTCCTCGACAACCGCGCCAAGATGATCGAAACCGGCGAAGGCCTCGATTGGGCAACGGCTGAATCGCTGGCATTCGGTTCGCTGGTTTCCGAAGGCAGCCCGATCCGTCTGTCCGGTCAGGACGTGGAGCGCGGCACCTTCTCGCAGCGTCACACGGTTCTCTATGATCAGGAAACCCAGAACCGTTATATCCCTCTGAACAACATTCAGAAGGGTCAGGCGATCTACGAAGCCATCAACTCGATGCTTTCGGAAGAAGCGGTACTTGGCTACGAATACGGTTATTCGCTGTCCGATCCGCGTGCTCTGGTTCTCTGGGAAGCCCAGTTCGGTGACTTCGCCAACGGTGCTCAGGTAGTCTTCGATCAGTTCATCTCATCTGGTGAACGCAAGTGGCTGCGTATGTCGGGTCTTGTCTGCCTTCTGCCACATGGCTTTGAAGGGCAGGGTCCTGAACATTCCTCGGCTCGTCTGGAACGCTGGTTGCAGATGTGTGCGGAAGACAACATGCAGGTCGCAAACGTCACAACGCCGGCTAACTACTTCCACATTCTGCGCCGTCAGATGAAGCGTGACTTCCGTAAGCCGCTCATCATGATGACGCCGAAGTCGCTGCTGCGCCACAAGCGTGCTGTTTCGAGCCTCAACGAACTGTCGGGCGATTCATCGTTCCACCGTCTGCTTTGGGATGACGCACAGTACAACAAGGGCGATGGTATCAAGCTTCAGAAGGATGCCAAGATCCGCCGCGTCGTTCTGTGCTCGGGTAAGGTCTATTACGATCTTTACGAAGAGCGCGAAAAGCGTGGCATCGACGATGTCTACCTGCTGCGCGTGGAACAGCTTTATCCGTTCCCTGCCAAGGCGCTCATCAACGAGTTGTCGCGCTTCCGTCATGCGGAAATCGTCTGGTGTCAGGAAGAGCCGAAGAACATGGGTGCGTGGTCGTTCATCGATCCGTATCTCGAATGGGTTCTCGCTCATATCGACGCCAAGCATCAGCGCGTTCGTTACACCGGTCGTCCGGCTGCGGCATCGCCTGCAACCGGCCTGATGTCGAAGCACCTTGCACAGCTCGAGGCTTTCCTTGAGGATGCGCTGGGAAACTAATTTAATTTTCGGCGGGAAGCGGTTTGGAAAAGCTGCTTCCGGCTTGAATTGAAATCAAATCTAAAGATCGAAGATCAACGGAAGAAGAAACCATGGCTACCGAAATTCGCGTTCCCACGCTTGGGGAGTCCGTTACTGAGGCAACCATCGGAAAGTGGTTCAAGAAGGTCGGCGATGCTATCGCTGTCGATGAACCTCTGGTGGAACTGGAAACCGACAAGGTAACAGTGGAAGTTCCAGCTGCGGCTGCGGGCGTACTGGCCGAAATCGTGGCACAGGAAGGCGACACGGTTGAAGTGAACGCACTGCTTGGCCAGATTTCTGGCGCAGGTGCTGCACCTGCCCCCAAGAAGGAAGAAGCCAAGCCAGCAGCAGCTGCTGCTCCGGCTGCGGCAGCTCCTGTTGCGTCGACATCGTCGGGTCCGGCAATGCAGCCTGCGCCTGCTGCCTCCAAGCTTCTTTCTGAAAACGGCCTTTCCGCTGATCAGGTTGAAGGTTCGGGCAAGCGCGGTCAGGTTCTCAAGGGTGACGTTCTCGACGCAATTGCTAAGGGTGTTTCGGCTGCTCCAGCCGCTCAGGCTCCTGCTGCCGCTGCACGTCCGGCTTCGTCGGCTGACGATGCACCACGCGAAGAACGCGTGAAGATGACCCGTCTGCGCCAGACCATTGCCAAGCGCCTCAAGGACGCTCAGAACACCGCTGCGATGCTGACGACTTACAACGAAGTCGACATGTCTGCGGTGATGGAACTGCGTTCGCGTTACAAGGACATTTTTGAGAAGAAGCATGGCGTCAAGCTCGGCTTCATGGGCTTCTTCACGAAGGCCGTGACCCATGCGCTGAAGGAAATCCCGGCTGTTAACGCCGAGATCGACGGCACTGACATCATCTACAAGAACTTTGCGCATGTCGGCATGGCTGTCGGCACCGACAAGGGCCTTGTTGTTCCTGTCATCCGCGATGCCGATCAGCGTTCGATCGCTGGCGTTGAAAAGGAACTGGGTCGCCTTGCTAAGGCTGCACGCGACGGTTCGCTCTCGATGGCTGACATGCAGGGCGGCACCTTCACCATCACCAATGGTGGTGTGTACGGCTCGCTGATGTCTTCGCCGATCCTCAACTCGCCGCAGTCGGGTATTCTCGGCATGCACAAGATCCAGGATCGTCCGGTTGTCGTCGGTGGTCAGATCGTCATCCGTCCGATGATGTATCTGGCTCTCAGCTACGATCACCGCATTGTTGACGGCAAGGAAGCAGTGACCTTCCTCGTTCGCGTCAAGGAAAGCCTGGAAGATCCAGAGCGTCTGGTTCTTGACCTTTAAGGAATAGAGCTATGGAGCCGGGTATCTTTTCCGCGTCGCCTTTTCTCCCGCTGATCGGCTGGAGTGTGGTTCTGCTGGTGGTTCATATCCTCCTGCAGGGCTGGACGGCGACGAAGGAACTCGGCTCCCAATGGAATGCGGGTCCGCGTGATGAAGGGCGTAAGCCCTCCGGCCATCTGGCTGGTCGCGCGGAACGTGCTTCTGCCAATTTCCGCGAGACCTACCCTGCATTTATAGCACTTGCGCTTGCACTTGTGTTCAAGGGCGATGCAGCAGGTTTCGGACTTTATGGTGGTTGGGTCTGGTTTGCCTGCCGCATCATCTATGTACCGCTTTATCTGGCGGGTATTCCTTATATCCGCTCGCTCGTCTGGATCGGTTCGCTGGCCGGGCTTGCACTCATGTTTTTCAATCTGGTTTTTTGACGGTTGCCTGCATCCCTGAGATGCGGGGCGAGGAAAAGTGATGCATCCCTATCTGTTTGAACTTGCATCCCTGATGGCGATCTTCGTCTTTGCCATCGTTTCGCCGGGCGCTGATCTCGCCATGGTTATCCGCCAGTCGTTGATGCAGGGGCGTCGCGAGGCAATCATTACCAGTTTTGGTATTGGCGCGGCCTTCATGATGCATGTCACCTATACGGTGCTTGGTCTTGGGCTGATCATTTCCCAGTCGATCTATCTCTTCAATATCGTGAAATGGTGCGGTGTGGCCTATCTGGTCTATATCGGCATCAAGGCACTGCGTGCTAATACGACGAAGATCGATATCGATATGAGCGCACAGGACCAGCAGCGCAAGCAGAGCGCTCTCAAGGCTTTCAGTCTGGGCTTTGCCGCCAATGCGCTTAACCCCAAGGCCGTATTCTTCTTCCTTTCGATTTTCTCGACGGTTGTGAGCCTTCATACTCCGACTGAAGTGAAGCTTGGCTATGGCGTGGTAATGGCCACGGCATTGATTTCATGGTTTATCGGTGTCAGCCTTTTTATGACGACGCCAAAGATGCGCGCGGTTTTTTCGCGCGCCTCCAAATGGATCGACAGAACAAGTGGTGTGGTTTTCATTGCACTTGGTCTGAAACTTGCCATTGCAAAAGCACAGTAACAGAGCGAAAGCGCAGTAATCACTGCCGGGAATACGAGGAGAACCGACAGATGCATGACGTTAAGAAGCTCTTCAAAGTGGTGGCGGCATCAGCTCTTGCCGTGACGGTTTTCTCAAGCGCCGTTCAGGCCGCCTGTACGCAGAACCGTGCAGTCTATCGCGATCAGGGCGATGCATACACGCTGACTTTCCATGCCGCGCAGTCCAATGCGCTCAAGATGACCCCGGCACCGACCAATGAATTCACGATTACTGCTGATGACAAGCCGGAGTTCAAACTCTCAGGTCTCGTCATTTGGCCGGAAGAAGGGGTTGCACGCCCCTATGCGCTCATTACCTATAACTGCAAGAATGGGGGCACCGAACCGGAAGACCTCGATGATTGCAGCCTCTGGCAGAGCGTTGTCTATGCGCTGAAGGAAGGCGCGGAAGCGGATGTGCTGCCAAAGGCCGATGAGCCGGCCGCGCAGGCAATTCTGTTTCCTGATCTGGCAACAGCGCTTGACGGATATGATTTTGGCGCAGCGAAACCAGAAAAGGCGCTTCAATTTGAAAGCTTCCGTTTCAAGTCGTGCTCGCCTGAAGAAGAATGATCGGATCGCCGATCTTATAAAAGTTTAATGGCCATTGCTGGTCATTCTGGATCAGACTGAAGAAGGATAGTTCAATGTCTTATGATGTGGTTGTCATTGGTACCGGCCCCGGCGGTTATGTAGCCGCAATCAAGGCCGCACAGCTTGGCCTTTCAGTGGCCGTAGTAGAAAAGCGCAAGACCTTTGGTGGCACCTGTCTCAATGTTGGCTGCATTCCTTCCAAGGCGCTGCTTCATGCGTCTGAAGTGTTTGCAGAAGCCGGTCACTCTTTCGATACGCTGGGCGTTGAAATCAGCAAGCCAAAGCTCAATCTCGAAAAGATGCTGGCTCACAAGGACGCGACCGTTAAGTCGAACACGTCTGGCGTTGAGTTCTTGTTCAAGAAGAACAAGATCACGCCTTACATCGGCACTGGCAAGATCGTCGCCAAGGGCAAGGTTTCCGTGACTGCTGAAGACGGTAGCGTTCAGGAAATCGAAGGTAAGAACATCATCATCGCAACTGGTTCTGATGTTGCGGGCATTCCGGGCGTTAAGGTCGACATCGACGAGAAGGTCATCGTGTCGTCAACCGGTGCGATTGCTTTCGACAAGGTGCCGGGTCATCTGGTTGTTGTTGGCGGTGGTGTGATCGGTCTGGAACTTGGTTCCGTCTGGGCACGTCTTGGCGCGAAAGTGACCGTTGTTGAATATCTCGACAAGGTTCTGGGTGCGATGGACGGCGAAGTATCCAAGCAGTTTCAGCGTCTTCTCGAAAAGCAGGGCATTGCCTTCAAGCTGAGCGCAAAGGTTACTGGTGTTGAAAAGGCTGGAAAGGGCGCGAAAGTGACTTTTGAGCCGGTCAAGGGTGGCGATGCTGAAACCATTGATGCCGATGCGGTTTTGATTTCGACGGGTCGTCGTCCATACACGGATGGTCTTGGTCTGCAGGAAGCTGGCGTGAATGTCGATGATCGCGGTCGCGTTGCAATCGATGGTCACTGGCGCACCAATGTCGAAGGCATCTATGCCATCGGTGACGTGGTTCAGGGCCCGATGCTCGCGCATAAGGCCGAAGATGAAGGCATTGCCGTTGCTGAAATCATCGCTGGTCAGGCAGGACATGTAAACTTCGACGTCATTCCAAGCGTTGTTTACACGCAGCCGGAAGTAGCCTCCGTCGGCAAGACCGAAGAAGAGCTGAAAGCCGCTGGCGTGGAATACAAGATCGGCAAGTTCCCGTTCACTGCAAACGGTCGCGCACGCGCCATGCAGCACACGGACGGCTTTGTGAAGATCCTCGCCGACAAGGCAACGGATCGCGTTCTGGGTGCTCATATCCTCGGCTACAATGCCGGTGAAATGATCCATGAGCTGGCCGTACTGATGGAATTCGGTGGCTCGTCCGAAGATCTTGCACGCACCTGCCACGCGCATCCAACCATGTCGGAAGCGGTTCGCGAATCTGCCTTGGCAACCTTTGCCAAGCCAATTCACATGTAATCGTGGTCACACGTAATTTCCGGGTTTATCCGGATGCAGAAAGGCCCGCGAAAGCGGGCCTTTTTCATAGGGTTAGTTCTGTGCCGGTGGGGTTGCAGGCGGTGCTGCTGGTGGCGTTGTTGTTTCGCCCTGTGCCGCGGGTGGTGGTGGCGGTGCAGCCGTATCTGTGGAGCCGCCGCCTCGATAGAAGAAATAGCCCAGGATCAGAATTGCAGCGATCAGGATGACCGCAAGCAAAATACCGCTACTGCCTCTGGGTTGTGGCGGTCTGGCAACCGGGTCGGCCATTGGATCAGCGTGACGCGGATTGTTTAGTGGATCGTTGCGTGGATCGAGTGGGTCAACCATTAGCTCTCCTCCAGTTGGTTGCAACCATTGGAAAGTCTAACGCGAGCAGGCCGGGATGGTTCCACTTCTGGACATGCGCTTACATTGCTGTGAGCTTATAGCCCTGCGCGCGCAGCAGTTCTACCAGTCCTTCCTTGCCGGGCAGATGCAGGGCGCCGACGGCGATAAAGGCGTCACCATTGGCAAGGACGGGGGCCACGCGTTGCGCCATGATGTGGTTGCGGTCTGTGAGCAAGACTTTCTGGAAAAGGTCGTAGTCTTCCTTGGACAGACTGTCGGGCACGATTTTCCGCAATGCGGGCATAATCATGCCGATGTCACCCTGAAGATAGAGCGCAATCGTGGTTTCCATGGCGTCTTCGATGTTGTCGCCATATTGGGCGGCAGAAATCAGGTTGCGAATATGGAAATCAAGCGGAAGCCGGTTCATCGCCTCAAGCTGTTCAACTGCACTTTCAAGACCGATGACGGTTCGGCCTTGATCCTGCGCTTCCGTAATCAGATAGCCGTCGAGGAAGTCTGCCCCTTCCAGCTTTCTTTGCCGTTCGCATTTGGGCAGGGCCAACAGGCTGGTGATGATCCACGGCTTCATTTTGCCGACGGCACCCAGAATGATGCCGCGCGCTTCCAGCTTTTTGTCGATCTCTTCAAGCCGATCCTGTGGCAAATGCGATTGCAGCGTTGAGCCATCGGTGAACTGTATCAGCTCAGGCTGTTCAACTTTAACCCGTAGAAAGGCTTTCTGATCGACAATGTCGGTTGCTTCGACCACGATCTTGTCGGCGTCGTCATAGGCTTTGGTCACAGCGCCGGGCAGGGCCATTACGCGCGGATCACTCAGATGGATGGTCCCGAACAGATAAGACGGTTCGAGGCCGTCTTTCTCGATTTTCCAGAAGATACCCTTATGATTAGGCATTTCTTCCGCTTCTGCCTGAAGCTCGGACCAGAGCTTGGGGTCCTTTTTGTCTAGACCATCAATCAGATTGACCCCATGCGGGGAGCAGGCGGCGTCAGTGCTTTGCGCACGCGCATTGGCTGAACTGGCGATGAGGGCACAGGCAAAAAGGAAGAACAGCTTTTTCATGAAGTGAATATAGGATGGTTAGTGTCGGATGGCACCCCTGATTAAGCGCGAGGATGCGCTTTGTCATAAACATCAAGCAGCCGAGCCGTATCGACGCCGGTATAGACCTGCGTTGTTGAGAGGCTCGCATGGCCAAGCAGTTCCTGAATGGTGCGCAGATCACCGCCGCGGCCAAGCAGATGCGTGGCAAAGGAATGGCGAAGTGCGTGCGGGGTAGCAGTGTCGGGAAGGCCGAGACCGGCGCGTAATTTCTGCATTTCGCGCTGGATGATGGCGGCGTGAAGTTCTCCGCCCTTGGCACCTCTGAACAAAGGTTTGTCGGCTGAGAGATCGAATGGGCACAACGCGCGATACTGGGCGACAGCGCGATGCACGGCTGGCAACAGCGGGACCATGCGGGATTTTCCGCCCTTACCGGTGATTGTGATCGACAGCACAGATGCGTCGTTTAACGCATCGCCTGCAAGGCCGAGCGCTTCTGAAATGCGAAGACCGCAACCATAAAGCAGTGTGAGAACGGCAGCATTGCGCGCTGCGATCCATGGCTCCTCAGCCATCTGGCCATCGGCAGCGACGACGCGACGGGCATCTTCTGCCGTTAACGGCTTTGGCAGCGATTTTGGCTGGCGCGGCGCACGCATGGCACTCGCGCCTGCGGCATTGACCAGTCCGAGCTTTTCCAGATGCCGTAGCAGTGAACGAATGCCAGCAAGTCCGCGTCCGAGTGTGCGAGCACCGGCACCGTCATTCCGGCGGTTGGCCAGATACGAACGCAAATCGGCGACACGCAGATTGCCGATGTCTTTGATCGCAGGCGGTTCGCCGAGGTGACCGGTCAAAAATTGCAGAAACTGGCGGGTATCGCGCTCATAGGCTTCAACAGTGTTCTCCGACAGACGGCGCATGTCTTTGAGCGATTTCAGCCATTCCTCGCGCGCTGCCGCAAGATCGGCGCGGGCAGGGATAAGGAATTCGGCTTTGCTCGTCATGGTCGGGATTCGCTGTTTGAGTTGCGGTTATTACAGTCTGACAGCGATAGGTTGCCGGGCAGTAAAGAAGCCGCTTATCGTTTTTCTTGGCGTTTTCATGGGAAATTGAGTAAGCGATTAGAAATTGTATCTAATCACGGAATTATTCATGCCGCGTCCAGAAAACCCAATCCAGCTTGCCGTTATCGGAGCCGCCCATGGCATACGTGGCGAAGTCAGGGTCAAGACATTTACCGACGATCCGCTAGCTGTTGCTGATTACGGCCAGCTCTATGATGCGCAGGGCAAGGCTTATGAAGTGCTGGAAGCCCGCTCTGCGAAGAATGTGATTGTTGTACGCTTCAAGGGCATCAATGATCGCAATGCTGCCGAAGCGCTGAACGGTACCGAGCTTTTCATCGACCGTTCGCAGCTGTCTGATGAGGAGCTCGATGAAGACGAATTCTTTCAAACCGATCTGATTGGCCTTGAAGCGCTTGATGCTGACGGCAAATCTTACGGTGTTGTGAGTGCTGTTTTCGATTTCGGTGGTGGCGACCTGATCGAGCTGAGCCTGAAGGGCAAGCGTCCGATGCTGATCCCGTTCACCGAAGCTGCAGTTCCTGAGATCGATTTCGAGGCCGGCACAATTCGGGTTGAGCCTTATGCGGCCGGACTTATCGCGGATGATGACGACAATCCGTTAAATGAGCGCGGCAAGCCACAGAACGATAAGAAGAATGAACAGAAGCGACCAAAGAAGCCATGAGTGAACAGTCTGATACGGATAAGGTTGTGCCGGGTTTTCATGCCTCGGTGCTGACGCTTTATCCCGAGATGTTTCCTGGTCCTTTGGGCGTCTCGCTTGCGGGCAAGGCACTCGCAGAAAACACATGGTCGCTCGATACCGTGCAGATTCGTGACTTCGCCGAAGGCAAGCATCGCATGGTGGATGACACGCCATCGGGTGGCGGCGCAGGCATGGTGATGAAGCCGGATGTGGTGGCGCGAGCGCTCGATTCGGTGGCTGATGATCGCCCGATGCTGCTGATGAGCCCACGCGGCGCGCCGCTCACACAAAAGCGCGTGCGCGCGCTCGCTGACGGTCCGGGTGCGATTATTCTGTGTGGTCGTTTTGAAGGCGTCGATGAACGGGTGATCGAAGGACGCGCTCTCGAAGAGATTTCCATCGGCGATTATATCTTATCAGGTGGTGAGACTGCGGCTATCGTTCTGCTGGATGCGATTGTGCGGCTTCTGCCGGGCGTAATGGGTAATCGGGAATCCGGCGAAACAGAAAGCTTCGAAACCGGGCTTCTTGAACATCCGCATTATACCCGCCCGCAGGTATGGGAAGATCGCTCGATCCCTGAAATTCTCACCTCCGGCAATCATGGTGCGATTGATAAGTGGCGTCACGCTGAGGCGGAACGCATCACAAAGCAACGTCGGCCTGATCTTTGGGAAGCCTATCGCGAGGGCAAACGCAAATGAACCTGATCCAGCGGCTCGAAAGTCTTTCCCTCGCGCTGCTGGCGCTGGGTGCATATTGGGTGAGTGGTGCAAGCTGGTGGCTTTTTGCGATTCTCATCCTTGCGCCTGACCTGTCGTTCTTTGCCTATCTCAAAGGTCCGCGTACAGGCGCTGTTGTCTATAACGTCGCGCATAGCTGGATTGGCGTTGTGCTTGTAGCGGTGCTTGGCTGGGCCATGAACTGGCCGCTTTGCTTTGCGGTTGCGCTCATCTGGGCGGTTCATATCGGCGTTGATCGCGCGCTTGGCTTTGGTTTGAAGTATGGAACCGGTTTTCAGGATACGCATCTTGGGCGGATTGGCGGGAAATAGCGATTTCGCAGCGCTGATATTGATTCATTTGCAGCAATGGTGTATTGCCGCGCCAGTTCGGGAAAACCCGACATCTTTAAACCAATAGATGGTGTACCGCTCCTGCCTGATTTTTCGGGCATACCCACAAGGCCTTAAGTGCTTGGTGGCAAGTGCAGAGCGCTCTGACTGTTTGAGAAGAATTCGTAAAGGAGTCAGATGATGACCGACATTATTCGTCAGCTTGAAGCCGAACAGGCAGCAAAGATCGAAGAAAAGCGCAAGCTTCCAGATTTCCAGCCAGGTGACACCGTTCGCGTTCAGGTTCGCGTTACCGAAGGTACGCGTACCCGCGTGCAGGCCTATGAAGGCGTCTGCATCGCCCGCTCCGGCGCTGGCATCAACGAAAACTTCACCGTTCGCAAGATTTCTTACGGCGAAGGCGTAGAGCGCGTATTCCCAGTTTACTCGCCAATCGTTGAAGGCGTTGAGCTCGTTCGCCGCGGTAAGGTCCGTCGCGCGAAGCTTTACTACCTTCGTGGCCTCACCGGTAAGGCTGCTCGTATTGCTGAGAAGAAAGACAACCGCACCAAGGCAGAACGCGAAGCCGATAAGGCCGCTGCTGCTAAGGCAGAAGCTGCAAAGACTGCTGCTGAATAAGCACCTCTCTGCAAGAATCTGAAAAAGGCGGTCTTTAGACCGCCTTTTTTATTTGCAAAAGCCGAAAGGCTGCGTAACATATCGCATAATTTCGCCAACATTGCGCAAGATTGTTACTGCGACACCCTGTTGCGGTTTGTGTTTCTTGACGAAATGCAGCGGCGGGTGCATATGACAGCCAAATTAAGAACTATTCAAAGGAACTCTCGCAATGAGCGCGCCGCGTACACTTTACGACAAGATCTGGGACGACCATGTAGTGGATCAGCAGGACGATGGTACCTGCCTCCTTTATATTGATCGCCATCTTGTGCACGAAGTGACAAGCCCGCAGGCTTTTGAAGGTCTGCGTATGGCAGGTCGTCAGGTGCGTCATCCTGAAAAGACGCTGGCTGTTGTCGATCACAACGTTCCAACGTCGAAAGACCGCGTGAATGGCATCAAGAACGAAGAAAGCCGCATTCAGGTTGAGGCTCTGGCCAAAAACGCTGCTGACTTCAATGTTGAATATTACTCCGAGCGTGACCGCCGTCAGGGTGTTGTGCACATCGTTGGTCCGGAACAGGGCTTCACGCTGCCGGGCATGACGATTGTTTGCGGCGACAGCCACACGTCGACTCACGGTGCTTTCGGCTCGCTGGCACATGGTATCGGTACGTCGGAAGTCGAGCATGTGCTTGCGACTCAGACGCTGATCCAGAAGAAAGCCAAGAACATGCTGGTGCGTGTTGAAGGTGAACTGGCACCGGGCGTCACCGCCAAGGACATCACGCTCGCCATCATCGGCGAAATCGGCACCGCAGGTGGTACCGGCTATGTAATCGAGTATGCAGGCAGCGCCATTCGCTCGCTGTCGATGGAAGGTCGCATGACCGTCTGCAATATGTCGATTGAAGGCGGCGCACGCGCTGGTCTGATCGCGCCGGACGAAACGACCTTCGCTTATGTGCAGGGTAAGCCGCGCGCACCGAAGGGCGAAGCGCTGGAACAGGCTATCGGCTATTGGAAGACGCTGCATTCTGATGAAGGCGCGCATTTCGACAAGATCGTTGAGCTGGACGCTGCCAAGATTTCGCCGGTTGTATCCTGGGGCTCGTCGCCTGAAGACGTCGTCTTCGTCACGGACATCGTCCCTAACCCGGACGAGATCAAAGACGAAACCAAGCGTGCATCCAAGTGGCGTGCGCTCGATTATATGGGCCTGAAGCCAGGCACCAAGATGACCGACATCAAGATTGATCGCGTGTTCATCGGCTCATGCACCAACGGTCGTATCGAAGATCTTCGTGACGCTGCCCGTATGGCCGCTGGCAAGAAGGTTGCTAATGGCGTTAACGCGATGATCGTTCCGGGTTCCGGCCTTGTGAAGGAACAGGCGGAAGCTGAAGGCCTCGACAAGATTTTCATCGAAGCAGGTTTTGACTGGCGCGAGCCGGGCTGCTCGATGTGCCTTGCTATGAACGACGACCGCCTGAAGCCGGGTGAACGTTGCGCTTCGACCTCGAACCGTAATTTTGAAGGCCGTCAGGGCTTCAAGGGCCGCACGCATCTGGTATCGCCTGCCATGGCAGCGGCTGCAGCCATCGCCGGTCACTTCGTCGATATTCGCGACTGGAACTAAGCTCTTTCGTGAGCAAGTTTTAAAAAGCCGCCGGAGTGATCCGGCGGCTTTTTTCATATGTGCGTGAGGCTCATCGCAGACTGGTTTGTTTACTAAATTAGCTGCTTTTTCATGCTTTGGATGTATAAGGGCTATAAGGTGAAAATCATTCTCCTGTTTCGCTGAAAACGGCGGAATTTGCGGGGCTTAGAATTGGGGAATGCGGGCCGCATTGGCTTCGCAGGCAGGGGCCGGAAAGCGCGGATGGACGGAGCAGAATTTATACTGCTGATCAATATGACCGTTTCCGGTCTGTTTGCGTTTACCTTTCTGGGTATCGCGGCTTTTGCACGCGATAACACAGCGGCGCCGATTTTCGCATTGGGCTTCGTTTTCGCGATGCTCTACTTTTTGACAGAACTGCTAATCCCCTCGATACCAAATGCCAAGCTTGGTTACATGCTGGGTTTTGCCACCTATTTCATGACGCTTGCCTGTCTGGTAATCGGCCTTGCGCGGATGTATTCGTCACCCGTTCCATGGTTTCCATTGGGGTTGCTGCTCGTCGGTTCGCTGTCGCTGGTCTATGGCATTTACGACATTGCGCGCAGCGAAATGCTGGGTCGCATTCTTTATCAGTCGCCTTACTTCCTCACATTGATGCTGGCTGTCTGGGTCATCATGCGAGGGCGATTGAGTGCTCGCGCTAAAAGCCGTCCATTCGGTCGGTCGTGGGGTACGCTTGATGGGCTGATGGCAGGTTTGTTTACGATCAGTGCCATTCATTTTCTTATCAAGCCCGTATTGGCTTCGCTGGTTGGCGGCGTGGGTGTTGATCCTGACGACTATGTCAGAACAGATTATGCGTTGCTGGTTCAGTCGATTGGTGCCGGTCTTTCGGTAGCGGCAGGACTTCTCTTGCTGCTCTGCCTGATGGGTGAGCTGATTTCCGATGTGACGCTTCGCTCGGAAACGGATCAGCTTTCCGGTCTCCTCAATCGCCGTGGTTTTGAATTCAGAGCCGAGGCTGCAATCGAAAAATCCAAGCGGATGCGGCAGGCTCTTTCGCTGATCGTCTGCGATATTGATTATTTCAAATTGATCAACGACACGCACGGTCATGCTCTCGGTGATCGCGTGATTGCAGCTTTTGCTGATGAACTTCGCAGGTCGGCTGCGTCCAAGGGCGGTATTGCTGCGCGAATGGGTGGTGAGGAGTTTGCCGTGCTGCTTCCCGGACACACGATCCAGTCGGCATGGCGTTTTGCAGAACGGGCGCGATTGGCCTGTGCCGATATCACGCTGCCTGGCGCTTCAGGGGATGTGGCATTTGCGGTCAGCTTCGGGGTCACGGAAATGGAGTTCGACGACTTCTTTTCCGATGTCTACAAGCGGGCAGACGGAGCGCTTTACGAGGCCAAGAAGAATGGTCGAAATTGCGTTCGCACGGCTTTGCCGATGATGCTGGACGACAATGTCGTGGAGTTCCGGGGAACCGGCAATGGTCGCAAGCTGATCTGATTTCGCAAGCAATGCGCTTTACCTTTGGGCGGGCTCTTGTCTACACCCAGCTCTCGTCTACAATTGAGATGTTTCCGATTTCTGGAAATATGTTTGAGGGAAAGATTGCTCATGACCACAGATCATGCCGTCGATATTGCGCTTCTTCACCTGCGAGATGCCCATGAGTTCTCGGCACTGCTCGCAAGCTACGCGCAGGCATTGAAGCGTGGCGCGCCGCGTCGTCCGGATGAATTCTATGCCGAGCATCTCCTGCAGGATCGCGCTACCGAGATTCTGGGTGCGCGGGTTGATGGCAATCTGGTCGGATTCGTGATCTTCTACGATCTTCCGGAGCCGGTCTCAGGTCTGCGCGCCGGTCAGGTTGACCATATTTATGTACACCACGATCATCGCGGCAAAGGCATCGCAAAGGCGTTGATTGATCTGCTTGCTGACAAGGCAGAAGAACGCAGCTGGTCCAAGCTTGTCCTTAATGCGCCCCGTGTACCGGAGGATGGTCGCAAGCTCTACGAACAGATTGCAGCTGCTGCCGACTGGTCCAGTTACGTGATTCGCTTCGGGAACTAGGCTTATCCGCAAAAGTGGATGAAATTACACATGTTTTTCGAGATTTCGGACTTCAATCGTTTAAAATCCGAAATCACGCGAAAGTGTCGTCGAGGTGCGACCAATTGTTAGTCTTTTCGTGAAAAAGCTTCTTTGACGTGGTGGTAAAAGCGCAGTAGAAAGCGCCACATAGGGTCGTGTAGCACGATCCAGCCACATTTTCTGGGTCGTGCCGACGCAGGATCGAAAATTCCGTTTCCTGCGTTGTGAGCGACATCGAACTCGGTTTTACAGCATCGGCCTAAAAATCGTTTCTGATTTTTGGAAAGCACGATGCGTAGATTCAAGAAGTTGGAGCGTCCTTTGTGCGTCCATTCGGAAGCACGGTGCTCCAAATGAACCGGCCATTCATTTCATTGTGCCAGCAAGAGCTGGGCAAGATGAAATGGGTAGAAACGTCAGGGAAGCCCACGAGAGCCATGACACAACCGACCGCTACGCGTCAGCGTCCTTTGTCGCCGCATTTGTCGATCTATCGACCAAAGATCACGATGACGATGTCCATCATCCATCGTATCACCGGCGGCGCACTTTATTTCGGAACCCTTCTTCTCGCCGCATGGCTGATTGCCGCCGCAATCGGCGAAGATGCGTTCAACATGGTGAGCTGGGTCTATAGTTCATGGATCGGCTATCTGGTTCTGTTCGGCTATACCTGGGCGCTTCTGCACCATCTGGCCGGCGGCGTACGCCATTTCATCTGGGACATGGGTGCCGGACTTGAAAAGCACACGGCCAGCAAAATTGCCTGGCTGACGCTGGCCTTCTCGCTGCCTGCAACGATCCTTGTCTGGGTTGTTGCTTTCGCAGTGCGCTGAAAGGAGTTCTGACATGAACGATATGCGTACACCTCTCGGCAAGGTTCGCGGTCTGGGCTCGGCCAAAGAAGGCACCGGCCATTTCTGGTTTCAGCGTATGAGTGCTGTGGCACTCGTCCCGCTGGTTCTGTTTTTCATCGGTCTGGTTATTTCGCTCCATGGCGCAAGCTATGCGGAAGTGAAATCCGTTCTGGCACATCCGTTCACCGCTCTGGTGATGGCGCTGTTCGTGCTGACCGGCGTTTACCACATGCGTCTTGGCATGCAGGTTATTATTGAAGATTACATTCACGGCGAAGGCCTGAAGGTCCTGCTCGTCATGCTCAACACCTTCTTCACGGTTGTTGTTGGCGTGGCTTGCGTCTATGCGATCCTCAAGCTGAGCTTCGGAGGTTGATAGCCCGATGGCTAGTGCAGAAAAAAACGCGGCCAGTGCTGCGGGCGAAAAGAACTACAAGTTTGTAGATCACAAGTTCGACGTTGTTGTCGTTGGTGCCGGTGGCGCAGGTCTGCGTGCAACGCTCGGTATGGCTGAGCAGGGCTTCAAGACCGCTTGCATCACCAAGGTTTTCCCAACCCGTTCGCATACGGTTGCAGCACAGGGCGGCATCGCCGCTTCGCTCAAGAACATGGGCCCGGATAGCTGGCAGTGGCATATGTACGATACCGTCAAGGGATCGGACTGGCTGGGCGATACCGACGCAATGGAATATCTGGCGCGTGAAGCGCCTGCTGCGGTTTACGAACTGGAGCATTACGGTGTGCCTTTCTCGCGTACCGAAGAAGGCAAGATCTATCAGCGCCCGTTCGGTGGCCACATGCAGAACTTCGGCGACGGCCCTCCGGTTCAGCGCACTTGTGCTGCTGCTGACCGTACCGGTCACGCGATCCTGCACACGCTTTACGGCCAGTCGCTGAGAAACAATGCGCAGTTCTTCATCGAATATTTCGCGCTGGATCTCATCATGACTGATGGCGTCTGCACCGGCGTTGTCGCCTGGAACCTCGATGACGGTACAATCCATCGCTTTGCCGCCAAGATGGTGGTTCTGGCGACGGGCGGTTATGGCCGTTCCTATTTCTCGGCAACCTCGGCCCATACCTGCACCGGCGACGGCGGCGGCATGGCAGCACGCGCTGGCCTTCCGCTTCAGGACATGGAATTCGTTCAGTTTCATCCGACCGGCATTTATGGTGCGGGCTGCCTGATTACTGAAGGCGCACGCGGTGAAGGCGGCTATCTGGTCAATTCCGAAGGCGAACGCTTCATGGAGCGTTACGCGCCTTCCGCCAAGGATCTTGCTTCGCGTGACGTTGTCTCACGCTGCATGACCATGGAAATCCGCGCCGGTCGCGGCGTTGGCAAGAACAAGGACCACATCTACCTGCATCTCGACCATCTTGATCCGGCTGTTCTGCATGAACGTCTGCCGGGCATTTCCGAGTCGGCCAAGATTTTCGCAGGCGTCGATGTGACCAAGGAACCGATCCCGGTTCTGCCAACCGTTCACTACAATATGGGCGGCATTCCAACCAACTATTGGGGCGAAGTGCTTAACCCGACGCAAGAAGATCCTGACCGCGTTCAGCCGGGCCTGATGGCTGTGGGTGAAGCAGGTTGCGCTTCCGTGCACGGTGCAAACCGTCTCGGCTCCAACTCGCTGATCGATCTGGTGGTGTTTGGCCGTGCCGCTGCAATCCGCGCTGGCGAAGTCATCGACCGCGCTGCAAAGATTCCAGACATCAACGAAGCAGCGGTCGAAACGATCATGGATCGCTTCCATCGTCTTCGTTATGCCAACGGTTCGACGCCAACCGCAGAACTGCGCGAAAAGATGCAGCGCACCATGCAGGAAGACGCTGCCGTGTTCCGTACGGACGAGTCGCTCAAACAGGGCGTCGCACGTATGGCGGAGATATGGAAAGAACTGCCGGACATCAAGGTCTCTGACCG
Source organism: Ochrobactrum sp. BTU1 (assembly GCA_018798825.1). Classification (NCBI taxonomy): domain Bacteria; kingdom Pseudomonadati; phylum Pseudomonadota; class Alphaproteobacteria; order Hyphomicrobiales; family Brucellaceae; genus Ochrobactrum; species Ochrobactrum sp. BTU1. The sequence goes on along the minus strand of CP076354.1, from coordinate 2,134,033 downwards.
TTCGATGATCTGGAATTCTGATCTGGTTGAGACGCTGGAACTGGAAAACCTGATGGCTAACGCGATGGTGACAGTCGTTTCGGCTGAAGCCCGTCACGAAAGCCGCGGCGCACATGCGCATGAGGATTTCCCGGACCGTAACGACGCTGAATGGCGTAAACACACCCTTTCCTGGCTGTCGCCAAATGGCGACGTGAAGCTTGATTACCGCCCTGTTCATCTCGATCCGCTGACGACCGAGGAAGAAGGCGGCATCAGCCTGGCCAAGATCGCGCCTAAGAAGCGCGTTTACTGATCGAGGGAATGAGCAATGGTTGAACTCGCACTTCCCAAGAACTCCCGTATGCAGGAAGGCAAGACCTGGCCGCGTCCAGATGGTGCCAAGAATGTAACGGAGTTCCGCATTTATCGCTGGTCGCCGGATGACGACGCAAATCCAAGCATCGATACCTATTATATCGATCGCGATGATTGCGGCCCGATGGTGCTCGACGGTCTTCTCTACATCAAGAACAAGATCGATCCGACGTTGACGCTGCGCCGATCGTGCCGTGAGGGCATTTGTGGCTCCTGCGCAATGAACATCGATGGCGCCAACACGCTCGCCTGCACCAAGGGCATGGACGAGATCAAGGGTTCCATCAAGGTGTACCCGCTGCCGCATATGCCGGTGGTGAAGGATCTGGTGCCTGATCTCAGCAACTTCTATGCTCAGCACCGTTCGATTGAGCCTTGGCTCAAGACGGTTTCGCCAGAGCCGCAGAAGGAATGGCTGCAGAGCCACGAAGATCGTCAGAAACTCGATGGTCTTTACGAGTGCATTCTCTGCGCCTGCTGCTCGACCTCGTGCCCCAGCTACTGGTGGAACGGCGACCGTTACCTTGGACCAGCTGTTCTGCTTCAGGCCTATCGCTGGCTGATCGACAGCCGCGACGAAGCCAAGGGCGAACGTCTCGATAATCTCGAAGATCCGTTCCGCCTGTATCGCTGCCATACGATCATGAACTGCGCGCAAACCTGCCCGAAGGGTCTCAACCCTGCCAAGGCGATTGCCGAAATCAAGAAGATGATGGTCGAGCGCCGCGTGTAAAACGTGTTTTTATAATCGACGGAAAGGGAGGCTCATGCCTCCCTTTTCTTTTATATGTAGCGCAACCGATCCTTGATCTTTGCTGTTTCGCCGATATCTGATCTAATCAATGCAGTGTTTCGGCTTTAAAGGTCTTTCATGCTTGATCATATCGGTTTCAACATTTCCAGTATGCCAAAATCCCGCGCTTTCTATGATGCGGCTTTAGCGCCGCTGGGTATCACGCGAGCGATGGAATTCGGAGATTGGGTCGGCTATGGCCGCAACGGAAAGCCGGAATTCTGGATCGGCAAGCAGAAAGGTTCAAAGCTGGAAGGCGTTCTTCATGTCGCTTTCTCGGCAGGAACCCGCTCTGAGGTAGATCGCTTTTATGAAGCGGCACTCGCTGCAGGCGGGACTGACAACGGCAAGCCCGGTTTGCGGGAACATTATCACCCCGATTATTATGCAGCCTTTGTAACCGATCCTGACGGCCATAATATCGAAGCTGTCTGCCATCTTCCGGAATAAAAAAGCGGGCTAGGCCCGCTTTTTGTTAATCAAACCAGCTTGGCGTCCAGTGTTACTTCGATTGCACCAAGGGCTTTCGAAAGCGGGCAGGATTCTTTTGCTTTCTTGGCAAGGCTTGCAAAATCTTCCTCAGATATGCCGGGAATGCTTGCACTGAGTGTCAATGCACTGCGGGAGATTGCAAAGCCGCCACCTGTTGCGGGGCCAACTGTGACGACTGCTGTCGCGTCGAGCTTTTCAGGTGGCGTGCCGTGTTCGGTAAGCAGGGCTGACAGCTGCATGGCGAAGCAACCTGCGTGGGCGGCGCCGAGAAGCTCTTCAGGGTTGGTGCCTGCGCGGCCACTTTCATCTTCAAAGCGCGCCTTGAAATCATAGGGCAGGTCTTTAAGCGCACCGCTCTGGGTATTGAGCGTGCCTTTGCCGTCCTTGAGTGTACCTTTCCAGACTGCGGTTGCTTTTCTGTCCATGGGGAAGCTCCTCTCGATTGGTTTCTTCCAACCAGATAGGGCGGCTTCCCATGGCTTCCAGTGTCAGTTTTGGGCAAACTTACGGTTTGTATCGACTGCCCATGCCAGTGAAAGCATCAGAACGATGATGATGATCATGTTGAAGAAAAAGCGATCATAGGGCATCGGAAAGTAAACAAATTTGCCGAGAATTCCGATGACCATGGCAAAGACGATACCATTCAATCGAGGAATATCGGCTTTAATCCCGGCTTTCGCCATCGCTGCCCAAGCGACCAGTGCCAGTAACAGCATGGAAGGCCAGCTTTCGAGATAAAGCGCCAGAATGATCCCCCGAATATAGGCTTTGACGAGCAGAACGACCGAAAAATCTGGCTTAAATCCAGTCATGGAACTCTGCATCTCGATGCAGGTGAAATAAAGATGCGCCCACCACCCGGGATGTCCGGCGGTTTTTTCCATCATCAGGCCTGCCGCGATGCAGGCCGCAAAGGCTATCAGCAGTGGAAGTTTACGCCAGCCGAACAGAACTGCTGTGATCAGCAGAGCAAAGATCATGATGATGTTGTCTGGGCGGATTGTGAAAGATAGCACGAGCAGCAAGGCACCCAGCCAGTCGCGCTCGCGCAGAATGGCGAAAATGGCGGCGAAGGAAAGCGCTGCCATGGCGATGTCCGGAAAGACCGCTGATGTTATTGGGCCATAACCGGCCAGTAAAAGCGCGGGTCCAACCAGGAGCCCGGCCTGAAGCGCATTATAGCTGCCAAGCAGCCAAAGCATCAGCAGCCCGGTAGCGAACGCTGCTGAGATGCTGATGAGGTGGCCGCCACGGACCAGCCCTGTATAGGGTTCCAGCCAGCGCAGAAGCTGAATATAGCCCGCTTTGACGCGGTACATGACGAGCTGCGATTTGAAATTATCGGGGCTTACCCACTGGGCGCTTCGATAGTCTCCACCGTATTTCAGCGCTTGCAGCTCGCCTTCCGGCGTCACTTCTGCGACTTGCCGCCATGTTTCCGTATGCAGTTGGGTCGCATCGGGATAGCGGTTTTCCAGCGCTGTTGCGATATAAGGGATCATATCCCAGTTCTGGTCGGGCTTTACGACTGAATAGATGATGGCGGCTGCCATAGCGGCGATAATGGCTAGTGCGCCTGCAATTTTGGATAGTTTGTGAACGCATTCCGTTGACCACAAGCCTGCCTGCAACTGCCGGAGCCCGTCGATCAATCGCTCATTGGTATGCATGCCCCGAGGCCCCCACGCCTATGCTCAGTCTTGCTTTTTTAGCAGAAATGGGAGCTTTTTCCAGTCCGCGTGTGAAGCTGAGAGCGGTTCTAGTTAAGGCTGAATCGTTGGAACCGCTGTAACTATTTTTTTTACGCATTATCCGACGCAAAACCGGTTCCCACTTTTGCTGGAAATGCTTTAAATCGCTTCGCCCTGTAAAAGACGTGGTGTATCCCCCGAAAGACCCGCTGCCTGCTTGATGAAGAAGGACTTGAGGCTTGGAACGCGGTCAACAAGACCCAGTCCAATGTCGCGAATGGTTCGGACTGCCGGATTGTCGTTGGAGAACAATTTGGTCAGTACGTCTGTTGTGACACCCATCTGCACCGTGTCGAACCGGCGCCATGCCTGATAGCGTTCCAGTGCTGCGAAAGAGCCGATGTCGAGGCCAAGGCGATCGGTCTCGACGATAACTTCGGCAATGGCTGCCGCATCACGGAAACCGAGATTGAGGCCCTGACCGGCAATCGGGTGGATGCGGTGGGCTGCATCACCCACAAGTGCAAAGCGTGGCTTGACGAACTCGCGGGCCAGTGTGAGGCCAAGCGGAAAGGCGCGGCGCGGACCCTCAACAGTCAGCGCGCCAAGGCGATGACCGAAACGCTGCTCAAGTTCGGTCTCAAAGATGAAATCGTCTTCGCGGATCAGGCGCTCGGCATCGGCTGTGCGTTCCGTCCAGACGAGCGAGCTGCGATTGCCCTTCAGTGGCAGGATGGCAAATGGACCTGCGGGCAGGAAATGCTCATCGGCACGACCACCATGTGGGCGCTCATGGGCGACGTTGCAGACGATGCCCGATTGGTCATAGTCCCAGTTGACCGTCTTGATGCCAGCAATGTCGCGCAGGCGTGATTTTGCGCCGTCTGCGGCAATCAGCAGGCGGGTGATGAGTGTTTCACCATTGGCCAGCTTCACGGCAACCGATTCAGGATTGGTTTCAAAATTCTCGACGCTCATGCCTTCGATGAAGGTGATGCCGAGTGCATCTGCTTGTCTGTGAAGGGCGGTGTTGAGCACACGGTTTTCAACCATATGGGCAAAAGGCTCGCCCGGATTCACGTCGCCAGAGAATGTTAGGAAGACAGGTCGTACCGGATCGGAGGTGCGGGAATCGGTAACGACCATTTCTGTGATGGGCTGAGCGTCGGTAACGATTTCCTGCCAACAGCCGAGCTTGTCGAGCATACGCGAAGCAGCTGCTGCAATGGAGGATGCACGCGGGTCGTTCTTCCATGCGCCTGCCGGTGCGCCGTCGATGACGGTAACCGAAAGATGCGGAGCTGCCGATTTGACCGCAACGGCGGTAACGAGGCCGACATAGCCGCCGCCTGCGATTACCAGATCGTTCTTGCCCGTGGTTCCCTGCTTGCTTGCGGCAGACATCGCTTCTTCCTTTCGGATATTCAGATCACCCTTCGGTGAAGCATGTGAGGCTTCGACTTGACAGTTTCTATCGTGCAGGCACAAACAGTTCACCGAGAATATAGTTCCTATATAGGATTGCAGGAGACAGGCTGTCCATGTCCGATAATAAAAAGACCAGTGCATTTGAAGGTAAGCAGACCGCTGCCATGCAGCAGCTTCTGACGACACTTGATCTTGAAACGCTCGAAATGGATCTTTTCCGCGGCAATAGTCCGCAGGTGGGCTGGCAGCGCGTTTTTGGCGGGCAGGTGATCGGACAGGCGCTGATTGCGGCCCAGCGCACGGTTGATGCGGATCGGCATATTCATTCGCTGCATGGCTATTTTGTACGTCCGGGTGATCCGGCCATTCCGATCATCTATGAAGTTGATCGTATTCGTGATGGCTCGAGCTTCAACACGCGTCGCGTTTTGGCAAAGCAGCACGGCAAGGCGATCTTCACGCTGTCAGCGTCGTTCCAGATCGATGAAACGGGACTTGATCATCAAATCGATATGCCGGAAGGCCTGCCGATGCCCGAGCAGCTTGTCGGCGATCATGATCTCAAGGAAGAATATTTGCATCTGGCACCGGCTGGTGTGCGCAAATACTGGGAGCAGGAGCGCCCCATCGAGATCAAGCCGGTATCTCTCAAACATTATTTCTCGCGCGAGAAACTGGCTCCAAGTCAGCATGTCTGGGTGCGGGCGCGCGGTATTGTGCCGGATGATCGCGCACTTCAGGCGGCCATTCTCGCCTATCTGTCGGATATGACCTTGCTCGATACATCTCTGCATCCGCATGGGCGCACGATTTTTGACCGAGATCTGCAGGTGGCAAGTCTTGATCATGCGATGTGGTTCCATCGCCCGTGCAGGCTCGATGACTGGCTCCTTTACACCCAGGATACGCCAAGCGCGTCCAGTGCGCGCGGGTTTAACCGCGGTGCGCTCTATACGCGTGAAGGGCTTCTGATTGCCTCGGTTGCGCAGGAAGGACTTATCCGTGTGCATGAAAAAGACAAGTGATGATATTTTAATCATCATAAAAGCATGCGATTAAATTTTATGCATATGTCGATTGCGTAAAATGGGCTTCAAGCGCAAAAGCTGAATCCGATGAATCACTTAAAGCGGTTTTTCCCTTTCTGGGAGAAGCCGTTTATTATTTTTACGGCAAGATTTTTCTCGGGCTGGACTGCGCATTTCGTTTGTTTAAAAGCCCGGATTTTGGGCGGAAATGCCGTTTCTATCCTTTGATTTCACTTTACGCGTGAATGCCAAATATCAGAAAAATTGCATCTTCTCCGTTCCATCGCGCGCAACTGGCACGATTTTTGTTTCTGTAGCTTTGAACCGGTCTTTTCAGCGCAGACGCGTTTGAAGCCGCCATTCGACGGAGATACTCGATGCTCATAACTGGAAGATTCAAGCAAACGGCTCTCGCCACTCTGCCTGCACTGCTCGCTCTGGCTGGAACAGCTTTTGCACAGGACGCAGCTGCACCAACCCCGACCCTTGATACCGGCGATACCGCCTGGATGCTGACTTCAACCGCACTTGTGTTGATGATGACCATTCCTGGTCTTGCGCTGTTCTATGGTGGCATGGTGCGCAAGAAGAACGTGCTTTCCACCGTCATGCAGAGCTTCGCAATTACCTGCCTGATGTCGGTATTGTGGATGTTCTTCGGCTATTCGCTTGCTTTTACCGATGGCGGTTCGATGAACGCCTTTATCGGTGGTTTCGACAAGGCATTCCTTGCTGGCGTAACGATGGATTCGCTCACCGGCACCATCCCTGAATACCTCTTCATCGTGTTCCAGATGACCTTTGCGGTTATCACGCCTGCGCTGATTGCGGGTTCGTTTGCAGAGCGCATGAAGTTCTCCTCCATGCTGGTCTTCATGGTTCTGTGGCTCTTCATCGTCTATGTGCCGGTTGCGCATTGGGTATGGGGCGGCGGCTTCCTCGGCTCTGACGGCGTTCTCGACTTCGCTGGCGGTACGGTCGTTCACATCAATGCCGGTGTCGCAGGTCTTGTTGCAGCACTGATCATCGGTAAGCGTGACGGTTATGGCCAGACCAACATGGCGCCGCACAACCTTGTTCTCTCGGTTATCGGCGCAGCCCTTCTGTGGGTGGGTTGGTTCGGCTTCAACGCAGGTTCTGCTGCCGGTGCAAATTCGCTCGCCGCTGTCGCCATGCTCAACACGCAGGTTGCGACCGCTGGTGCAGCTCTTGCCTGGATGTTTGCTGAGTGGGCAATCGCGGGTAAGCCAAGTGTTCTCGGTATTATTTCGGGCGCGGTAGCTGGTCTGGTTGCTGTTACCCCTGCGGCAGGCTTCGTCAATCCGACAGGCGCGCTGATCATCGGTATCGTCGCAGGCCTTATCTGCTACGTGGCAGCGGTTAAGCTCAAGCATGCGCTTGGTTATGACGACTCGCTCGATGCGTTCGGCGTACACGGCGTTGGCGGCTTTGTTGGCGCGATCCTGACGGGCTTTTTTGCCGATGTTGCGATCAACGCCGCGGGCGAAGGTGCAACCATGGGCAAGCAGTTCTTCGGTGCGGCCGTTACCATTGTCTACACAGCAGTCGCGACCGCGATTATTCTCTACGTAATCAAGGCCATCATGGGTCTGCGTCCAAGCAAGCAGGCCGAAATGGAAGGCCTCGATATCGCTTTGCACGGCGAGTCTGTTCAGTAGAACAGGGTTGTCTCAAGAAGGGGAAAGGCGCGGGAAACCGCGCCTTTTTCATTTCTCCACATAAGAAGTCGCATGGTTAATGAGGAATTAACCATCGCAAGGCTAGGATCACCCCGATTCATTGCGCCCGAGGCTTCACAAGCCGCAGGGCACCAAAACATGGTTCGGGACAGGCTTTATGCGGCAAGGATATTCGCCCTCATACCCGCTGCGTGACGAGCGGATTTCGGAAGACAGGCTGAGATTGGCCAATATCTTCCGCAGGCAATTTTATATCCTGTTTGGTCTGGGATTGCTTGCGCTTACGGGTGCTGCGGTGGGGGCTCTGGCGACATGGAATGTTGCAGACCCAAGCCTCAGTCATGCGACAGACAACCCTGTTACCAATGCGCTTGGCTATCCGGGCGCGGTATTCTCCGACATCGCCATGCAGTTCTTTGGCCTTGCAAGCGTTCCAGTTCTGCTCCCGCTGGTCATCTGGTCACTGCTGTTGATGACGCGTGGCGGTATCAGTCGCATTGCCAAGCGCAGTTTTGCCTGGCTCGGCGCAGCCCTGCTGTTCGCAGCCATTGCAAGCTGCTTTGCGGTGCCGGAAAGCTGGCCAATGCCAATTGGCCTTGGCGGTGTCTTCGGTGACATGATGCTGCGCATCCCAGGTATTTTCATCGGTACATTCCCACAAGGTGCGATAGCATCCGGCATTGCGCTGGTGCTCGCCTTCCCAGCACTTTGGCTCTGCCTTTTTGCAAGTGGCATTATTGGTCGCCGCGAAGTATTGGCCGACACGCCTGCCGCGCGCGGTGCTGCGGAAGACGACTTCGAAGACGACGATAATGACGACGAAACGGCATCGGGCGGCATTTCGCAATTCGTCGGTGCTATGACGCATACAATGCTCAGTGCAACCGCCACTTTCAGGCGACTTACAGGCATGAAGCGTCGTAAGCCGCGTGAAGACGAGTTCGGTGATATGCGCAGCGTGCGTCGTAGTGCTGAAACGCGCAACGGTCCTCGCCATGATCCGGGATTTGGTTCTGCTCCGTCACAAGAGCCGCCGTTTGAAATGGATGACGGTTTCGATAATGACGGCGATGGTGCGCCGCTGGCAGGCCAGGAATGGCATGATGCACCGCCACAGCGCGCCAAAGCACGCGTTGGCGAACGTGCGCCTTCACCTAAGAGTGGCGCACGCATCCAGCGTGAAGCACAGGCGTCGTTCCTCAAGGAAGGCGGCGCATTTGAAATGCCGTCGCTGCATTATCTGGCTGAGCCTAAGCTCGTACAGCGCGATGCGTCGCTGTCCAAGGATGCGCTTGAACAGAATGCGCGTCTGCTTGAAGGCGTGCTGGAAGATTTCGGCGTGCGCGGCGAAATCATCAATGTGAAGCCGGGTCCGGTTGTCACCCTGTACGAACTAGAACCGGCTCCGGGTATCAAATCATCTCGTGTGATTGGTCTGGCGGATGATATCGCCCGCTCGATGAGCGCGATAGCAGCCCGTGTTGCCGTTGTTCCGGGTCGCAATGTCATCGGTATCGAATTGCCGAACCAGAAGCGCGAAATGGTTTATCTGCGCGAGATGCTGGCAAGCCGCGACTTTGAACAATCAAAGGCAAAGCTGGCGCTGGCGCTGGGTAAAACAATCAACGGTGAACCGGTGATTGCCGATATTGCGAAGATGCCGCATGTGTTGGTGGCTGGTACAACCGGCTCGGGTAAGTCGGTGGCGATCAACACCATGATCCTGTCGCTGGTCTATCGTATGACGCCGCAGGAATGCCGTCTGATTATGATCGATCCGAAGATGCTGGAACTCTCTATCTATGACGGTATTCCGCATCTTCTGACGCCGGTTGTGACCGACCCGAAAAAGGCTGTCGTTGCGCTCAAGTGGACCGTGCGCGAAATGGAAGACCGCTATCGCAAGATGTCCAAGGTTGGTGTCCGCAATATTGACGGCTTCAACCAGCGTGTTGGTCAGGCCCAGAAAAAGGGTGAGCAGATCGCCCGTACCGTTCAGACCGGCTTTGACCGGAATACGGGAGAAGCGATCTACGAAACCGAGCAGCTCGACCTTGAACCAATGCCATATATCGTCGTGATCATCGACGAAATGGCCGATCTGATGATGGTGGCTGGTAAGGACATTGAAGGCACGGTGCAGCGTCTGGCGCAGATGGCGCGTGCCGCAGGCATCCACGTCATCATGGCAACGCAGCGCCCATCTGTCGATGTTATCACGGGTACGATCAAGGCCAACTTCCCGACCCGCATTTCCTTCCAGGTTACGTCGAAGATCGACAGCCGCACTATCCTTGGCGAGCAGGGCGCCGAGCAGCTGCTTGGTCAGGGTGATATGCTGTTTATGGCCGGTGGCGGTCGCATTCAGCGCGTACATGGTCCATTTGTGGGTGATGACGAAGTAGAGCGTATTGTTCAGCACCTGAAACTTCAGGGCGTGCCCGAATACCTCGACGCCATCACCGAAGATGAGGAAGAGGATGAAGGCGGCGGTCCGGCTGGAACGTCTAACCTTGAAAATTCCGACGATCCTTATGATCAGGCTGTGGCTGTGGTGCTGCGCGACAAGAAGGCTTCGACTTCCTATATCCAGCGTCGTTTGGGCATTGGCTATAACCGTGCTGCTTCGATCATCGAACGCATGGAAGACGAAGGTATCGTTGGACCTGCCAATCATGCCGGCAAGCGCGAAATACTGGTGCCGACAGGCGACGACGATTTCTAGCCGAGAATTCGTGAGCTTGAGTTGCCACACTTTGAGTTGCCACACTGGCGCCCAACTGCCGATCTACCTTTAGAGAATGATGAAAAGAGAGAGTTTGCCGATGATGTTCTCCCGCATTTCCGCATTTGCGAAAGCCAGCCGTTTCGCGGCCTTCCTCGGATTGGGAGCATTGATTCTTGGTTCTGTTGCGCCGGTGTTCACTCCCGTTGCGGCTCAGGCGCAGGGCGCGGGAAATGCCGCGGCCGCTCAGCAGATTGCAGATCATTTCTCTTCTGTTCGCACCATGACCGGTGAGTTCGTTCAGTTTGGCCCGAAGGGCGACCAGACAGGCGGCACTTTCTATATCGAGCGTCCGGGCAAAATCCGTTTCAATTACAACAACTCGCCGGTACGCGTGATTTCGGATGGAAATCAGGTTGTCATCAACAATCGTAAGCTCGATACCTGGGATATGTATGCGCTGGGCACCACGCCGCTAAAGCTGCTTCTTTCCGATAAGATTGACCTTGGCGGTGGCCGTCTTCAGAGCGTCAAACAGGACCCGGATATGACCACACTGGTCATTGGTGACAAAAAAGTGTTCGGCAGCTCCAAGATTACGCTGATGTTCGAGCCAAAGACTTATGAGCTGAAGCAGTGGACGATCACCGATGCGCAAGGCCTTGATACAACGGTGATGATCTTCAATTTGCGCACCGGTGTGCGCTTTACCGACGATATGTTCAAGATCGACTATCAGCGCATCGCGATGAAGCGCAAAGGCCAGTAAAACTTTACGCTCGATATTTGCATTTGCGGGATAAATCGTTAGGTTCGCGGCCATCTTCTGATGGCTGTGAGTCTTATTTCCATGACATTTTCTGTTGCTACCTGGAACATCAATTCTGTTCGTCTGCGCATGCCGCTGGTCGAGCAGTTTTTAAGCGACTATCAGCCGGATGTTCTCTGTCTTCAGGAAACCAAATGTCCCGACGATCAGTTCCCTTCCAAGGGCTTTCGCGCACTTGGCTATGAGCATATCGCGATCAGTGGCCAGAAGGGTTATCACGGCGTCGCAACCATCTCGAAACGTCCACTGAGCGATGTCGAGAAAATCGGCTTTTGCGAGATGGGTGATTGCCGTCACTTAAGTGCAGTCGTCGCAGCGGGTGGAAAAAGGCTCCGTATCCATAATTTCTATGTGCCTGCCGGTGGTGATGAGCCAGACCCGGAAGTTAATCCAAAGTTCGCGCACAAGCTTGGTTTCCTTGAGGAAATGCGTGCGATTGTGGCTGACAGGCAGGATGGTAATTCATCCATCCTCGTGGGTGATCTCAACATCGCTCCGCTTGAAAACGATGTCTGGTCGCACAAGCAGCTGCTTAAAATCGTAAGCCACACGCCGATTGAAACCACCACGCTTGAAGACTTGCGCGTGAAAGGTGGGTGGAGCGATCTGATGCGTCAGGTCATTCCGGCTGACCAGAAAATCTATACATGGTGGAGCTATCGCGCCAAGGATTGGGATGCTGCCGATCGTGGTCGCCGCCTCGATCACATCTGGGGTTCGGCTGATCTGGAAGCGCATATGCAGGGACTACAGATCCTGCGTGAAGCACGCGGTTGGGATCGCCCATCCGATCACGTACCAGTGATTGCGACATTCGATCTGGATTAATCGAACGCTCAAGCCTATATAGAGCGAAGTTCAGAAGAGGAGAAAAGAGCAATGGATCGTACAGCACTGTTTTCAATGACCAGTGTTTTCAACGTTTCCGGGGCTCTTCATGTCTTCTCTTCTCACTCTTCAGGATATTTCCTGCGTCACGGCTGATGGCCGTACTCTCTTTTCAGGCATCAATTTCAGTGTAACCGAAGGTCGCATCGGCCTTGTCGGGCGTAATGGTATTGGCAAATCCACGCTTTTGAAAATCATGAGCGGTGATTTGTTACCATCCAGTGGATCCGTCACGCGCAGCAGCCGGATTGGTATGCTTGCGCAGAATGTCGGCGGTGACGTTCAACAGACGCTCGCCGATTTGTTCGACGCGCGTGATGCCTTTGAAATGCTTGAACGGATCGAAGCGGGTGCGGGCACTGACGTTGATTTCGAACAAGCGGATTGGCTGTTGCCTCAGCGTTTCGATGAAGCTTTGCTGTCGTTCGGGATTTCGCTTTCGCCACAAACCCGGCTCTGCGAGTTGAGTGGCGGGCAGCAGACGCGAGCAGCGCTTGCAGCACTGCTGTTTCAGAAGCCCGATCTTATTTTGCTGGATGAACCGACCAATAATCTTGATCGCGATGGCCGTCACGCTGTTGCCGATATGCTTGCGAAATGGCAGGGGGGTGCTGTTGTCGTCAGCCATGATCGCGAATTGTTGCGGTCAATGGATGCGATAGCCGAGCTCTCGCAAGGCGCGTTGGCGCTTTATGGCGGCAATTGGGATTTCTACCACGAGCGGAAAGAACTGGAGCGGGAAGGGGCCGCGCGCGATCTCGAGCTTGCTCAGCGCGATGTAAAGCAGGTCAGGCTCAAGGCGCAGGAAGCTGCAGAACGGCAAGCAAAAAGTGATGCGCGCGGGCGCAAATCCCGTGCAGATGCGGGCATGAGCAAATTGTTGCTGGATGCGCGTGCCGACAAGGCGCAGAAGACCGGCGGTCGCGGAGAGCTACTTGCTGAGCGCAATGCCGAGCGTGCGCAAAGCCAGTTGCGCGACGCGGAAGCAAAGGTCGAGCGCAATAAGCCAATGCGTTTTAACATTGAGGCTGCGCTTTCGCCTTCCGGGCGTGTGGTGCTCGAAATGCTCAATGTTTTTGGTGGGCCAGTACCAGAAAACCCAGTCATCCGCGACTTCTCACTCAGAATCGTCGGGCCAGAGCGTATCGTCATTCGCGGCGCAAACGGAGCTGGAAAAACCTCGCTGTTACGGTTGATTGCTGGCGATTTGCAGCCAACTTCAGGCGAGATCAGACGATTTGTGCCGGTTGCCATGTTCGATCAGCAGATGAGCTTGATGGACCGCGGTGCAACGCTTTACGAGAACTTCCGCAGACTGAATAAGGGGGCGAGTGATAACGATGCTCATGCAGCATTAGCGCGTTTTTCATTTCGCGGGGAGGGCACCTCGCGTCTTGCAGGGAGCTTGAGTGGTGGCGAACTGCTGCGCGCTGCACTGGCCTGCATTCTTGGCGGAACGCTGAAGCCGGAATTACTGATCCTTGATGAGCCGACCAACCATCTCGATATCGATTCAATCGAAGCGTTGGAAACAGCCCTGAATGACTATGAAGGTGGCCTGCTGCTGGTCAGCCACGATCAGGCGTTTCTGGATGCCATCGGTATCGAGCGGGTCATTGAATTATAGGTTTTAGTCGTTGCCATTAAGCTGTGGCGCGACTTTTTCGATGTCGGCAATCAGCTGCAGCAGGTTTTTGCTGATATGGGCGTGCAGCGATGCTGCGGCTTCCGGATATTCTTCCAGAATGCGCCGGAAGATCGCACGGCTGATGCGGATGACTTCGGTCTCTTCTTCGGCCAGGGCGCCTGTCAGGCGGGTGGTCTGCGCAATCAGCGCCATTTCGCCCAGCATCGCGCCGGGGCCGACGGGGCGGATCGCGATCCGCCCTTCGTCTGCATCATGAAACAAGGTGATGTTGCCAGATACGACGATATAGCCGCAATCGGCACTCTGGCCCTCGCGGAACAGTTCACGACCGGCACGCAGAACAAGGCGTTCTGCGCCAAAGGCGAGCAGACGCAACTGTTCGGGTGTGAAAGACTCGAACAGGCCTACTGAGCCGAGAATGCGAATATCGTCATCGAGCGCCATAGCTTGTCATTACACCCGCATCAGGCGCTGTCCATCATGGGACAAGTTTGTATCCCCCGCTTTCTGTAACCAGAAGCGATGCGTTGGACGGATCCTTCTCAATTTTCTGGCGCAGACGGTAGACATGGGTTTCCAGCGTGTGTGTCGTGACGCCGGAATTATAGCCCCAGACTTCCTCAAGCAGCACATCGCGGCCAATGACCTTGTCGCCGGCGCGATAGAGATACTTGATGATGGCTGCTTCCTTTTCGGTCAGGCGAATCTTGCTGCCCTTCTCATCGAGAAGCAGCTTCTGGCCTGGCTTGAAGGTGTAAGGACCAACGATGAATGTCGCGTCTTCACTCTGCTCATGCTGGCGCAGCTGCGCGCGGATGCGGGCAAGCAGAACCGCGAACTTGAACGGCTTGGTGACGTAATCATTCGCACCCGATTCGAGACCGAGAATCGTGTCCGATTCGGTGTCGTGACCGGTAAGCATGATGATCGGAGCCTTGAAGCCGCCCTTGCGCAGAAGCTTAACCGCTTCGCGCCCGTCCATGTCCGGCAGGCCAACATCCATAATCAACAGATCGACAATGCCATTGCGGGCCGTCTGGATGCCCTTGGTAGCGTTGTCTTCCTGAAGAATCTGGAATTCTTCGCACAGCTCCAGCTGTTCGACGAGGATGGAGCGGAGATCTTCGTCATCGTCCACAATCAGTATTGTACGACCTGTCATGCCTGTCCTCGTTACTCTTTGATTCAAATAGTGGTTCGTGTTTTATGACATTTAATGGCGATAAGTTGAAGCCGTGAAAAAAGAGAGCAGATTTTCAGGCGATCACCCAAACTTTATCAGCAGGCGGAAAACGGAGGCAGGGCTTGACCAGAAATCAAAAAAGCCGCGGCATTGGCATTATCGATGTACGGGCAAAGCCCGGCCATAAAACGCGCGGCCTGCTTGCTGCTGGCAATTTGGTATTGGAATGTGCGCTTGGCAAGGGGGGAATCAGCGCTTTCAAGCGCGAAGGCGACGGTGCTACGCCGCTTTCTTCCATGCGACTGCTCTATGGCTATCGTCGTGGCGATGGCGGACAATGGCCGTTATCGCCCTTGCCGCTGCGCCGGGTGCGTAAGCTGGATGGCTGGTGCGATGCGCCAAAAGACGCCAATTACAATCGTCCGGTCAATCTGCCGTTTAAGCCAAGTCACGAGAAGATGTGGCGCAATGACGATGTTTATGATGCCTGTATCGTCATGGACTGGAACATCAGCCCACGCAAACGAGGTTGCGGCAGTGCGATCTTCTTCCATCTTGCCCGTCCGGGTTATACGCCGACCGAGGGCTGTATAGCATTGAAGCGCGCCGATATGGCGCGCCTCCTGCCTCATTTGACGAATAGGACCGTGATCCGCGTATTGCGGTAATTAGAGCGCTACGCGCTCTAATTTTTTTGATACGCACTGCTTACGCAAAACCGCTTCACACTTTTGCTGGAGGTGCTTTTAATGAGCACCTGCCGGGACGATTTTCACTTCATTGCCCTCCGCATCGTAGAGTTTGCCGTTCTGGACATAATCGCCATCATGCAGTTCTGCGATCTGATGGTGGCGAATGATGCGTTCCGTACCCTCAGCAAACACCGACATCTGGTTTGAGTTACCAGCTTTGAACTCGTTGAACATGAGGTTGAGCACGATTGCCATCAAAGCAGCAGAGCTGATGCCTGAATGAAAGATCGTCTCAAACCATGCCGGGAAGTGGTGATAGAATTCCGGTGCGGCAATCGGGATCATGCCGAAACCGATGGAAGTCGCCACGATGATCAGATTGATATTGTTCTGATAGTCGACCTTTGACAGCGTGCGGATACCGCTTGCGGCAACCGTTCCAAACAAAACGATGCCAGCGCCGCCAAGTACGGCTGGCGGAACGCAGGCAATCACGCGCCCCATCACCGGCAGCAGGCCGAGCGTGATGAGAATAAGCCCGCCAGTCGCAACCACATAACGGCTTTTCACACCCGTCACCGCCACAAGGCCCACATTCTGTGCAAAGGCGCTCTGTGTGAACGAGCCGACGACGGGTGCGAGAATGCTCGATGCCATATCGGCACGTAAGCCATCGCCCAGACGGCGGGAATTGACCTTGGTTTCCAGAATTTCACCAACCGCCAGAATATCGGCGGAGGTTTCCACCAGCGTGACGACAATCACGATGAACATCGAAAGTGTTGCTGCAATACTGAAAATCGGCCAGCCGAAATGGAAGACTTCGGGCAGTGCCATAACTGGACCTTCTGCAACACGCGAGAAGTCCGTCATGCCGAGAAGCCATGCGATCCCCGTTCCGATCACCATTGCAAGCAGGATGGACAGACGCGAGATGGTGGCATTACCGATCTTGCTCAACAGCAGAACGATCGCCAGCGTCAGCCCGGCCAGACCGATATTGGACATGCCGCCAAAATCAGGTGCATTGCTGTTGCCGCCCATAGCCCAGCGTGCTGCAACCGGCATCAAAGTGAGACCGATGGTGGTAATTACGATACCGGTCACAAGGGGCGGAAAAAAACGCGTCACGCGCGAAAAGATCGGTGTGATGAGAAAGCCTATGAGGGCTGCTGCCATCACCGCTCCGAGCACGACCTGAATGCCCGCCTCGCCGGTTTCTGCTGATGTTACAATGGCAACCATCGTGGCCACACCGGCGAATGATACGCCCTGCACCAGTGGAAGCTGGCAGCCGAAAAAAGGAATACCGATTGTTTGCAGTACAGTTGCCACGCCGCCTGCAAAAAGCGAGGCGGTAATCAACAGGCCGATTTCGCTCGGGCTGAGGCCTGCCGCCTGACCGATGATAAGTGGGACGGCTACAATGCCGCCATACATGGTCAAAACATGCTGAAATCCATAAGCCAGATTGGCTGTAACGGATAGTTTTTCGTCTTCGGGACGTGGACTAGCCACGATCCCGGTTGGGTGTGTATTCACGTTTATCCCTCCCGATGTCTCTCCTCAAAGACAGGGGGCGAGTATATCCGTCATGCGCAGACTGACTGCATTGCTTTTGCTTGAAGTTGTTTTCGATGCGAGCGGGTTAATGGATTTAGCGCATCGATCCGATTGAAAGCGATCGACGCTCTAAACATTTGTTCCGCACGCATCGCGGAAATCGTTTCAGACTTTTCGGGATGCGCTTATGCCAATCCTTCGCGCATCGCATCGCTGAGAACAGTAAAAATATAGGGTTCTGTCGATTGCGCAACGTTGAAACGCAGATAACGGGCCGCGCTATGCGATGGGCTGAAAACATCGCCCGGCGCAAACACGACACCCTTTTCAAGCGCATAGCGGGCAATCTGGCCTGAATCCATGCCTTCAGGCAAGCGCGCCCAGAGGAAGATACCGCCCTGCGGTTCTGTCCAGAGTTCCAGCCCGATTGCTTTGAGCCGGTTTGCCGTCATGGTCATGGCGTCAGCGAGTTTAGCGCGCAGGCTGTCGATATGGCGGCGATAGGTGCCATCGGTGAGCAGGGCGTGTACAATCTGGGCGGACAAAACGTTGCTGCTGAATGAGGTCGCAAGTTTCAGATCGGTAATTCCGTCGATCCAGTCACGACGACCGGCAATATAGCCGACACGCGCTGCGGCCGAGAGTGTCTTGGAGAAACTGCCAATATGGAGCACTCGGTCAAAGCCATCGAGCTCGGCAAGCAGCGGTGCTGGCGAAGGGTGAAAATCGCCAAAGATATTGTCTTCTACTAGCTTTATGTCGTGGGTTTCGGCAAGCTTGAGCAACCGGTGTGCTGTGGCGGGCGTCATGATGCCGCCCGTCGGATTATGCAATCCCGCATTGGAAATATATAGCTTTGGCGCTTGTTCTTCAGCGGCCTTGGCGAAGGCTTCGAGATCGGGGCCTGTATGCGTGTAGGGGATGCCGATGAGTTTGACGCGGTGTGAAAGAAGCGAGGCCTGAAAGTTGAAATAGCAGGGGTCGTCAACCAGCACTGTGTCGCCGGGCTGCAGCAGAAAGCGGCAGATGAGATCGATAGCATGTGTGCCTGAATCTGTCAGCAGAATATCGCCGCCTGAAAGGTTGATGCCCTGTTCGGTGAGTTTGCGCGCCAGATGATTGCGCAGAGGACGAAAGCCGAGCGGCTCTCCATATGCGACGAGATTGCTGTCTTCATCGCGTGCGATTGTGCGCATGGCGCGGCGGATACCCTCAAGCGGCAACCATTCATCGGGCAGCCAGCCACAGCCGGGCTTATAGGTCTTATTGTCTGCTTCGAGCGACTGGCGCATTACCCAAAAAGGATCGATCTGCCGGTCCTTGTGCGGTGTCACTGCGGCAAGCGTAAAAGGCTGACGTGCCCGCTCTGAAACGTAGAAACCGGCACCGCGGCGCGACTGGATAATCCCCTCTGCCACCATACGGTCATAGGCTTCGACGACCGTTGATTTCGAAACATTCATCGTCTCGGCCAAACGCCGGATTGAAGGCAGGCGAGCGCCGGGCGCAAGGCTCATGGCGGCGATACGGTCGCGAATGATGGTCATGACCTTTTCGACGAGCGGCATCTTATCGGGCGCTGCCTTGTCCTCGCTGCGACTGCCAAGATAGGCAGCTTCCACGGCTTCAAGACTGCGCAAAAGGCCCGTCGATATCATCTGTATCATCCTTTGTATCAGTACAGTTTAGCAGAATTGTCCGTGAACTGTCTCTGATTATTTGGCGGAATTCGCGGCACTGTACTAAAGCGGTTTCAGGCAGATTGGAATCACCCGAGCCGCTCTATCCCTTTGTTTCTCGCATTCCATGCCAAATCCGCTTCACGTTGCTGATGGGAATGCCGAAACACATGCAAATTGGAAAAAGGCCGAAAACAGAGAATGAACAAGACTGCGGGTTGGATTAACGGATTTCTGGGGGTTCTGATTTTTAGCGGGTCGTTACCCGCAACACGTCTGGCGGTGATCGACATCGACCCGACCTTCCTGACTATGGCGCGAGCGTCGATTGCAGGGCTGCTGGGCCTTGCGCTGCTGCTCGCCTTCCGTGAACCATTTCCGCGTCGCAATGACGTTATTTCACTGATTGTGGTGGCGCTTGGCGTGGTGGTTGGCTTTCCATTGCTGACCGGCATTGCGCTGCAGCATATGACGTCGGCACATGCGATTGTCTTTATCGGTCTGCTGCCGCTGTCGACGGCTTTGTTTGCCGTGTTGCGTGGTGGCGAAAACCCGCGCCCACTGTTCTGGCTTTTCTCAGTTGTCGGCGGTTTGATTGTGGCGTCCTATGCCTATGGGCAGGGCAGTCAGTCAACGTTGCTTGGCGATGTGCTGATGCTGGGCGCTATCATTGTCTGCGGTCTTGGATATGCCGAAGGTGCCAGCCTGTCGCGCAGGCTGGGCGGCTGGCAGGTGATCTGCTGGGCGCTGGTCTTTTCGCTGCCGGTCATGTTGCCACTCAGCTTCATGACGCGGCCTGAAACCTGGGGCAATATCGGCGTCATGGCATGGGGCGGGCTTGCTTATGTTACGCTGTTTTCGATGCTGATCGGCTTTTTCTTCTGGTATCGCGGACTGGCACAGGGCGGTGCAGCGGCTGTCGGGCAGCTGCAATTGTTGCAGCCATTCTTCGGTCTGATGCTGGCTGCATCCATTGCTGGTGAACCGGTGAGCATGGGCATGGTGCTGACCGCCGGCGTGGTAGTGCTGTGTGTGGCTGGTGCAAAGCGTTTTGCTTAAACAAGCTTGTCGCCCAAAAGTGGGAACCGGTTTTGGAATAACGACACGCGTTATAAAAACGTCCAGACAGTCGTGCGCTTGACTTCTGCATCCTCAAGCGCACGCGTGACGGGCACTGTGTAAACGGCAAGCTGCTCAAGCCGGTCTTTGGGCAAATAAGCGCGGCCCGGATCACCAACGATGATGCTGGCACCGCGAGCGGCAAGCTTTGAAAACCATGGGATCAGACGATCCGCGAGCGGCTTTTCATAAAACACATCGCCTGCAAGCAGGACTTCCCATCCATGATCCTGATCGATCAGATCGGTGAGTGTCGGGGTGATGGCAACGTTGTTTGCAGCCGCGTTGATTTCGATCGCAGGCAGCGCAAAGGGGTCGATGTCCGAAGCGAGAACGCCTGCTGCTCCCGACTTCATTGCTGCAATGGCGACAAGACCTGAACCTGATGCGAAGTCGAGTACGGTTTTGCCTGAGACTGCCTTTGGATGATCGAGAATATAACGGGCAACGCCCTGACCGCCTGCCCAGGCAAAGGCCCAGAAAGGCGGCGGCAGGCCGATGGTTGCCAGTTCTTCCTCGGTTTTATGCCAAAGGTCGTGGGCTTCATCGGCCAGATGGAGGCTGACTTCCGGCACATGCGGCGGCGTTTGCAGGCCAGTATTGGCCAATATGAAATCACGCGTGCCCTTTTGTGCCGGATCAAGCATCAAATATCCTTGGCGTCTAACCCGCCCATGCGGCAGACCTCGACCCATTCATCTTCCGTTACCGGCTGTACCGAAAGACGCATAGACGTGACGAGCGCCATCTTTTCAAGCTTCGGATTGGCCTTCACATCTTTTAGCGTAACGGGCTTTGGCACATCGCGCACAGCCTTGATGTCGACGCAATCCCAACGCGGATCGTCGGTCGTGCTGTCAGGATGCGAAAGGGCGCAAATCTCAACAATGCCCACCACTTCCAGACCTTCGTTGGAATGATAGAAAAAGCCTTTGTCGCCGAGCTTCATGGCGCGCATGTTGTTGCGTGCCAGATAGTTGCGCACGCCGTCCCATTGCTCGCCTTTTTCGCCGCGGGCTTTCTGCATTTCCCATGACCATTTGAAGGGTTCAGACTTGAACAGCCAGTAAGCCATGACCAGTCCTTATGCGTTTGCTGGATTGTTGATGGCCCAGTTCCATGGGCGCACAGTCACATCAGCAAAAAGACCAGCCAGTGCGTAGGGGTCATTGGCACCGATCTTTTCGGCCTCTGCCTTGTCGGCTGCTTCAACCACGACGAGGCTACCATTTGGCTTGCCATCTTCACCAAGGAAAGGGCCTGCAAATTTCAGCACGTCACCCAGCGACTTAAGGTAGTCGAGATGGGCTGGGCGCGTATCAAGGCGTACGTGCAGATGATCGGGCTTGTCGTTGCACAGAAGAGCAAAAAGCATGTTTTTCTAACCTTTTTGTTTATGCATGATCTTATCCGAAATTGGCTTCCCACTTTTCGGGATCATGCATTTTGTTTGAGCATGATCTTATCTGAAAACCGCTACGCACTTTTCAGGATCATGCTCTAATCCTCGGTCTTGAGTGGTCTGTTAAGAAGCGCCGTTACGGCTTCATCAATCGTGATATGTCCGGCAAGAAGCGCTGCAACGGCCGTGATAATCGGTGCAGGCACTTCATGTTGTCTGCAAAGTTCAGCTGCGATGGGGGCGGTTGCCACACCTTCGGCCAGCGGGCGGTTGGTGAGGTCTTCGCCACGACCGATTGCCAGCCCATAGGAATAGTTACGTGATTGCGATGATGAGCAGGTCAGCATCAGATCGCCAAGACCGGACAGGCCCATGATGGTTTCCGGCTTTGCGCCCATGGCAAGGGCTACGCGGCGCAGTTCGGCAAAGCCGCGCGTGACAAGGGCTGCTTGTGCGCTGGCACCATAGCCGCGTCCCATGGCAGCACCTGCTGCAAGAGCCAGCACGTTTTTCAATGCGCCACCGATTTCCACCCCTTTGAGATCGGTGGTCGAATAACAGCGGAATGCGGGGCCGGAGAGCGTTGCTGCAAGCTGATCGGCAATGGTTGCATCTTCGCAAGCAATCGTCACCGCTGTTGGCAGGCCACGCGCCACGTCGGTTGCAAAGCTCGGGCCGGACAGTGCGCCGATCGTATGATGTGGCAGAACTTCCGCCACCACTTCCGACATCAGCCTTCCTGTTTCGCGCTCAATGCCCTTGGCACAGAGAATGACGGGCGCAGATTGCGGAATAAGTGCGCTGAGTTCCAGAAGACCTTTGCGCATTGCCTGCGCGGGAACAACAACGAGAACCGCATCGGCATTTTCGAGTACAGCCTTGGCATCCGTGCTGGCACGAATGCCTTCAGGAAGTTCAATTTCGCCAAGGTAAGCAGGGTTGCGGCGCTGGTCGTTCACATGGGCAACAGTTTCAGCATCGCGAGCATAAAGCCATGTGTCGTGCTGGCCGATGGCGCTCATGGCTGCCAGAGCCGTTCCCCATGCGCCGCCGCCAAGCACGGCAATTTTTGCCCGCTCACTCATGCTTTTGCTCCGCGACGTCCGGTGCCGAACATGGGTGCTGATTTCTCATCAAGCGGCCAGCGTGAGCGCGGAGCAAGATTGAGCGAATCAGGCCCCTTGGTTGCAGCTCGCTCGGCACCCGCCCAGGCGATCATTGCCGCATTGTCGGTGCAGAGATTGAGCGGTGGTGCGATGAAGCCGAAACCATGCTTTGCACACAATGTTTCAAGCGATGCGCGCAATGTCTTGTTGGCAGCAACACCACCGGCAACGATCAGCGACGGCGTTGCGCAGTCTGGGAACTCATCTTTAAAACGCTCAAGCGACCGTTTCACGCGATCCGACAAAGTGTCGGCAACCGCATCCTGAAAAGATGCGCAAATGTCTGCAACGTCCTGATCGGAAAGTGGAGCAAGCTCTGTTGCAGTCTGCCGCACAGCGGTCTTGAGACCGGAGAATGAGAAGTCGAGCCGGGCTTCGCCCTTGAGTGGCCGTGGCAGCGGGAAACGCTTCGGATCACCCTGCAATGCCATGCGTTCAACTGCTGGACCGCCCGGATAGGGCAGACCGAGCAGCTTTGCAGTCTTGTCGAAAGCTTCGCCAAGCGCGTCGTCGATTGTCGTGCCAAGGCGTTCATAATCGCCAAGGCCGCGTACAAGCACCATCTGCGTGTGACCGCCGGATACCAGCAGCAGCAGATAAGGAAATGGTAGGTTGTCGGTCAGTCGTGCGGTTAGCGCATGGCCTTCCAGATGATTGACCGCATAAAACGGCTTGTTTGCAGCCATGGCCATCGCCTTGGCGGTCATCAGGCCGACAATCAGCCCGCCAATAAGGCCGGGACCGGCGGTCGCAGCAATCGCGTCCACGTCATCGAGCTTCACATTGGCGTCTTTGAGGGCGCGTTCCACCAGCCGGTCAAGCGCTTCAACATGGGCGCGTGCGGCGATTTCAGGCACCACACCGCCATAAGGTTCGTGTTCGGCGATCTGGCTGAGCACCACATTGGACAAAATATACCCTTTGCCGCTATCGTCGCGTTCAACGATGGCGGCGGCTGTTTCGTCGCAACTGGTCTCTATTCCAAGAATGCGCATTTGCGGTTAGACCCTGCCTGTCTCGTAACTTTATGCAATATTTTCCGGAAACCCGGTATCATGGACGGCGCGATATGCAAACAGCATCCTTGAAGATTGGCAGCTTGAAGATCGGTACTCGGGGCAGCAAGCTTGCTCTCGCGCAAGCCTATGAAACGCGCTCCCGTCTGATTGAAGCACATGGTTTCGCCGAAGACGCCATCGAAATCGTGCCGATGTCCACTGCGGGTGATCGTATTCAGGATCGTCCTCTGTCGCAGGTCGGCGGCAAGGGGCTTTTTACCGAAGAGATTGAAGCAGCGCTCAAAGATGGCCGCATCGATCTGGCTGTGCATTCCACCAAGGATATGCCGACTGTTCTGCCGGAAGGTCTTCATCTTTCTACGTTTCTTGAGCGCGAAGATCCGCGTGATGCATTTGTTGGCCGGACCTCGAAGCTCTTTCTCGATCTGCCGCAGGGCGCCGTCGTCGGCTCGTCGTCGTTGCGCCGTCAGGCAATGATCAAGCGTCTGCGTCCTGACCTTCAGGTGGTGATGTTCCGTGGCAATGTCCAGACACGTCTGCGTAAACTCGAAGAAGGCGAAGTGGATGGCACATTCCTCGCCTGTGCCGGTTTGAAGCGTCTTGATCTGGCTGACGTGATCACTGATCTGCTTGATCCGGCGGTCTTTTTGCCAGCGCCGGGACAGGGTGCAATCGGCATTGAAAGCCGCATTGGCGATGAAAAAATCGATGCGCTGCTCAAGCCATTGGCTCATCGCGAAACGCATGTTGCACTTGCCTGTGAACGCGCATTTCTGGCGACGCTTGATGGCTCGTGCCGCACACCGATTGCCGGACTCGCAATTGTTGCAGGTGACAAGGTTTCGTTCCGTGGCATGATTCTGACGCCGGATGGCCGTGATGCGCATGAAGTAACCGCGGAAGGCTCGGCTCTCGATGCAGCTGAACTTGGTGCTGATGCGGCCAAGCGCGTGCGGGCAGAGGCGGGTGCGGATTTCTTTGAGGGTTGGGAGTAGCATTGGCGGAAGAGCGGAATGTAGCAATCGGTGGCCCTGTCCTGACTACAAGGCCGGAACCGTCAGCGTCAATGACGGCGGCAAAGCTTGTTGCTCTCGGCTTTTCGCCCGTTTCCCTACCTGTAAGCCGCACTGTCACGGTTCCATTTTATATCGGCGACCAAACATTTGACGCTTTGGCGGTCACCAGCGCCAATGCATTTCGACATGTACCCAGCGAAAATCTTGAATCATTGAAGGCATTGCCGCTATTTGCTGTTGGCGAAGGCACAACAAGGGCTGCACAAGAAGCAGGCTTTCAGACTGTGATTGAAGGCGGCGGTGATGCGGTGCGTCTGGCTGCAACAATTGCCAAACATCTGCCGGAAAACGCGAGGCTCCTTTATCTAGCCGGTCGCGTGCGCCAGTCGATATTTGAGGACAAGGTGTCAGAGGCCGGGCTTAATATGGAAGTCCATGACGTCTACGACGTCGAGGCGATCAACTATTCAGCCAATGAAATCAAAGCCATTCTCGACCAAGGGCCTTTTGTCGCGGTGCTGCTCTATTCAGCAGTCGCAGCGCAGGCTTTTGTTGAGACGATGCAGAAGTTTCGCGCGCAATTTGATGCCGGAACCTGGTTTCTCTGCATTTCTGAGCGTGTTTGTCGTGAGCTGCCAGAGGAATGGCGGGCGAGAGCGCTTGTTGCGGATCATCCGGATGAGAGTGGTATTTTTCGTTTGTTTTCCAAACTTTGACTCTTTTCCTGGCAACCTTCCTTCATCTGATGATTTTATCTGGTAAGCTTCGAACCACCTGATAAGCGAATACGAGAGGACCCATGGCGAAATCCGGCACTCCGCGACATTCCAAACCGGCCCGCGCGCCCGTGACGATCAATCTCGATCCGTCTGATGTAAAACGTGTAGATGAAGGTGCTGCGCCTCAATCGACACCGAAGGCCGAACCTGTCGGGGATTTCGCTCAGAAAGCCGCTCCAAAGCCGGAAGCTCCAAAAACTGAGCCAAAAGTGGAAAGGCCGCCCTTTACCGCGGGTGTTAAGCCGGAAACAACCAGGGAAACGTCTCGTTCCACCGCATCTGTGCCGCCGGTAATTGAAAAGAAATCTGGTTCAACCGGCGCTAATCTTCTGGCGGGCGTTGCAGGTGGTGTAATCGCGCTGGGCGGTCTGCTTGCTTTGCAATGGGGCAATGTGGTGCCGTCACCGGGATCGCGTGTGACTGCAGAACAGCTTGCACATATCGAACAGCAGATTGCTGACCTACGCAGCAATCCTGCCCCTGCGCCGCTTGATGATGCGAGCAAGGCGCAGTTTGCCAATTTGCAGAAAAATGTCGAAGCCGCTGAAATCAAGGCGGAGGCCGTTGCCGGCACTCTGACCGAAGTTCAGCAGCAGATTGCGGCACTTCCAAAGCCAGGCGAGGGCGATGCTGCTCCTGCGGATATGTCGGCTTTGACCGAGCGTTTAGCATCGCTTGAGCAGCAGTTGAGTGATGCAAAGAATCAGGCTGATCAGGCCGC
Organism: Ochrobactrum sp. BTU1; assembly: GCA_018798825.1. Lineage (NCBI taxonomy): Bacteria > Pseudomonadati > Pseudomonadota > Alphaproteobacteria > Hyphomicrobiales > Brucellaceae > Ochrobactrum > Ochrobactrum sp. BTU1. The sequence goes on along the minus strand of CP076354.1, from coordinate 2,108,112 downwards.
AGCCGGAGTTTCCGGCAATAGCGGCACGATTTCGAACCTTGAACAGAAGCTGGTTTCGCTTCAGGACAAGGTGAGCGAAAGCGCGCGCCAGCCTGATGCATCCGCACTGATCGCCGCCAATGCGTTGAAGACAGCGATTGATCGCGGTGGTTCGTTCAAGGCTGAACTCGACACATATGCATCGGTTGCACCACAGGATACGTCAATCGAAGGGCTGAAGACCTTTGCCGACAAGGGCGTACCGACCATTGCCGATCTCAATGCATGGTTTGGGCCTGTTGCCAACAAGATCATTGCCACGGAAAACAAACTTCCTGCAGATGCAGGCGTTTGGGATCAGCTTGTCGCGAGTGCCAAGGGGCTTGTCAGCGTGCGTCCTGTTGCAGGCAATGTCAGTGGAACAGGTGTTGGCCCGACCACGGCGCGCATGGAAGCAGCCCTTCATGCTGGCGATCTTGAGCGTGCGGTCTCCGAATGGGAACAGTTACCAGCCGATGCCAAGGCCGTTTCGGAAGAGTTTTCAGGGCAGATGAAGGCGCGGCGCGATGCCGATGCGCTCATCCAGCGTCTCGTGACCGAAAGCCTCAAGCCAAAGACTGCAACAGACGCCACGGCGCCAAATTAAGGAGGCGTCCATGCTGCGTGTGATTTTTTACTTCGCTATCGTCGTTGCTCTGGGATTTGGCTTCTCGTGGCTCGCTGATCGTCCGGGCGAGCTTGATGTTACCTTTGGCGGTAATCATTACAACGTGCCGCTGATTACTGCTGCAGCCGGTGTTGTGGCAATTGTTGTGGCGATCCTGATTATCTGGTGGCTGATCAAGAGCATCATCCAGTCGCCCTACACCCTTCGCCGTCATTTCCGTGCGCGCAAACGCGACCGGGGTTATCAGTCACTGTCGACAGGCTTGATTGCGGCTGGTGCCGGTGATGCAGAAGCCGCTCGCCGTATGACGAAGCAGGCAGGTAAGCTTCTTAATTCTGATCAAGAGCCGCTCATCAAGCTTCTTGAAGCGCAGACAGCAATGCTTGAAGGTCGCTCAGACGATGCCCGCAAGGGCTTTGAAGCGATGATCGAAGATCCAGAAACCAAGCTGCTTGGCTTGCGCGGGCTTTATATAGAAGCACAACGCGTTGGTGCGCGCGAGGCTGCCCGCCATTATGCCGTGGAAGCAGCCAAGGAAGCGCCGCAGCTTGAATGGGCGTCGTCTGCCGTCATGGGGCAGCTCTGCTCGGAAGGCGACTGGGATGGCGCTTTGAAGCTCGTTGAAGCGCGCAAACAGGCGCTCGCGCACAGCAAGGATGTGGTGAAGAAGGAGCGCGCAGCGCTTCTGACTGCCAAAGCCATGGCGACAGTAGATGTCGATCATGCAAATGCAAAAGCGATTGCGCTTGAAGCCAACAAGCTCGCGCCTGATCTGGTGCCTGCAGCTGTTGTTGCGGCCCGTGCATTGTTTGCTGATGGCGAAGTCCGCAAAGGCTCCAAAATCCTTGAAGCTGCATGGAAGCGTTCGCCGCATCCTGATATTGCTTCGACCTATGTGTATGGTCGGGCTGGCGATACTGTGCAGGACCGTCTGAAACGTGCAAAGCATCTGGTCACGCTCAGGTCCAACAATGCGGAAGGCAGCCTAGCCGTAGCGCGTGCTGCTTATGAAGCGGGTGATTATCGTCTGGCGCGTGATAATGCTGAGCAGGTGTTGCGAGGCTCGCCGCGTGAAAGCGCTTATCTGTTACTTGCCGATATTGAAGAGGCCGAAACTGGTGACCAGGGCAAGGTCAGGCAGTGGCTTGCACAGGCAGTCAAAGCTCCGCGCGATCCGGCATGGACAGCAGATGGTTATGTGTCCGAGCAATGGTCGCCGGTGTCTCCGGTCACAGGTCGTCTCAACAGTTTTGAATGGAAAGTGCCGGTTGAGCAGCTTTCGCCTGTGATTGAGGTTGAAAAGCCGGAAGTGGCTGAAGCCGTTCCTGATCGCATTCCAGAAAACAAGGCAATTGTTCCGGTCGAGAAACATGAACTTAAGCCGAAGTTTCACGATGTTGTTGAGGCGGAAGTTGTTGTGCCGGAGGCGGAGCCTGTCAAGGTAAAGCCAGAGCCCGTTAAGCCTGAAATCAAGCAGGTAGAGAAGCCTGCTGTTCTGGATGTGGCAGAAGCAGACGTTGAAGGTGACAACGAGAAACGCCCTGGGCATATGATCGTTGACGATCCCGGTGTTGATGAACGCAAGGCCTCGCAGAAGAGTCAAAACAGCGGTTTGCGCCTTTTCTGACCCCCTAATTGTTGCCTAAAGACAACGCAGGCACCGTCTTGAGCTGTTGAAACGCGGCCAAGGCGGTTTGTCGTCTTGTGCCGTGCGGTCATCTCGTTACTTTCAATTCTTCTAAAGAACGGCATTTGCCGAAAGTGTTTCTGTGGCGAGGGTGAATGTTCGAGCGTTTGCTGGATTTTCTGAAAGAGTTGCCGGGTAATGGTTTACGCGAACGGGGCGAAAAAATTGCCGACGATGATCCAAGACTGGCTGCTGCTGCCCTGATGTTTCACATTATGGATGCAGATGGCGACGCGCGCGAAGTAGAACGTGCCAAGCTTTCCACCATGCTTTCGCAGAAATATGGCCTGAAGGGTGATGCGCTAAAACAGCTTATCCGCGCTGCTGAAGAAGCCGATCAGGAATCAATCAGCCTGTCGGATTTCACCACTGTTCTCAAGCGCCATCTGGATTATCACGCACGTCTCGATTTCATCGCCTTGATGTGGGACATCGTTTATGCCGATGGCATCGCCAGCGAAGTTGAGGTCGATGTGATGTGGCGTGTGGCCGAGCTTATAGGCATTAAGGCTGAAGACCGCGATCAGATTGAAGCGCGTGTCCATGCCGGAAATACCACCGCGCCAGAAGCTTGACGCGGTGGTAAAGTTTTAAGTGCGTCCCTGCAAATTGCGTGCCTTGCGCAATTGCGGGAACATGGCAGCCCAGGCTGCTGCAACCGCAATTGAACCTATCCCGCCAATGACCACCGCAGGCACAGCACCGATAGCTGCCGCCATAAGGCCTGCGCGGAACTCTCCAAGCTCGTTTGATGCGCCGACGAAGACCATGTTGACGGCGTTCACACGGCCACGAACATGGTCGGGCGTCCAGAGCTGCATCAATGTTTCGCGAATATAGACGCTGATCATGTCGGCGGCTCCAGCCAGAGCCAGAGCGATAATCGACAGCCAGGTCAGCGTTGAAACACCAAAGATGATGTTGAAGAAGCCGAACAGTGCCACAAACACGAACATTACGCGGCCTGCATGATCGCGGATTGGATGGCCCGCGAGCCAGATTGCTGTGAGAACAGCGCCGATACCTGGTGCCGAGCGCAGAAGGCCCAGACCCCATGGACCAAGATCGAGAATATCGCGTGCATAGATAGGCAAAAGCGCAACTGTACCACCCAGCAGAACGGCAAAAAGATCGAGCGAGATTGCACCCAGAACGATCTTTTCCTTCCAGATATAGCGGAAGCCTGCAAGCATGGTTGAGAGCGAGCGCTCTTCGGTCATTGTATGCTGCTTAGGCTTTGGAATTGAGAAAATCAGGACAGAACCTGCAACCAGAAACACAGTTGCTACGCCGTAAGCAGCGATATGCGAGATGCCGTAGAGCAGGCCGCCAGCAACAGGGCCGACGATGGTTGCTACCTGCCAAGCCGATGAGTTCCACGAAACGGCATTGGCGAAGTCTTCCGTCGGAACGAGGTTGACTACCAGCGAAGCGGAAGACGGTCCGAGAAAAGCGCGAGCGATGCCGAAGACCAGCAATGCCCCAAAGACGACAATAGGCTCGAAGTCGCCAAACAAGGTGAGGAGCAAAAGGAAGGCTGTGACGCCTGCTTCCAATACCAGTGACAGCCCCATGACAAGCCGTCGGCCAAAACGGTCAGCTGCGGCACCCGTAAACAGAACCAGCACAAGTGCCGGGAGAAACTGGACAAGGCCAACCATGCCAAGATTGAATGCGTCACGGGTCTGGTCATAAATCTGCCAGCCAACCGCTACGCTGACGATCTGAACGGCAAAAGCGCTCAGAAAACGCGCGGCCCAGTATTTTTTAAAGGAAGCATGGCGGAATGCGGCGTAACGATCCGCATGGGAAGCATCGGTGCTGGGGGACATTGCTCAAGACATCTGTAAAAGGGAGTTCCTTCTTACAGCAATTTTTAGTCGGCAAGTATCACATTTCTTGGAGAATCTAACGGTTATGCAACAAAGCGGGAGCGTGTCTCTGTAAAGTCAAAGTAGGAGACAGTCGGCGGATAGCAAAAAGGCCGGTCGAAACCGGCCTTCCGTTAAATATCTTTCAGGATTGTTGATCAATCCTTGCCAAGAAGGCCTTTCCAGATGATTGCGCCAATTGCGGCACCCACCAGCGGAGCGACCCAGAACAGCCAGAGCTGGCCAAGCGCGCTGGTTTCTGCAAACAAGGCTGCCGCTGCCGAACGTGCAGGATTGACCGAGGTATTTGTTACCGGGATCGAGATCAGGTGGATCAGCGTCAGTGCCAGACCAATTGCAATTGGTGCAAAACCAGCTGGTGCCGAGGATGATGTCGAACCCAAAATGACGATCAAGAAGAAGGCCGTCAGCACGATTTCAACGAGCAGTGCCGATGTCAGGCTATATCCACCTGGTGAGAGTTCACCATAGCCGTTGGATGCGAAACCAGCTGCTGTAAAGCCGCTTTTGCCGGTTGCAATGAGGTAAAGAATTGCTGCTGCAGCAATGCCGCCCAATACCTGTGCAATCCAGTAAGGGATGAGGTCTTTAGCCGGGAAGCGTCCCGCAACGAGAAGACCCAGCGATACGGCTGGATTGAAATGACCGCCGGAAATGCCGCCAACAGCATAGGCCATTGTAAGGACGGTCAGACCGAAGGCGAGAGCAACGCCCGCAAAGCCGATGCCCAATTCAGGATAAGCGGCTGCGAAGATCGCGCTGCCGCAACCGCCGAAAACAAGCCAGAATGTTCCGAAAAATTCCGCAGACAGTTTGTTCAACATGGAAGTCCCCAGTGTTGGTGTAGTGATAAGTGCCATTGCGAATCAGATGACCAAATATATAGCCGACTTTTTCTTACATCAATCATGTTTAATTGGAGGATATTTTTGTAATTTCTGAATGCTATTGACTGAATATCAGTAAATTTTTAATCGATCCCTATTTGTATTAGAATGTTCTTTTAAATAGTTCTAAAAGCTCAAAAAGACCAGGAAAACCCATGAATTAGCCGCTTTTCCGCCTTAATTTAAATCATTCTTGTTTTTGTCTTGTATATTGCGGGAGTGGTTGTGCCCGCGCTATAAGAAGCTTGTTCATGCAGATGGTTATGATGGAAACTATCTCGGCAAACGGGTATCGCGTGGGGCATTATAGGGAGTTGCCAGCCTTGAATATTCAATTGGAGGCACGAACTGGCGGATCGGTCTTGCGCGCTGTATCGGCTATGACCATGATCGCTCTTCTTTCCGGCTGTACCGCGACTGCATGGAGCGAGACGGTACGTATCGATAGCAAGCCGCCGATGCCGACAGAATGTGCTGGTTGGCAGAGAATTGATCTCAAGCAGCGCACAACAATGGTTCTTCTGCGTGAAGATGCGCGCCTCGTAACCGATATCGATGCGCATAATCTTAAGGGCCGCAATCTGGGTTGCTGGGAGTAGCCCTTTCTTTCTCATCCGTTTTTGATGTTTTTTTGTGACTGATCCGGCGATTGTCAGGTCAGCAAGACCGTTATTGCGTCTGTTCCAATAATTGCCTGAATGTTCTGCGTTATAAAAACACAATGCTCGCGCAATTTTTATGGCTGATTCTGACTGTATTAACCTCACATTAACCATGGAGGTTAAAGGTCATTTTGATATCGATTTCATCCGCGCTCCATGTGGGACTGCGGGCAATTTAGAGAAGCACACCGGTGATACGTTTCGAGAATGTCGGCCTGCGATATGGAATGGGGCCAGAGATCCTGAAGGATGTCAGCTTCCATATTCCGCCACGTTCATTTCAATTTCTGACCGGACCGTCCGGTGCCGGGAAAACCTCTTTGTTGCGCCTGTTGTTTATGGCGCTGAAACCAACGCGCGGACTGATCAATATTTTTGGCAAGGATGTCGCGCGGCTCGATCATAAGGAAGTGCCGCTTCTGCGTCGGCGCATCGGGATTGTATTTCAGGATTTCCGTCTGCTCGATCACATGACAACCTATGAAAATGTTGCTCTTCCGCTGCGCGTACGCGGCAAGGAAGAGGCGACATACCGTCATGAAGTAGAAGAACTTCTGCATTGGGTCGGCCTCGGTGACCGCATGAACGTGCTGCCGCCCGTGCTTTCCGGTGGTGAAAAGCAACGTGCTGCAATTGCGCGTGCGCTGATCGACCAGCCAGAATTGCTGCTGGCGGATGAGCCGACCGGTAACGTTGATCCACCGCTCGCCAAGCGCCTGTTGCGGCTTTTTACCGAGCTTAATCGTTCCGGCACTGCAGTCATCATCGCGACGCACGATCTATCGCTGATGGATCAGGTGAATGCGCGTCGCATGATCCTCGAACATGGGCGGCTCGATATCTATGATTGAAGCTGACAAAGACTGGCAGAGAGCTTTTCGGAAGGTCCTAGACGACCTGCGCATCCGCTTTGAAGACCTCAAAGATATGCTGATGGTTCGCATCGGCAAGCGCAGGAAACGTCAGGGGCCAAGCCCGATTGTGCCGGACGGCAGTGTGACGGGCACAGCGCTTGTGATCGTGATTGCGATCATGACATTTCTCGCCTGCCTTACCCTGGGTGGCGTTACGCTGGTGCGCGCTTCTGCTGCTCAATGGCAAAGCCAGATTGCACGCGAAGCAACTATTCAGATCCGACCTGCCGATGGGCTGGACATGGAAAAGGCGCTTCAGGACGCAAGCGGGATCGCGCGCGGCTTTGCAGGCGTGAAAGATACCAGCATCATCGACAAGGATGCCACCGCGCGTTTGCTTGAGCCCTGGCTTGGTACGGGTCTCAATATCGATGAATTGCCTGTTCCACGTCTGGTTGTTGTAACGATTGATGAGAATTCGCCGCCGGATTTTGAAACAATGCGGGCGGAAATTACCCGCTCTATCCCGAGCGCGAGTTTCGACGATCACCGCACATGGGTCGACCGGCTTGTTTCAATGGCCAATACAACCGTGCTGATCGGAACGGGTGTCTTGTCGCTCGTCATTGCCGCGACTGTTCTGACGGTTATCTTCGCAACGCGCGGCGCTATGTCGGGCAATGGCCATATTATTGAAGTTCTGCACTTCATCGGTGCAGAATCAAAATTCGTTGCGCGCGAGTTCGAATGGCACTTTTTCCGCACAGCCCTTAAAGGTGCGCTGTTTGGCGGAGGGGCTGCTATGCTGGTTTTCTTCGTCTTTTCGTGGTGGGCATCTCGGCATATGGCGACGCCTGCCGGTGATCAGGCTGCCGCAATGTTCGGTAATTTTGCCATTGGTCGCGATGGTTACATTGGCGCTGCGGCAATCATCATTCTAGTGAGTGTGCTGACGATGTTGACGAGCCGCCTGACGGTCGTTCGACAGCTTGCGACGATGGATGGTCCGGGAGTACGGGCCGAATGACCGCTTTTTTTACCAATACCGGCCGGAAGTCACGAATTTCCAGCAACTTTCCGAGTTATCGCCGCAATGATGGCTATGATAGCAAGAAAGGTGAACGCAAGGTTCAGCAAACGGTATCGGTTGGGCATTCGGGAAGCGTTGATGCAGCAGCAGATAGAGAGATGGGGGCGGATACGGGTGCTGTGGTATGGCGCCGCAGTCGTACAATTGGTGCGACGTCCACGCTTGCGTCTACAGTCGGTAAATTCTTATGGTCTGTCCTAATGCGTGTATTTCGACGACTTCAGCCTATTTCCATCGTTCTCTTTCTGGCCATTGTCGCTTTCCTGATTGGCTTTGTTGCCTTCAGTGAAAAAGTCACCAGCATGCAGTCGCCTGTTCTGGATGAACCGGCTGACGCTATTGTTGTTCTGACTGGTGGACAGTCTCGCATTCAGGCCGCTCTCGATCTCTTAAAGGGTAAGCAGGGAAAACGTTTGTTGATTAGCGGCGTTCATCCGTCAACCACGGAAAAATCGCTGCAGCGTGCCACCCATTCAGAGCAAAGTCTGTTTGATTGCTGTGTCGATCTCGACCGTTCTGCGCTTAACACTGTGGGTAATGCGACTGAAAGCGAACGCTGGATACGCGCCAACAACTATCATCGTGTGATCGTCGTCACCAATAATTACCACATCCCGCGTAGCATTCTGGAAATGTCCTATCGGATGCAGGACGTTGAATTTGTGCCTTATCCTGTGGTCAATGGCGAAAAGCGTTCGCATAGCTGGGTGGCAGAGAGCGATACGCTCAGAGTGCTGTTTATCGAATATGTCAAATATCTGGGTGCTGCCATTCGCGTAGGCGGAGCTAGAATTTTCGGTGATACGGCTTAAGCCCCAATAAGTGCATCCCACGATTTGATGATCGCGTGCAGAGATTTCCTTATGGAAAAAGCTCAGCTTCCTGATATATCGGGTGCCGCAGCTTTCATGAGAAAGCACCGAAATTCTGTCATCTGATGCGGTTGCATCAGGTCCACTTAAGGTCTTCGCCGATACGATGCTTCTCTATCTGCGCTCAATCCTGTTCAATTTGGCTTTTTACATCGGCACTCTGGTGCAGATGATCCTTTATACGCCGTTCTATTTTCTGCTTCCCCGCAAGAAGGCATGGATCGTTCCCAAGACATGGGCGCGGGTTAACCTGTGGCTGCAGAAATATATCGCTGGCACTGATTATGTGATCGAAGGCCTCGAGAATATTCCCGAAGGCGCTTATATCGTTGCGCCCAAGCATCAGTCTGCATGGGACACTTACGCGTTCCTGCCGCAGCTTGACGATCCTGTTCTGATCCTCAAGCGTGAATTGATGCGAATACCGCTCTTTGGCTGGTATGTTGCCAAGATGGAAATGATCCCGGTTGATCGTGGATCGCGCGTCAAAGCGCTTCATTCCATCACCAAGGGAGCGGAGAAGGCGATTGCAGAAGGTCGCCAGATTCTCATCTATCCGGAAGGCACGCGCCGTTCACCGGGAGCGCCGCCGCAGTATAAATACGGCATTGTGCATCTTTACGAAGCGCTGAACCTGCCTGTATTGCCGATTGCTCACAATGCGGGGCTTTACTGGCCACGCCGAAAGTTCCTGCGCTTTCCGGGCACCATTCGCTGCCGTGTGCTGCCGCCCATTCCGGCGGGCCTTGAGAAAGAAGAATTCCTGCGTCGTTTGATAGAAACGACGGAGACGGCTTGTGACGAACTGCTGGTTGCAGCAAGTCGCGACACCAATGCTCCGCCCATGCCGCCAACAGCTATCGAAAGGCTGAAGGAATTGGGCGAAACAACTTCCTCCTAACTCTTAATAGCCAATCACGCTCAGTTGCATTGCAACAATGACAATTCGCCGCGTTTTGTTGAACTTTCGTTTTTCTTGCACGGAAACATGAAACCCGTTATCAGAGCGCGACACGAAAGGACCCATCATGAATATTGATGCTATCTCCATCGGCAACAATCCGCCAGAAGACGTCAACGTGATCATCGAAGTGCCGGTCGGCGGACAGCCGATCAAGTACGAGATGGACAAGAAGGCTGGCGCCCTGATTGTGGACCGCTTCCTCTACACGCCAATGACCTATCCGGGCAATTACGGCTTCGTGCCGCACACGCTTTCGGAAGATGGCGACCCAATCGACGTTCTGGTCTGCAACACCCGTCCGCTGGTTCCTGGCTGCGTGATCAATGTTCGCCCAATCGGCGTTCTGGTCATGGAAGACAATTCCGGCAAGGACGAGAAGATCATTGCAGTTCCTTCGCCAAACCTGACGCAGCGTTATGCAAAGGTGCATGATTATTCCGATCTTCCGGAAATCACGCTCAAGCAGATCGCGCACTTCTTCGAACACTACAAGGATCTGGAACCAGGCAAGTGGGTCAAGATCGGTGATTGGGGCGATGAAGATTACGCTCGCAAGTTCATCGTTGAAGCGATTGAACGCGCCAAGGGCAAGTAATCTGCCTTATATGTTTAATCAAAAACGCCCGGATGAAAGTCCGGGCGTTTTTGTTTGTCTGGTTATGTATGGGCTTCTTACAGAAGTGCAGGAAGCAGCGTCGTCCACATGAACTGACGGATGAAGAAGATAATCAGCAGGACGACGATAGGCGAAATATCGATGCCGCCGAGATTGGGCAGGATATTGCGGAGTGGACGCAGGACCGGTTCAGTTACTTTGTAAAGAAACTCACCGATCGATGCGACAAAGCGATTGGAAGAATTGACGACGTTGAACGCATAGAGCCATGAGAAAACGGCGCTAGCGATAATGATCCAAGTATAGATATCGAGCGCCAGATCAATGGTGCGGAACAGTGCGATCATAAAGGTCTCCTTGGCAATCGGAGCGGCACAGATCATAAACTGACCCAGGAAGACCGCTCCAACCCTTTGAACTTTGCATCGTACTGTCCCAATCCAGTCAGGCTACGGAGCGATGCTTTAGCCGAGATGTAGCGGTTGCTTTGGGCAAGAACAAGGGCAAGCCGTGCAAGCAATGCAACTTTAATATCTCCTGTGTGCTTGCAGGAGAAATCAGGGGCAGTTTGCTGCAATTGCCGCTAGAGCTTGTCGCTATGTCCGTTCAGGCACCGATTTGTCTGCGATATTCGTCGGGGGTAATACCCATCAATTTGCGGAACATGGCGATGAAAGCTGATGCGCTGGCATAGCCAAGGTCAAGCGCCACATGTTCGACTTTTGCTCCCTTTTCGAGCAGCGGCATGGCTTTCAACGTCCTTAGCCGCTGTTTCCATTCAGGGAAGCTCATGCCCAGCTCCTGTTTGCAACGACGCATCAGTGTTCTTTCGGACGTATTGGCGATCTTCGCAAGAGCGTGAAGGGTGCGATTGTCACTTGGATCATCTTCAAGGATCGACAATATCTTTTGGAGGGCAGGGTCCGTGCTGGACGGCAGATAGGAACCCGCACATGGAGCAATAGCCAGCTGATCGAGCAGCGTATGCAGCAGCCGTGTTTCTTGCGATTGCTGTGGTTGCGATGGCTTCTTCATACGCAGATGTTCAAGCAAAGTGCGGATCAGTGGATTGAGGTTGAGCGCGCAGGCCTTGGCTGGAAGATCAGTACAAAGCTCTTCGGTCACATAGAGCGAGCAGTAGCACACTTCCTGACGATTGAGGCCTTGATGCTCGATATGCGGAGGAAGCCATATCCCATATTGCGGCGGGGCCAGCAGATGGCTGTCGCCGATACGCACCTCCATTACACCAGTGAAGGAATAGACAAACTCTCCCCAATCGTGGCGATGCATGGGATAGCGCGCAGCCGGTGGCATGCAGGCTGTTCGAAAGAACAGCGGCTCCGGCAAGGCTTCCGTAAAGGGAGGTTGATGCGTAGGTTCGAGAGCTATTCCCGCCATTATGGCAATCCTGCGATAAGGTTTGTCAGTTTTAAGCTATATGCCCTATATCTGACAAGCGTACACCCATTGTTCGGATTAATCACGAGGATTCGGACAATGGAGCGTAAGCCCGTCAATACGCACGCATTTGGAATGATGCTTCTTGTTTGCATCAGCCTCGGCTTGCAGCAGGTGCTGTTGAAATTGACGGCAGCGGATATTTCGCCATTGTTCCAGATAGCGCTGCGGTCGGGCGTGGGGGCTGCATTAATCGCTGCTATTATGATCGCGCGGCGGGAAACACTGACTATTGCCAATGGAATCTGGAAACCGGGCCTGCTGGTCGGTTTGCTGTTTGCGCTTGAATATCTGTTTCTGGGGGAGGGGTTGCGACTAACCTCAGCCGCTCATGCCGTGGTTTTGCTTTATACAGCACCGCTCTTTGCGGCACTTGGTTTGCATCTTTTGGTGCCATCAGAGCGCCTGACCACCATACAATGGGGCGGCATCGGCATTGCCTTTATGGGCATAGCGATAGCTTTCCTTGTTCGCGGTGAGGCTGTCCATGGTGATTTCCAGGCCATGGTTATTGGCGATGGGCTTTGCCTGCTCGCGGGGGTGGCATGGGGAGCAACGACCGTTGTGGTCCGTGGTTCACGTCTTGCGGCACTGCCAGCGAAGCAGACCTTGCTCTACCAGCTTCTAACCGCCTTCGTGACCTTGTCGGTTGCCGCATCCCTGATGGGGCAAGTGGAGATCAACTGGACCACTATGCTGGTGGGCAGCTTCGCGTTTCAGTCCGTCATTGTATCTTTTGCGGTATTTCTGATCTGGTTTCAGCTTTTGCGGATTTATCGGGCATCCCAATTGGGTTCACTCTCTTTCATGACGCCAATTTTCGGGGTGATTTTTGGTGCGATCATTTTGGGCGAGCCGATTGAAACCAGTTTCGTGGTGGGCACGGTATTTGTGATAACGGGCATAATGATCGTGAACGGCAAAGAGGCGCTGGCCGATCACTTTCGTCGTTACGGACAGAGTTGATCAGGCTGTGTCGTGCTTTTGCCGGTTCACTTTGGTGCAGATTAGATCGTTGACATGTTCAAGCGCATGATCCCGAACACGCATATTGCGCAGATGCTCAAGCGTGTTGGCAACATAGTCAAGATTGGCACCGGAATCTCCCTGTGCTGAGATAACGATTGCTGCGGCGTCTTCGGCTTTGAGCGAACCGGCATATTGGATATGCCGTCGGTCGGCGACATAGGTTACAGCCTGCACATCGCGCCCGTCCGCTAGCCGAAGGCGGAGCCATTTTTCGTGATAGACCTGATTGGACATTTCGCGTTCGCGCAAATAGACCATGACTTCGTCTGTCATATCGCCGGGTACACGGAAGGCGATGCCGAGGCATGATCCGCCAGCATCAAGCCCCAAAACAAGGCCGGGATGATCCGGTGTTCCGCGATGAACGTGTGAATAGATGCAGAGGCTGCGGCGATAGCCATGCAGGCGCGCACGCATTGTTTCGACATGTGCGAAGCCAGGCCGCCACATCAGCGAACCGTAACCAAATACCCAGAAATCATTCTTTCGCATGTCGCTCGTACGCATTGTCATGATATCAAATCTATATATGGACAATTATGGCTGGTTTTTATTGATAATCTCAAGATATCCCGCGTTTTTTAATCGGGCGAACTTCACAAGACTCAATCCTGCCATAATATAGCCACCTGTTGGGAACAGCAGAACAGATGATGATTGTTCGGGTTGGAAATGCCCTTCGCTTTGTCACCTCAACCAAGTATCTGATTGAAAGAGGCTTTTTCAATGGCGCATGCTGGTATTGAAACCAAAAAATCCAGGAAGCGCCCTGTTACGATTGCCGTCATCGTCCTTGTGCTGATCGCCGCCTATACAGCGGGCTGGTTTTATCTGGCAGGCAAGATTGAAACGCGTGCCAAGGCCGATATGGCAAAGCTTGCATCGCAAGGTGTGGGCGTGCAGTGCGAGAATCTTCACATGGGCGGATATCCGCTCCGTGTGAATGTGGTTTGTGCCAGTATTTCGTGGCAGAAGCCCTCTGAAGGTATGGCTTTGCGTGCCGGACGTTTCACGTCAGGCTCTCCGATTTATGCGCCGCGTTCACTCAGCAATGAGCTTGGTGGGCCGGCTTTTGTCGAGTTTCCCGGCATTCAGCCGCTTGAGGTGAACTGGAGCAAGTTTACCTCCAACACACGTCTTGCGCGTCCGTTCCCAACCGAGGTCGAACTTGATGCGCGCGATGTAACGGTCGGCGTGCGTACTGAAACAACGACCACTGAACCTGTCAGCAAGCTCGAGCAGATGAATTTCCGCATGAGCAGCGAAGACGATAAGCTCAAGATCAATGGGCGCTTTGCGGCTCTCAAGCTGGAACCATCCATTATTGGCAGTGCCAAGAGTCCGGAAATCGATGGTCTGGCCGATATCGTAATTGCCAATGCGGCAACGTTTCTGGCACCGAGTCCGGCCCCCTTTAACGAACGGATGCGCGGCCATAGTGGTGTGATCAATCAGGCATTTCTATCCATGCCCAATGGTGCGGTGCTTTCGGTAGCTGGTCCCTTTTCAGTCGATCTGGAAGGTGAGATTGATGCTGACCTGAAGGTCACGATGGTCAACCCGCAATCCTTTGCGCAAGCCGGTCAAACCGTGTTTCCCGAACAGGGTGGCAATATCGCTACTGTTCTTTTTGCTCTTTCCGCCATGCCGAAAGACGAAAACGGCAACCCCGTTATCGAGATTGCCGTTCGTAAGGGAAGAGCCAGCGCTGGTTTTATTCCATTAGGACATTTGCCGACTTTGTAAGGCGGTTTAGAATAGGGCAGAGCGTTCTTCTGCCCTAATTTATCATTTCTTTTCGCTGATCTCAGCGGCCGCCTGACGTCCGAAGTTCGGTGCGTCGACTTCCTGACCAGCATCGATAATGCTACGGCGCACCGCACGCGTGCGGGTGAAGAGATCAAACAGAGCCTCACCATCGCCCCAGCGGATCGAGCGCTGCAACGAAGCGAGATCTTCCGAGAAACGCGCCAGCATCTCAAGGATTGCGTCCTTGTTATGGAGGCAGACGTCGCGCCACATGGTTGGATCAGATGCGGCCAGACGCGTAAAATCACGGAAACCCGAAGCCGAATATTTGATGACTTCTGATTTTGTCACCTGCTCCAGATCGCTGGCAGTGCCGACGATGTTATAGGCGATGATATGCGGAAGATGCGAGACGATGGCCAATACCAGATCATGGTGCTGTGGGTCCATTTGATCAAGGCGCGAGCCGCAAGCCGTCCAGAAGGCGGAAAGCTTGTCTATGGCCGTCTGATCGGTGTCCGGCAGAGGCGTGAGAATGCACCAGCGGTTGGTGAAGAGCTCTGCAAAACCAGCGTCAGGACCGGAATATTCCGTACCCGCGAGAGGGTGGCCGGGAATGAAATGCACATTGGCCGGCAGTTCCGGCTGCATCTGCGCGATAACGGACGCCTTGGTCGATCCGACATCGGTTACGATAGCGCCTGGCTTCAGATGTGCAGCAATCTGCTTGGCAACAGTGCCGGACGAACCGACAGGCACCGATACGATGACGAGATCGGCATCTTGAACGGCTTGCGCACTATCGGTCGAGTAGCTGTCGCCGAGGTTTAATTCCTCGGCGCGCTTTAATGTTTCGGCACTGCGTGTTGCAATGGCGATATGATTGGCAAGGCCTTCGCGGCGAATGACACGCGCCAGCGATGAGCCGATAAGGCCGATACCGATGAGCGCGATTTTTTCGAAATGGATCGTGGACATCGTCTTACTTCAGAAACTCGGTCAGAGCGGCCACAACGCCACGATTGGCTTCTTCCGTACCGACTGTCATGCGCAATGCATTCGGGAAGCCGTAGCCGCCTACACGACGCAGGATATAGCCGCGCTTTGAAAGCCACTCATCCGCCTTATCTGCAGAATGTGCGGAATCTTCCGGGAAATGGAACAACAGGAAGTTTGTGACCGATGGAGTGACGCGAAGCCCAAGCTTGGTGAATTCGTCGGTGAGCCACGTCAGCCATTTTTCATTGTATTCGACAGACTTCACCACATGAGCGCGGTCACGGATTGCGGCGGCACCGGCAGCGATTGCTGCCGAGTTCATGTTGAAGGGGCCGCGAATACGGTTGACCGCATCGATAACGTGCAATGGGGCATACATCCAGCCGATACGCAGGCCCGGCAGACCGTGAATCTTCGAGAAGGTACGGGTCATGACGACATTTTCGTTCGACGATACCAGTTCAAGACCGGACTCGTAATCGTTGCGACGAACATATTCTGCATAGGCTGCATCCAGCACCAGCAGAACGTTCTTCGGCAGGCCTGCATGAAGACGACGGACTTCCTCAAAAGGCAGATATGTGCCGGTCGGATTTGCTGGATTGGCAATGAAGACGATCTTCGTGCGTGGCGTTACACCAGCAAGGATCGCATCGACATCGATGCGTTCATCCTTTTCCTTCACCGTCACAGGCGTTGCACCTGCGCCAAGCGTCTGGATTTTGTAAACCGCAAAACCATGCTCAGTGATGATGGCTTCATCGCCCGGAGCCAGATAGGTCTGGCAGAGCAGGCCGAGCAATTCATCCGAGCCATTGCCGCAAATGATATTGCCGATGTTAAGCCCCTGCGATTCAGCGATTGC
Source organism: Ochrobactrum sp. BTU1 (assembly GCA_018798825.1). NCBI lineage: Bacteria > Pseudomonadati > Pseudomonadota > Alphaproteobacteria > Hyphomicrobiales > Brucellaceae > Ochrobactrum > Ochrobactrum sp. BTU1. The sequence goes on along the minus strand of CP076354.1, from coordinate 2,091,839 downwards.
CTCGCGCAATGCCTGAGCCTGACCATCCGGATAGATCGCGAGCGTATCGGCCAGGTGTCGATAGGCTTCGATCGCATGAGGGCTGGGGCCGATTGGGGTCTCATTGGAGGAGAGCTTATAGACCTTTGCAACGCCTTCTACGTGTTCCTTGCCTGGTGCATAGGCTGCAATATCGAGCAGGCCGGTCTTAGGCTGGGGACGGGAAAGGTCTTGCGTATTGGTCATGATTTTGGCTCCGCCAAAAGGACTGATGTTAAGGTTGCGTAGCGGGCATAAACCTCTGCCGCGTTCAAGTCGAGAAAAACCTTACTGTGAAAGGCTGCAGCGCTATTTTTTGGTTTCTTTCGATGCGGTTTTTCTCAAACCGCTGACCGGTGTTCCTTGCGGCGCCAGAACAGGCACGAAGACACGGCGAGACGAGCGTTGTGCGACTGGCAGGCCTTGATAAAGGCGTTTCTGCGCTTCGACGACCAGAACACCGGAAAATAGCGGCCAGAGTTTGCGGCCAATACCTTCAATGGCCATGCATGGACGCATCATCCATCGGCGTTTCACGGGTGGGAAATGCAGCGCATTGCTGATTGTGTTGACGCTGAAATTGGCCTCGCGCAGCAGGGCGGTTAACTGTGTGCGGCTATAAGGGCGACCACTGCCGAATGGTGTGCGGTCGAGACGTGCCCATACGCCGCGCCGGTTCGGCACCACGATGACGAGCCGTCCGTTGGGGGCGAGTACACGCCACATTTCTTTCAGCGTTTCCGAAGCGTTTTCGGCATATTCCAGCGCATGAACCATCAGCACCCGGTCGATGGAAGAATCAGGCAAAGGCAGTTCTTCGTCGAAGACGAGTGCGGTGCTTGATTTGCCCGATGAAGGCCATGCAACGGCACCTTGTCCGGCAGGCATAAAAGCAAAGCTTCGCTCGGTATCTGCACTGAAGCGGTCGAGATAGGGGAGGCTATAGCCAAGCCCCACCAAGCGCTCGCCTGGTACACGCGCCCAAAGACCCGAAAGCGCCATGCGAATGGATCGCTCGGCGAGATGGCCAAGGGTGGTTTCGTAAAAGGAACGCAGTTCGATAATGTCCGGATGCATGGCAGGCACGCTATATCAAATCAATGAAATGGCAAATGATTATGCTTCGTCCAATTGTTCGCGAAGTCGTGCAATGCAAAAGGGTGCATTTTTCTGAAACCATGATATAGAGCGTGCCTTTCAAAGCTTAGTTACGCTTATAAATCAGGAGACGCAGCAGATGCCTCAGGTCGGCGGCAAAACCATTGATGTGCTTTTCAGCCCAGAGGAAATCGCTGCGCGTAATCTCGCGCTGGCAAAAGAGATTGCCGGACGCGATTTTCATAATCTGCTGACGATATCCATCCTCAAAGGCTCGTTTATTTTCGCAGCCGATCTTATTCGTGCAATGCATGATGCAGGTGTTGAGCCGGATGTCGAATTCATCACCGTTTCCAGCTATGGCAAGGGTACGACCAGTACGGAAGTGCGTCTGCTGCGCGATATCGAAAGCGATGTAAAAGACCGCGACGTTCTTCTGATCGATGACATTCTCGAATCAGGCAAGACGCTCAAATTTGTGCGTGAGCTGATGATTGAGCGTGGAGCTCGCAGCGTCAGCATTGCTGTGCTTCTCGACAAGAGCGTGCGTCGCAAGGTTGATCTGGATGCCGATTTCGTCGCTTTCGAATGCCCTGACTATTTCGTCGTCGGTTACGGCATGGATGTCGGCCATTCGTTCCGGCAGTTGCCTTTTGTGGGCCATGTAAAAGAGTAGAAACTGGTTTTTAGCGGCTGTTTGTATCAATCGAACTGCAACAGCCGCTGGAGATATTCCTTCTCCATCTGCGGGGTCAGCGCATCGCCAAGCTTGCGGCGGATTTCATCGAGAATCTCGCGGGCGCGCTGAATATCGATCTCTCCCGGTATCTTGACACCATCGCCGTCAGACGGACCGTTGTTGCCTTGCTGGCGACCGAGCGGATCACGGCCATTTTGACCATTTCGTCCACTCTGCCCCTGACCATCCTGTCCCATGGCCTGCTGCATCTTCTGCATCATATCGCGGCCACCGCGGCGAAGGGCTTCCAAAGCACTGCCTTGCTGATCGCCTGCTTCCGAGCCTTCATTGCGACCAAGCGCATCGGCTGCATTGCCCATTGATTTTCCGGCGTCGGAGAAATCCTGATTGGGATCAATGCCCATGCCCTTGAGGTCTTCATTGAACTTCTTCAGTTCGTCTTGAAGCGCTTGCTGCTGCTGTTGCAGCTTGCGCATGGCTTCCGCCAGATCTGAAGGCGTATCGCCGGACTGGCCACTCTGACCTTGCCCCTGTTGCGATTCGCCCTGTCCCATAGGGCCGTTATCGCCTGGAAGCTGGTCGTCTCCATATTCGCCTTCGCCGCTGCCATATTGCTGTTGCTGCATCTGCTGATCGAGTTTGAAGGTCTCGTTCATCATCTGTTGCTGGCGGCGCATCAGATCGCCCAGCTTGTTCATCTGCTGCTGCATCTGGTTGGCCTGGCCCTGACCTTGTCCCTGCTGGCCGGGCTGCGCCTGTTGCGCCATCTGCAGATTGTTCATCAGGTCTTGTAGCTGCGACAGAAGCTGTTCAGCCTGATCACGCGAACCCTGACGAGCCAGATTTTCAATTTGGTCCATCATGCGCTGCAAATCCTTGTCGGTCAGCATGCGTGCATTCGGGTCCATCGGCTGATTACGGGCATTCGGGTTCTGCTGCTGACGCTGGGCGAATTCACGCAGGAACTGCTGCATCGCTTCGCGCAATTCCGCTGTCAGCTTTTCGATTTCTTCCTGAGAAGCACCATTCTGCAAGGCGTTACGCAGAGCTTCCTGCGCTTGACGCAAACGCCGTTCTGCTGCGGACAGATTGCCGTCTTCAATACCGAGCGCCACCTGCCACATATAATCGGCAGTATCTCGCAAGGAGTCGTCGCTGGTCGCGAGTTTGAGCCGCGTACGGATCGTCACAAGGCCCAGATAGTGGGCGTTGTTCTTAATCGTTTCCTCTGGCCGCAACATCAACGCAGACAGCATGTCGCGGACGTGGTCGCGTTGCGTGGCATCAAGCGCCAGAATACGGCGCTGCTCGGCAACAGCCTTGGCCAGTGGATTGGAGATCGGGCGTTCAGGTAGCGTGATGATTTTTGTTTCGCTGCGTCCGAACTTACCTGCTGCGTCTGTTGCAACAAGTGTCAGTGCCACTTTCTGACCAGCCCATGGATGCTGGGTCAGATCTTTCGACGTCGTTGCCTCTTTTGATCCACGGCGGGGAAGGGCAAGCGGTAATTCAGGCGCATCATAAAGAGGAGCGGTTTCCTCTTCCTCATGATCAATATCAAGCGGTACGACTTCACCATAGGCCTTGGTGGCACCGTAATCGTCGCTGATCTCATAGCTCAGCTGCAAAGTGCCATTGAGGGCGCGGCCCGGCTCTTTGGTGAAGCGGATTGTCGGCGCATTGTCTGGTGTGACAGCAAATGTCCAGCTGAGATCATTGCCTGAAAGGTTCAGGGTTTCGTCCTGCTGAAGATCGTAGCGGAAGTTGCGGCTGCCATCGACATTGGTCTGCTGTTCAGCCGTTGCATCTTCGCCTTCTTTGGGCGCGATAGGCTGTACTTCACGACGATGTCCGGTCGCATCGGTTGCTGTCAATCTTTCAGAACCGCCGCCGATTACGCGAATATTGACGATGCTGCCCTGCGGCACGGTTATAGGCTTTTCGACATTGCCTTCATCAGCATTGGTGCTGATGAATACCGGTGCGCGGCCCGTATATTGTGGTGGCGTTACCCAGGCATCGACGCGGGCAACAGCGGTGGCACTGCCAGCGCGGATATGAAAAGCATCGGCGATGCGCCCGCTGTTCGGGCTAAGGCTATAGGCTGAGGCGGTCACGAACAGCAGAGCCACGATTGCACGCAGTGCAAAAGGGTCACGTTCAGGAATGTGTGGACGCGGTACGCCTGACTGCAGGTTTTTCAGGCGCTCGGCCATGCGGCGCTTGTGTTCCTGCCAGAGAGCGACTGCAAAAGGATCATTACTGCCAGTCGCCATTTGTCCGGTTTGCACGGCCAAGGGTTCATGGATCAGGCCGTTTACATCTTCAATGCGTGCGGTGATGGCATCTTCATCAGGCAGGCGGAAACGGAACGGCAGATAGAGCGCGACAAGTGCCGCCAAAGAAAAAAGGCCAAGCACACCCAGATGAAGCCAGCGCGGCATCAGTGCAAAAAGCCCAAGCCAGCTTAAGCTTGCAAAAAGCGCAATCAATAGAATCAGCGGCAGCACGAGAGGCCAGAGTCGCTCGAAACTGATCGTCAGAAAGCTTTGCAGGTGAAGGCGGCGCAGGGCTGCACCTTCGCCGGAAAACAGGCGGAAAAACGCATCGCGCTTGCGGTTTGGCAAGTCTTTGCTGTCTTTTCTCTGTTGTGTCATCGGGTCTTTCTGATGCGTGTAACGCCTATGGTTGTTTCATAGAATAACACGCATCATGGCAAAGGCGAGGCGTAAAGCTCGCCACGCTTTACTGGTTTGTTTTTACGCATGTCTTTTACCCATCGTAGCAGGACCAGAAATCAGTCCAGTGAATTGATTTACCTGCGAAGACGGTTCCCACTTTTGGGAGACATGCGTTCACCCTAATTTATAGCCAGTCCGGTACAGAATCGAGTGCCAGAAGCTCTTCATAGGTCCGGCGTGGACGAATGACGTGGTAGCGATCACCATCCACCAGCACTTCGGGGATCAAGAGACGGCTGTTGTAGGTGCTCGACAGAACTGCGCCATAGGCGCCCGTCGTACAGACAGCGATCAGATCTCCCGGAGCAGGCTTTGCTACTTCACGGTCAAGGCCGAGATAGTCGCCGGTTTCACAAACAGGGCCGACAAAATCGGCGCGAATGCGTGGGGCATTATCTTTGGTTTCCAAAACTGGCTTGATGTCGTGGAAAGCTTCGTAAAGGGTCGGACGGATGAGATCGTTCATCGCCGCATCAACGATGATGAAGTTCTTGGCGTCGCCTTCCTTTACGAAAATAACTTCCGTTACTAGAAGACCGGCATTGCCGACGATCAGCCGGCCCGGCTCAAACACGGTTTTGAGGCCAAGCGGCTTGATATGCTTTGCGACAATTTCCGCATAAGCAACCGGCAGCGGCGGTGGGTTGTTATCGGTACGATAAGGAATGCCTAAGCCTCCGCCAACATCGACGTGGCGGATATTGTGGCCGTCAGCCCGCAATTCCTCAACCAGCTGCGCCATCAGTGCAAACGCATTGTCGAAAGGCTCGAGATCAATGATCTGGCTACCGATATGCATATCAATGCCGACAACATCGACACCGGGCAGGCTTGCAGCGCGCGCATAGGCCTGCCGGGCTTTTACGCGTGGAATGCCGAACTTGTTTTCGGACTTCCCGGTTGAAATCTTGGCATGGGTCTTGGCATCGACATCCGGATTGATGCGCAAGGATACAGATGCAACCTTGCCCGCCTTGACTGCGCGGGAGGAAAGAATTTCCAGCTCCGGTTCGGATTCGACGTTGAAGCAGTAGATGCCTGCTTCCAGCGCAAAATCCATTTCATGCGGGGTTTTGCCAACGCCGGAAAACACGATCTTGTTGGCCGGAATACCTGCAGCTAAAGCACGGCGGATTTCGCCTTCCGAAACCGTGTCAGCGCCTGCGCCGAGCTTGGCGAGAGTCTTGAGAACAGCCAGGTTCGAATTAGCCTTCAACGCGTAAGTTACCAGCGTTTCCATATCCGCAAAGGCTTCGCTGAAGACGCGGAAATGGCGCTCGATCGTGGCGCGCGAATAGACGTAAAAAGGTGTGCCGACTTCTTTTGCGATTTCGGGCAGGCTTACATTTTCGGCGTGGAGAACGCCGTCGCGATATTCAAAATGATTCACGGGAAACAGTCCCTGCTTGATAAGCTATTACAGAATCTTGTCGAGGATGAAGGGCTTGTCTTCCTTCGGTTTCTCGACCGTGCGACCCTGTTCATTGGTGATGAGCTGTGCTGGTGGTGGCTCAAGCGGGCCCTTTCGTCCGCAAGCGGCAAGAGTGGCTGCAAGAGCGGCGATCAGAAGCACGGAGGAAATGGCGGAGCGGCCTGTCATCAGCTTTGGTTCCCGGAATTTGTCCTATGGGTCAGGTCTAACCCAAAATATCTGAAAGTGAAATCACTCCTTCAAGAGCGATCTCACTAAGATGCTCAGCTTACGCCTTTGTAATGCGCTTTTTCCAATAACGGATCTGGCGGCGCACTTCCTGTGGCGCTGTTCCGCCAAAAGACTGGCGGCTCTTGACCGACTTTTCAACCGTCAGATAGCCGAAGATCGCATCGGTAATACCCGGATTGATCGACTGAAGATCTTCCAGCGAAAGCCTGGAAAGATCGACCTTTTTGCTTTCGGCCAAAGCCACGGCGCGGCCCGTCACATGGTGGGCGTCACGGAAAGGAAGGCCAAGCTCACGCACCAGCCAGTCAGCCAGATCGGTTGCGGTCGAATAACCCGAACCTGCAGCCTTCTTCATGCTTGCAACATTGATGGTCAGGTCACGTACCATGCCGGACATGGCGGCAATTGCGAGTTCCAGGTTCTCGGCAGCGTCGAAAACCTGTTCCTTGTCTTCCTGCATATCCTTGGAATAGGCGAGCGGAAGCCCCTTCATGATGGTGAGAAGTGCAACAAGCGAACCGTTGATACGGCCGGTCTTGGCGCGGACCAGTTCGGCAGCGTCCGGGTTCTTCTTCTGCGGCATGATCGACGAGCCGGTCGAGAAAGCGTCGGACAGGCGAACGAAATTGAACTGCGGCGTCGACCAGATGACGATTTCTTCGGCAAGGCGTGACAGATGACCCGCGCAGATGGCTGCGAGCGATAGGAATTCCAGCGCGTAGTCACGGTCGGAAACGCTGTCGAGTGAATTGCGGGTTGGTTCACGGAAACCGAGCGCTGTCGCAGTCATGTGACGATCAATCGGGAAGCCGGTTCCAGCAAGCGCTGCCGCACCCAAAGGCGATTCGTCCATGCGTTCAATCGCATCGCGTACACGAGACAGATCGCGGCCAAACATTTCGACATAGGCCATGCAATGATGACCAAAGGTGACAGGCTGAGCGGTCTGTAGATGCGTGAAGCCGGGCATGACGGTGGCGGCATGTTCTTCTGCGCGCTCAAGGAAAGCCTCGATCAAGCCTTTAAGAGCCACGGCAGTCTTCTGCATTTCCTGCTTGACCCAAAGGCGGAAATCAACAGCCACCTGATCATTGCGCGAACGGGCCGTGTGCAGACGTCCTGCAGAGGCGCCAATCAGATCGGCGAGGCGTGCTTCGATATTCATGTGAATGTCTTCAAGCTTGCGCGAGAAGGTGAATTTGCCGTCCTCGATTTCCTTGAGGATGGTTTTCAGGCCGTCTTCGATTTTTTTGTGATCGTCTGCCGCAATGATGCCAGTCTTTGCAAGCATGGCAGCATGGGCGAGCGAGCCCTGAATATCCTGCGCATAGAGCTTGCGGTCGAAGCCGATCGATGCATTGATCTCTTCCATGATCGCATCGGGCCCTGAGGCAAAACGGCCGCCCCACATCTGATTGCTTGATTTTTGTTCGCTCATGCTCGTATGCCTCGGATGCAAGACTACCGCACCGGCTCAAAAATCGGAATCGATTTTGGAAAGCACGATGCGTAGATTAAACAAGTGAGAGCGTCCTTTGTGCATCCAATTGGATGCACGGCGCTCTAACGGAAAGTGACGCGCTATGGCTGAAGACAACGTTAAGGCAAAGTCAGGCAATCGGAAGATTGTCCTTCTTGCTGCACTTGCCGGTGTCGTCGCCGGTATAGGCGCGGTATACGTGATGGAACGGCCTTCTGGCAATGCACCCACTAGCAATGTTTCTGCGCAAAGTGATGAAGCTTCTGCACAATGTGCGCTAAAGGCCGATAGTCTCAAGAGCCTTGATGCTGCGGCAACCGGAAGCGTTGCTGCCATGCGGGCTGCTGAAAAGCCGATTTCTGTTGCCCATATCGCTTTCACTGGACCTGACGGCAAGCAGATGACGCTGGGCGATTATAAGGGCAAGACGCTTCTCGTGAACCTCTGGGCGACCTGGTGTGCGCCGTGCCGCGAAGAGATGCCCGAGCTTGATAATCTTCAGGCTGAGAAAGGCGGAAGCGATTTTGATGTCGTCGCGATCAATATCGATACTGGATCGGACGAGAAGCCTAAAAAGTTTCTCGAAGAGATCGGCATTAAGAGTCTGAGCCTCAATCGCGATGCCACCATGTCGAGCTTCAATGAATTAAAGCGCAAGAATCTGGCTTTTGGCCTGCCTGTGACATTACTGGTCGACAAGGATGGCTGCCAGATTGCGTCAATGAATGGTCCGGCTCCATGGGATAGTCCGGATGCGATCAAGCTGATTGAAGCTGCGCAAAAACTTTAGATAGACAATTATACCGTTCGGTGGCTTCCTCTTCTCGAGAGAGGAAGTTACCCATGAGCATTGAAGTCTGGCTGGCATTTTCTGCCGCATCCATTGTGCTTCTGATTATTCCGGGACCAACGGTTTTGCTGGTGGTATCCTATGCGCTCGGGCAGGGCTGGAAAGCTGCTCTCCCCATGGCAATTGGCGTGGCACTTGGTGATTTTACCGCCATGACGCTTTCCATGCTGGGTGTCGGTGCGCTTCTCGCCGCGTCAGCGACGGTATTCACTGCGGTTAAGTGGGTTGGTGCTGCCTATCTCATCTGGTTGGGTATCAAGTTGTTTCGTGCCGGTGGCACAATGGACGCCAAGGCGCGGCACGATGAGGTTAAGCCAGTGCGGATGCTGCTTCATGCTTGGCTGGTGACAGCGCTAAACCCCAAAAGCATTACGTTTTTCGTCGCTTTCCTGCCGCAGTTCTTGAGCCCGCATCGTGATTTCATGACGCAGATGCTGGTCTTTGAAACCACGTTCCTTGTGCTGGCATTTCTCAATGCCTTTGCTTATGCGCTGATTGCTACGCGCGCCCGTCGCTTCTTTGCCAATGAGCGCGCCCTTCGCATCTTCAATCGGGCAGGCGGAACGATGTTGATCGGTGCGGGTATTGCGACAGCCTCGATCCGATCAAGCTGATTTAAAGCCGGAGCGTTTCAACTGGACGATCGCCAGTTCGAGGGCGGACAGAAATGCTGAGCGGTCTTTTGGCGAAAATGGCGCTGGTCCTCGCGTTGTTTCGCCTGCCGAACGCAGCGAATCCATCAGATTGCGCGTTGCGAGTGTGTTGCCGATCGTGCTGGGCGTGTGAACTTTGCCATTGGGTGCGATAACCGATGCGCCCACTTCAATTGAGCGGCTTGCCAGCGGTATATCCGCGGTGATGACGACAATGCCGGGGCGGGAATTTTCAGCGATCCAATCGTCAGCCGCATCAAGCTTGTCGGACACAATGACACGTTCGACGCGTTCTGCATCGCGCGGGATGGCAATATAGCTGTTGGCCACGAGCACAACGGCCAAGCCGTGACGTTCAGCAACGCGGTAGACTTCCGCCTTTACCGGGCAAGCGTCGGCATCAACAAAAATGCGGATTGTGTCGTTCTGAATGTCCATGCCGTTTCATAGGCAGAAGCGAGGCATTTGGCAAATTGATCGCAGCAATCAGATTTATGCGATAGCGCAATTCTCAGAACCGGATTAGAGCAGGCGCCAAAGAAAAGAGTTTCTGATCATGGCTACCCGCTTTTTCCCCCTCATGTTTGTTCTGCTCTGGGCCACCGGCTTCATCGGGGCTGGGCTTTCTATGCCCTATGCAGAACCATTCAGCTTTATGGCGGTGCGGTTCTCCATTGCAGCTCTCATTATGATCATTTGGGCTTTGGCCAGCCATAGTGTCTGGCCGAGGGGCAAAGTGCTGATGCATGCAGCCATCGCAGGCTGCCTGATCCATGGTGTTTATCTCTCTGCACTTTTCTGGGCCGTGCATCATGGCCTACCAGCAGGCATGTCGGGGCTTGTCGCTGGTCTTCAGCCAATGTTGACCACTCTAATTGCAGCGCTTCTTTTAGGCGAGCGGGCCAGCGGCCGGCAATGGCTGGGGCTGCTTATCGGCTTTCTTGGTGTTGCTATGGTGGTGTGGCCGAAATTTTCAGGCCATAGCGGTGTCGATCCGCAAAGCCTGGCAGCAGCACTTGTGGCGGTTCTTGCGATCAGCACGGGTACGGTGTGGCAGAAGCGTTTTGGTATCGCAGCGGATCTTAAAACCGGGACGGCGGTGCAATATATCGCAGCAGCCGCGCTTACCGCGATCTGTGCTTTCACTTTTGAAACCCGCGTTATGATCTGGTCGCCTCAGCTCATCTTTGCGCTGGTCTGGCTGACACTGGCGATTTCCATCGGTGCTATTTTGGCACTGCTGGTGATGATCCGGGAAGGAGCGATGTCAAAAGTTGCATCGCTTTTCTATCTGGTGCCGGGGACGGCGGCTGTCATGGCCTATCTGATTTTCGGTGAAACGCTTGGCCCGATTCAGATCGCGGGCATGGTGGTGACAACGCTCGGTGTCGCACTCACAACCCTCCGCAAATAGCTATTCTATATTGAGTTCGGGCTGCTGCTCGCGCTTGCGGAAGTTCATGATCGCCGCGTTGATTTCCGCTCCGATGATGAAGATTGCCGAAAGCATATAGAGAAATACGATTGCCACCATGATCGAAGCAAGGCCTGCATAGGTGGTGACGTAATTTGCAAAAGTTTCGAGATATTTTGCAAAGGCTGTTGCAGCGGCCAGCCAAGCAACCAGCGTGATGCCGATGCCGGGGAGAATGTCGCTCAAGCGCCGTTTTCCTGCAGGCAGCCAGATATGCACGATGAAAAGCGCAAGCACCAGAACGATCACCGCAATCGTATAGCGCCAGATGGCGATTGTACCTGTAAATGGTGCGATGTCTGGAAACCATTGCTCTGCCAAACGCACGGCAAGCGGTGCAAGAACCAGCAGAAAGCTGATTGCCATCAGGCTGATTGTGCCAATAAGCACGAAGCCCAAGCTTTGCAGACGGCAGAAAATGATTGAGCGCTGGTCGGTCACGCGATAGGCGCGGTTGAGCGACATGCGCAGTGCTTCCACACCATTGGAGGCAAAATAGGCAGCAGCGATCACACTCAATGTCAGAAGTCCGCTGCGCTGAACGGTCAGAACGTTCATCACTTCATTGGCGATCGGGCCTGCAATATTCGACGGCCACATGTCGAAAATGACATGCACCGCATTATTGGCAAATTCCTTGGTGCCGAGAAAGCTGGCGAGTGACGTTGCAAAGATCAGGAACGGGAACAGCGCCATCAGCCCGGACAGAGCAATGTGCGAGGCAAATGCCCAGCCATCGTCACTACTGAAATGCCCATAAACATCGAAGGTGATCTGACGGAGAAAACGCCTTACTTTTCGCATCCGCAGATTTGTCCCTCTCAGTTCAGTTATTTGAATTCAAGGCCTTAAATCTAGTATCGAATTCGGAAATGCAAGGGGTGGGCTGTGTTAAACCTTTTGCGAATCAAGCACTCTGGCCAAAATCCTGCCTTAGGAAACAAGCCATGGTCTCACAAAATGCAAAGCACAGCATCCTGATAACGGGGTGTTCTTCCGGCATCGGGGCCTATTGCGCGAGCGCCTTGCATCAGGCTGGCTGGCGTGTGTTTGCCACCGCGCGGAAAGATCAGGATATCGCAGCACTCAAAGCCAAAGGCATTGAGGCTTTTTATCTCGATTATACCGAACCGCAGTCGATCGAAGCGCTGGTCGACGAAGTCTTGCGTGCAACGGATGGCAGGCTGGACGCGCTGTTCAATAATGGCGCCTACGCACAGCCCGGCGCCATTGAGGATCTTCCCGTTGAAGCACTGCGTGCGCAGTTCGAGGCCAACTTCTTCGGCTGGCACGATCTGACACGCCGCATCATTCCGGTAATGCGTGCGCAGGGGCAGGGTCGGATTGTGCACTGTTCATCAATCCTCGGGCTTGTGCCGATGAAATGGCGCGGTGCATATGTTGCCTCGAAATTCGCGCTGGAAGGGCTGATGATGGCTCAACGCATGGAGTTGGAAGGCTCCGGCATTGAGGTGTCCATGATAGAGCCGGGACCGATTGCCTCGCAGTTCACCTATAATGCGGCCATGCATGCGCGCGCCAATATCGATCTCGAGCATTCCGTTCATCGCGAGTTATATCAGCGACAGATGGCAAAGCTTGAAAGCGGTGGTACAAAATCAAAAAACAAGCTTGGCCCCGAAGCGGTTTACGCGGTACTTGTGCATGCATTGGAGGCGCCTAAGCCGCGTCCGCATTATGCGGTTACGCGACCGGCTAAACTGGGTATTCTTGCACGACGCCTAATGCCGTCACGCTGGCTTTACCGAATGCTGTCCGACCAGTCTTGAATTAAAAAAGTACGGCGGATTATGGGAGAGAACTAAATGGACTTTCTGTTCAAAGCTGCGGCCATGGTGGCCATGTTCGCCGTGGCGATTGTGCTGATTATCGGCCTGCGCAATATGATGCGCGGTGGTGATGGCAACTTCTCCAACAAGATGATGCAGCTGCGTGTCTTTCTGCAGTTTATCGCTGTGGTTCTGATCGTGGCTGCCATTTATTTTGCGCGCCAGAAGAGTGGACAGTAACCATGGTCAAGCTCAACAAGATTTATACTCGTACGGGTGATGATGGCACCACTGGCCTGACCTCGGGTCCGCGCAGGCTGAAATCTGATTTGCGTGTGGAAGCTTACGGTACGGTCGACGAAACCAATGCCTGTATTGGTCTGGTTCGACTGCATACGGAGGCTGCTGATTATATGCATATCGATGTTATGCTCATGCGCATCCAGAATGATCTGTTCGATCTTGGTGCCGATCTTTCAACGCCCGATGACGGTGAACCGCTTTCCTATGAGCCGCTGCGTATTGTTGCCTCGCAGGTTACACGGCTTGAATCCGACATTGACTATCTGAATGCTGATATTCCGCCGCTGCGCTCGTTCATTCTGCCGGGCGGTTCTGCTGCTTCTGCTGCGCTGCATCTGGCACGCACCGTGTCGCGTCGTGCGGAACGGTTGATGGTACAGCTTGCAAAGACTGAAGGCGAAGTGGTTTCAGAGGAAGCGCTGCAATATATCAACCGCCTCTCCGATTTCCTGTTCGTCGCTGCCCGCGCCGTCAATGAAAACGGCGCAAGGGATGTTCTTTGGGTGCCGGGCCAAAATAGATAGGCATTGCCGTGATGCCGGTCTGCAAATGGCGTTCTGTTTGCGCTTCGGTGCTCACTTACTTCAAGTAAGCTCCGCTCCGATGCTCAACAGATCACCATTTTCGCCACGGCCTGACGACAATGCGCGTCGCGGATGGTTTCAGACACCACGCTTATTGCCCCAGATCAGCACATGAAGCTGGGGCAGAACGTGGGCCTCAAACCAGCGATCTGCCATCACCTTGTCGATCAGCCATTCCATGCGGCTCATGATGCCGTCCATGTCGATGCGGGCATCGTCATCTTCGGGCGGTGGCGGTGTGTGATTGCCGGGCTGGAGGTAGACGGCCAAATGCGGATGACGTGCTGACGCTGCCTTTGCAAAGGCATAATCCGCATCATCGAAGACCACGAATTTCAGCACTGTCTTTGGTGCCGGTCCCGCAGCATCGATGGATGCAGCAAGCGCGTTCCAGTCCGTATCCATGCCGCTTGAGGGCGGTTTTGGACTCAGAACAAGCGTATCGAGCCTGGAAAACCAGTCCTTTGCCACCGACCCCTGTGTTTCCAGTGCAAAGCGATAACCTTGCGTGTGACCATGATCGATCAGTGGTCCCAAAGGCTGAATTGCTGGATTTCCGCCAGAAAGTGACACTGTTATTGGCTTTTTTCCAGAAAGTATCGTCACTTCATGCCAGATGGCATCAACGCTCATCGGTTTCCAGTCATGGCGAAAGCGGCTTTCAACAGCATGGAGACTGTCACACCATGCGCAGCGGTAGTCGCAGCCGCCCGTGCGCACGAAAACAGTCGGCTCGCCGCTCAACACGCCTTCGCCTTGAATGGTAGGACCGAAAATCTCGCTGATGCGGATTTCGGAGCTTGTTTTCATGATCGGCTCTCGGGACGATACTCCGCCCATGTCTTTGGCGTTTCGCTGACCCTTACCGCTGTGACTTCCTGCCAGCGTGTCTGGCACCACTCATAAAGATGGCGCGCCAGAAACTCTGCCGTCACGCAATTATGCCCGAGCACATCATTGAGATGGCGGTGATCGAGCTCATCATCGATATAGCGCTTGAGTGGCGCCAGCTCGTGATAATCACGCACGAAGCCATGCTCATTGAGATCGGCTGAAGACAGTTCAACTTCAACGATGTAATTGTGCCCGTGCAGCCGCGCACATTGATGATCGGCGGGTAATTCTGTCAGCTGATGAGAAGCGGAGAAATGGAATTCCTTGGTGATACGAAACATCAGGCGCTCCTTTTCTCGAGTGCGGCACGCCAGAAATCTGCATCCTCATAGTGGGTAGGATCTGTGACGCCCGCCAGATGGAAAGCCTCGCGACGTTCGACACAGGTGCCGCAACGCCCGCAATGATGTTCGCCGCCCTTGTAGCAGGACCATGTTGCTTCAAACGGTGCCTTGTATTTTACACCGTCCGAAACGATGTCGCTTTTTGACTTGTGCACATAGGGCGCAAGCACCTGAATATCGGCATATCCTTCCAGCGCATGGTTCTGCATGGTCTGGAAAGCGTCGATAAAGCCGGGACGACAATCGGGGTAGATGAAGTGGTCGCCACCGTGAACGGCAAGCGCCACGGCATCGGCCTTCTGGGCTGCTGCGACGCCAAAGGCGATGGCCAGCATGATGGCGTTACGGTTGGGAACGACGGTGATTTTCATCGTTTCCTCGGCATAATGACCATCGGGAACATCGACATCATCTGTCAGAGCCGAGCCGGTCAGATTGGCGCCAATGGGGCGGATATCGATGATCTGATGTGGGACATTGAGCCGCTTTGCACAGGCTTCCGCGAAGCTCAATTCCTTTTTGTGCCTTTGGCCATAATCAAAAGAGATCAGGCCAGTGAGCTGTTGTTCCGTCGCGATTTTATGCGCGAGCGAAACGGAGTCCAATCCGCCGGAGCAGATGACAAGCGTCTTCATAGTTTGAGTCCTTGTTTTGACCGGGTAGGCTGCGACCGGATGTTTACGCGGCTCTCCTAACGCATGAGACCGGGCTTGTAAACGCCACGAAAATGCGAGGAGACATGGGTGAAGGAAAGGCATCAAAGAACATTGCGTGGATGAGATAGGGCTCGATGCGTGTTAGTGCGAAATAGGAATGACTATCTGTCAGAATATATTCATTTAAATCGATATTGCCGGCCATCCGCGATTGACGCGCACGTCAACCGTCTTTAGGTTTCGTGCCGGTTCCTGATGTTGCGGGGAAGTGCCGGTTTTAACGGCGTTTCTGTCAGCAACGTTTTCATGTCGGATTCTGACATGCGGGCAAAGATTCACGGCGGCATAGTCGTGTCGCAAAAGTCATTGAAGAGGTAATCGCGGATGAAAGTCCTTGTCGCAGTAAAGCGGGTTGTAGATTACAACGTAAAGATCCGTGTTAAGGGAGATGGTTCGGGCGTTGAGCTTGCAAACGTCAAGATGTCGATGAACCCTTTTGACGAGATCGCGGTTGAAGAAGCGATCCGTTTGAAGGAAGCAGGCAAGGTCACGGAAATCGTCGTGGTTTCGGTCGGTCCGGCACAGGCGCAGGAAACGTTGCGCACCGCACTTGCCATGGGTGCGGACCGCGCAATCCTCGTGAAGACTGACGAAACCGTCGAGCCGCTTGGTGTTGCCAAGGTTTTGAAGGGCGTGGTCGATGCTGAACAGCCGGACCTCGTGTTCCTCGGCAAGCAGGCGATTGACGACGATAGCAACCAGACCGGCCAGATGCTTTCGGCACTGCTCAACTGGAGCCAGGCAACATTCGCCTCGAAGGTTGAACTGGGTGACGGTTCGGCCAAGGTAACGCGCGAAGTCGATGGTGGTCTTCAGACCATTGATGTGAAGCTTCCAGCCATTGTCACGGTTGATCTTCGCTTGAACCAGCCGCGTTATGCATCGCTGCCAAACATCATGAAGGCCAAGAAGAAGCCGCTTGATGAGAAGTCGCCTGCCGATTTCGGTGCTGATATTGCGTCGCGCCTCAAGGTTCTGAAGACCGAAGAGCCGGGTGGCCGCAAGGCTGGCGTGAAGGTTGGTTCGGTTTCCGAGCTGGTCGAGAAGCTTAAAGCCGACGGCGTATTGTAAGAGATCGGAAGGGACAAACACATGGCTATTCTTCTTATTGCCGAACATGACAATGCAAGCCTTTCCGATCAGACTGCAAAGGCTCTGACTGCTGCTGCCCAGATCGGTGGCGATGTCGATATTCTGGTTGCTGGCAAGGGCGCGAAAGCAGCCGCCGATGCAGCCGCCAAGCTTTCTGGCGTTCGCAAAGTTCTGTTGGCTGAAAGCGATGCGCTGGAAAACCGTCTGGCCGAGCCACTGGCTGCAGCCATCGTTGAACTCGCAGGAAACTACGACACGATCATTGCACCAGCCACCACTTCGGCCAAGAACGTGCTGCCGCGCGTTGCAGCACTTCTTGATGTGATGCAGCTGTCGGAAATCATGGAAGTCGTGTCTGCTGACACCTTCAAGCGTCCGATCTATGCAGGCAATGCGATCCAGACCGTGCAGTCGACTGATGCCAAGAAGGTCATCACGGTTCGTACGGCTTCTTTCTCGGCAACGGGTGAGGGCGGTTCGGCTTCGGTTGAAAGCATCAATGCGGCTGCTGATCCTGCTCTTTCGAGCTTCGTTGAAAACAAGCTTTCGGATTCCGATCGTCCGGAACTGACTTCTGCCAAGATCATCATCTCGGGCGGTCGTGCGCTTGGTTCGTCGGAGAAGTTTGAGGAAGTGATCCTGCCGGTTGCCGACAAGCTTGGTGCAGCCGTTGGTGCCAGCCGCGCGGCAGTTGATGCGGGCTACGCTCCAAATGACTGGCAGGTTGGTCAGACCGGTAAGGTGGTTGCACCGGAACTTTACATCGCAGTCGGTATTTCCGGTGCGATCCAGCATCTGGCTGGCATGAAAGACAGCCGCGTGATCGTTGCGATCAACAAGGACGAAGAAGCACCGATCTTCCAGGTGGCTGATTATGGCCTCGTGGGTGATCTCTTCACGATCCTGCCAGAGCTGCAGAAAGCGCTCTGATAAATTGAAAAGGCGGCAGGGATAACCTGCCGCCTTTTTCACACCCGTCCTGCGTTGACTTTAGTTGGCGCTCGGGCGGGTTATTCATATGGTGGTCTTGCATTTTTCGGCTGTAACTGTCTTGTTAGGCAGGCTTTCGGAAAAGCGCGAAAGCGGCGGTAGACCTCGCCATCGGCGAGAGCATGAAGGAGTTGGAACTGTGGCAATCAAGACGGTAGGTATTGTTGGCGCGGGTCAGATGGGCAGCGGAATTGCTCATGTGTGCGCATTGGCAGGTTACGACGTGCTTCTGCACGACGCGGCTGCGGACCGGCTGGAAAAGGGCATTGCCACAATCAACGGCAATATGGCGCGACAGGTATCTTCTGGTAAGCTGGAAGAACAGCAGCGTGCCGATGCAATGAAGCTGATCCGTCCTGCTGTTTCGATGGAAGACCTTGCAGGTGTTGATCTGGCAATTGAAGCCGCTACCGAAGACGAAACCGTCAAGCGCAAGATTTTTGCCCAGCTTTGCCCGGTGCTAAACCCTGAAGCCATTGTTGCGACCAATACGTCGTCGATCTCCATCACGCGTCTCGCCTCGACCACTGACCGTCCAGAACGCTTCATCGGTATTCACTTCATGAATCCCGTGCCAATCATGAAACTGGTTGAGCTGGTCCGAGGTATCGCGACTGAGGAAGACACATTCCGCAAGTCGAAGGATTTTGTCACCGCACTTGGCAAGACTGTAACGGTTGCCGAAGATTTTCCGGCTTTTATCGTCAACCGCATTTTGCTGCCCATGATCAACGAAGCAATCTACACGCTCTATGAAGGTGTGGGCAGCGTTGAGGCCATCGACACCGCCATGAAGCTTGGTGCAAACCATCCGATGGGACCTTTGCAGCTCGCGGATTTCATTGGCCTTGATACGTGCCTCTCGATCATGCAGGTGCTGCATGACGGCCTGTCGGACTCGAAATATCGCCCATGCCCGCTGCTGGTCAAATATGTCGAAGCGGGCTGGCTTGGCCGTAAGACTGGCCGTGGTTTCTATGATTATCGTGGTGAAAACCCGGTTCCAACGCGTTAAGCGAACCTTTGATTTTTGCAAAGCCGGTGTTTAACACCGGCTTTTTTGTTTTGGGCAAGGGGGCTGGTGGAGATCACGGGCGCTAGCCATTTAAACGGGCCGCAAGCAGCATAGTGGCCAATTCTCCACGGCTGTGGAAAACTTGTTTATCCTTACCGTTAACTTAACCTTAACCAAGACGATTCAGAAGTTGTTCATCTTTAATTGTTAAAGTTTTCATTAAGATGTTCGGAAACATTAATTGTTTCACCAACCCTAACAGGCTGTGACGGGCATCATCTTCGAAAAGCAATTTGGTGGAAAGGTGAAGACGATGAACATTATAGTTCAGCTGCGTGACAGCGTTAATGTTATTCGTGAATTCGTCGCACCAAGCTACAGGCCCGAGCGCCATTACATGCGCGGACCGGGCCCGGCTTGCGCGGCACGCACGGCTAGCTGATTTTCGGGCAAATCCCGAAAGAATAGATATAAAAAAGCCAGAGCGGGCGACCGCTCTGGCTTTTGTTTTTACGAACCTTAGCTCTCGCTTATTCCAGACCTTCAAACAGCGCCGTCGAAAGATAGCGTTCTGCGAATGATGGAATGATGATGACAATGTTCTTGCCCTTGTTTTCAGGGCGCTTGCCGATTTCGATAGCTGCAGTGAGCGCTGCACCTGAAGAAATGCCGACAGGGATGCCTTCAATGCGCGCAATCAGGCGGGAATTGGCAAAGGAATCCTCGTTGGAAACGGTCACGACTTCATCATAAACGCTGGTGTCGAGCGTCTTTGGCGCAAAGCCCGCGCCGATGCCCTGGATCTTATGTGGGCCGGGTGTGCCGCCGGAAAGAATTGGCGAATCCTTAGGCTCGACAGCAATCACCTTGAAGGATGGCTTACGTGCCTTGATGACCTGACCAACGCCGGTAATGGTGCCGCCGGTGCCAATGCCGGAAATCAGGATGTCTGCTTCACCATTGGTGTCGTTCCAGATTTCTTCAGCCGTGGTAAGGCGGTGAATTTCAGGATTGGCCGGGTTTTCAAACTGCTGTGGAATGATGGCATTCGGGTTGCCTTCGGCGATTTCTTCCGCCTTGGCGATGGCGCCTTTCATGCCTTTTGCGCCTTCCGTCAGAACCAGTTCTGCGCCGAGCAGCTTGAGCAGCTTGCGGCGTTCAACAGACATGGTTTCAGGCATGGTCAGAACGAGGCGATAACCCTTGGCGGCTGCCGCAAAAGCCAGTGCAATACCGGTGTTGCCGGAAGTAGGTTCCACAAATACGGTCTTGCCCGGAACAGCTTTGCCCTGTGCTTCAAGCGCTTCGATCAGCGCAAGACCGATACGGTCCTTGACGCTCGCCAATGGATTGAAGAATTCGAGCTTGACCAGAAGGTTGGCTTCAACGCCATTTTCCTTGGCAAACTTGTCGATGCGCACGAGCGGTGTATTGCCGATCGTATCGAGAATGGAATTATAGATGCGACCGCGTCCTGCGGTCTCGCCGTCTTTTCCGCCAAGGGGCTTGCTCATGGAATAATCTCCTTCTGTTTGAAGCGAAGTCTATGAGGAAATGGCGCAAAAGCATAGCTGGGTCCATGCTTCGGATTGCATAAATTTGGAATTATATTCTTTAAAACCAATATCCTTAGAAGATAATTCCAAGCAATTGGGTGCTGATAAAGCGCACGATCATTTGTTTGAAAATCGCCCGATCCTTGAGCGAAAACAGATCACTCACCCTTCCGATAAGCTTTTCATGTCTATAAGCTTTTGCTGTCTGATTGATCCGCATCAATGCTCTTGTCAAAAGGAGCGCGCATGGTTGGATCGTAATCGCAAACTGGAGGCTTGGGCCGTGTATAAGACTATTCTGATTGCAACCGATGGATCTGAACTTGCCGATAAGGGCGTCGAACAGGGTGTGGCTCTGGCCAAGCGGTTTGGCTCGAAGGTGCTGCTGGTTTCTGTGACCGAGCTTCTGCCATCCTATGGCATCGTCGTTGCTGCGGAATGGGCATCCAGCCCTGCCGCCTTCCAGGAATATCGCGAGGCAATCACCAAAGCGGCAGCCGATTTGCTCGCCAAAGCAAAAGCCAAGGCGGAAGCTGCTGGCGTTGATGTTGAAACTCTGCACATTGAGAACCAGTCACCAGCACAGGGCATTATTGAAGCCGCCAAGCAGACAGGCAGTGATCTGATCGTGATCGCATCGCATGGCCGTCGCGGCGTCAACAAGCTGCTGCTCGGCAGTCAGGCTGCTGAAGTGCTTTCATTGAGCTCTGTGCCTGTGCTCGTGGTTAAGTAAGCCACGTAATCTGCAATATGCAGAACACGCGATAGTGTTCGCTCTCAATCGCTTAAGCGTCTAACAACGCAAGAAGATTGCCACGCATCTCTGTTAGACTTCTTTAGCCCTTATAGGGCTGGAGGAGTTTTTCAGGAGATTATTATGACCGCGCCGCGTCCATCCAAGACCAGCATTGGTAATCATCTGCTTCATCCCGAAACGCAGATGCTTAATTACGGTTACGATCCCGAACTATCCGAGGGAGCCGTCAAGCCGCCTGTTTTTCTGACATCGACCTTTGTTTTCAAAAGCGCCGAAGACGGGCGCGATTTCTTTGATTTTGTATCCGGGCGCAAGGAGCCACCAGCCGGTGTCGGGGCTGGTCTCGTTTATTCGCGTTTCAATCATCCTAACAGCGAGATCGTGGAAGATCGTCTGGCCGTTTATGAAGGCACGGAAAGCTGCGCACTGTTTTCCTCCGGAATGTCGGCGATTGCTACGACGCTCTTTGCATTTGCGCGACCGGGCGACGTGATCCTGCATTCTCAGCCGCTTTATGGTGGCACAGAAACGCTGCTAGCCAAGACATTTCATAATTTCAATGTGGAAGCTGTGGCATTTGCCGATGGTGTGCATGAGGCTTCCATTGAGAAAGCCTCAGATGAGGCACTACAGAAGGGGCGCGTCTCAGTCGTTTTGATCGAAACACCGGCCAATCCGACCAATAGTCTTGTTGATATTGCCGCGATCCGGCGTGTCGCTGACAAGATTGCAGAAAAGCAGAACGGGCATCGTCCTGTTATCGTTTGCGATAATACTCTGCTTGGCCCGGTTTTCCAGAAGCCACTCGATCATGGCGCAGATCTGTCGCTTTACTCGCTGACGAAATATGTGGGAGGCCATTCCGATCTGATTGCCGGTGCAGTCCTTGGCGCAAAGGCGGTCGTAAAACAGGTAAAGGCGCTGCGCGGTGCCATTGGCACACAGCTCGACCCACATTCCTGCTGGATGCTTGGCCGTTCTCTGGAAACGCTTGGCATTCGCATGGATCGCGCTGACAAGAACGCCTTGGCGATAGCCGAATTCCTGCGTGACCATCCCAAGGTCGGGAAGCTGCATTATCTGCCTTTTGAAGATGCAGCATCCGATGTTGGTCAATTGTTCAAACGCCAATGCACAGGGGCAGGGTCAACCTTTTCATTTGATATCAAAGGTGGTCAGGCAGCGGCGTTCCGCTTTCTCAATGCATTGCAGATTTTGAAACTGGCGGTCAGCCTTGGTGGAACGGAATCGCTTGCAAGCCATCCGGCAGCGATGACACATTCAGGCGTTCCGATTGAAGTGCGTGAACGCATCGGCGTGCTGGAATCAACTATTCGCCTGTCGATTGGTATCGAGCATCCCGATGATCTGATTGCTGATCTGGCTCAGGCACTGGAAGCTGCCTGAATAAAGGCTGGTGGGATAATGGTGCGGGTGGTCGGAATCGAACCGACACTCCTTTCGGAACCGGATTTTGAGTCCGGCGCGTCTACCAGTTCCACCACACCCGCACATGACTGCCGAAGCAGTTTGATATGGTCCAAAAACGGACAGCGGGGAGGGATATACCGGCTAAACGAAACGAGGTCAATTACCCTCAAGCCGCTTGACTGATTATACTTACAGCCAAGCGCAAATATAAACAGGACAGGAGACCGAGCTTGCGTCAAGCGGCTATCAGTTGCCTGTTCTTACAGCGGTTCCAGTTAAGACGGAATCGCTGGAACCGCTGTAGCGGTTTGATTTTACGCATTATCCGACGCAAAACCGCTACGCACTCTTCGAAATGCGCTCTAATACCAAGGCGTCTCAAGATGCTGACGCATCACGCCTCGAAAAAGTTCAACCGCCACTCGGGCTTAACCAAACTCCATGAGTCATACTCATGGAGTTTCGGTATAATCTCAGCGGCGAAGATTATACTCGACGATATTCCAGCAGACGAGAAAGGCAATGAAGCCCAAGACGATGAGGTCAATTGTCTTCAGATAAGAGAGATATTCCAACATAGCGCATCTCCTTCCCAAGGGAGGCGCTTTGGAATTTTTGAAGCGGCGAACGAGGGTCGTGCTAATTCATATACTTGATGGCTTTGGAGTAAAAACCTCAAAGCGACCAACTCAAACCCTCATTATTCGCCTGCCATGCTTGATTTCAGGCGCTCTCCCATAAACAAGGATAGCACAGTGCGCTGTTTTCTCAAGTATTTGTTCTATTTTTCTTTTTGCTGAAGCCGGTTTTATTTCCGTTCCGTAAAATTGCGGATGCGATTTCGGATGATACGGGTCAGATTGCGTGTACGCTGATAAAGATGGATTTGCGATGCCGCCTGACGAACCTGCTTGTCTACTCCCGGTGTCAAACCAATTACCAAAGTTTCGATGGTTTCACGTTCCTGAAATAGGCGTGACATGACAGGGTGATCCGGCACGGCGCATGAATCAGTCCGCGTGATATTGGTGTCTTCCAGATGGTTTTTCACCACCTCGATCATCAACAACATGCCGGGCGAGTAGGCTTGCAGGGTTTCGTCATAGGCGGTTTTCCACGTCCATGCTTCGCCAGAAACCGTGAAGACAATCAGGATCGCGATCACGCGGCCATCAAGCTCAAGTGTGTGGATGCGTACGCAATCGCGCTCTGCAAGATTGTTAACTGCTTCGCGTGCAAAGGCTGCACGGAAACGGTCGACTGCCATGGCTGTACCACGGCGTCCTTTCCATCCGCTCGCTTCAAGCGTCAGGAAATGCTCGAATGCAAAACGCACTTCGTCAGGTGTACGAGCGATGCGATGTGCGAGTTCGCCTTGTTCGGCGAGACGGCGCCAAAGGCGGCTATACTCGCGGCGATGGTGCGGACCAATCGCTTGTTTGACATAGGTTTCCCCATCAAGCTCGCTCTGAAGAAATGGACGCGATTTTTGCTCTATGGAAACGATTGGTAGCTGACGTCCAACTGCCACGGATCGAATGAGCTTCGCGACGGCACCGTCGGCGCGCATTTCAGGAAGAACAAGCACGGCCGGCATTTTAATATGATCACGCGCCAGAATATCGAAAAGATCTTCGACAACGCCGACAGGATCGTCGTGATCGATTAGCGGTGTGCCCTGTGGGCCGAAAGGTGTTGCCCATGCACGAATAACAGGAGATGAGAGTGGTAGGCCGGGGCGTTCAATCGTGTAAGGCATGACGAAACGCAGCCGGCTACGGATTTCGTTTTCGTCGCGCATGACCATGAAGCGCACTTCACGATCTTCCAGACGCGGCATCGCTGGTGCGAGGAAGCGCGCATTGAAAAAGATGTTGGGTTCGATTGTCCGGCTGCTTAAGTGATCGAGTTCGTCGCGCAGCTCAAAACCGGCCGATGCGCCATAGATCGCAAGCTTGCGCGGAATATCGCGACTGCTGTGCAGACTTTCCTCCAGACGCTTAGTGGCATCCATTGCGGCAACGCTGTCGGAAAGTTGTGAGATGATGCGAGCCGTATGTCCGCCTGCGGATTCCTCAAGCAAAGGTTTTGCGGCCATTAGAAAATCTCCTCCGAGCTATTGCTGCGGGCGTCAGAAGCGCGATTTCGGGGAATGAGAATAAACATAGTGATATGCATCGTTTTATGCACGGCGGTTGAGAGCAGAATGGCTTCAAGAAGCATCGAGAAAGCGGTCGAGAAAGCCGCGCCCATCAGACCGAAACGCGGGATGAGAACCAGATTGAGGCCAACGTTGACTGCAAGTGTAACCGCATAAAGCAGAGCGCAGATATTCTGTTTGCCTGACATGTTCAGCAGGCTTTCGGCAGGTCCAACACTTGCGCGCGCAATCACGCCGATGATGAGAATGAAAAGTAGCGGATAGCCTTCGGTGAAGGCACTGCCGAACAGCATGAGCAGCGGATAGCCTAGTGCCAGAATGAACAGGCCTAGAAACAGTGTCGGCCAGAATGTCCAGCGTGTTGAGGCTTCTGCAAAGCTTGCAAATTCCGCATGATCGCCACTGTGAAGAAGATCGGAATAGCGCTGCGCCACGCTCGCTTTGACTGCAAAATAGACGAAGTGTGCAAGCGCCATGATTTTGGTAGCAGCGAAATAGATCGCCACATGCTGGGGGTCCATAGCATGGCCGACCATCAGCACGTCGACATTGATGAGCAGGAAGAAAAAGCCTTCAACGAGGAAGATCGGTAAGGCGACCTTCATCCACTGGGCGAACAATATTTCTCGTTGTCCTGATGGGATGTCTCTCTTCAAGGAGCGATCAAGCATCAGCCATTGCCCAACCGTAGTCGCCCATGTAGCGGCGATAGAAACTCCAAGAGCTGTGGTGGCTGTGGAAGGCAAGCTGGCTGCGTGAGCTGCGATCATGAAGATTAGTACGAGCAGAGGGCGGATGATATAGCTCGGTGTGAGCGCCATCATGATCCATGTGCGCGAACGAGCGATGCCATCAAGCATATTGCCAAGTGCGATCATTGGCAGGCAGATAAAGCCGAGAATGAACGGGATAAGATAATAGGTCTCGATCCGATCTTTCAGAAGCAATAGCAGTACCGCGCCAAACAAGGCGATTGCAGTCGCTGAGCCAAGAGCAAAAAGGCGGCCAGCATACAGAATACCACGAAGTGGATTAAACAGATTTCGCTGAACATATTCAGGCGCATAACGGATGATGGTGGTGTGCAAACCAAAGCAGGCGAGATCACCGATGATGATCATGGAAAGCCACACCAGAACGAAAATCCCGTATTGGAATTCACCCATCCAGCGCGCCAGAATAACCTGAGAAATAAGCGCAATCGCTGCACTTGCAACACGCACGGAAAAGGCAAGAAGTGAAGCGCGCTGCGCATCGGCCTGCGGACCAGAGCCGAGCAGAATAGCATCGACCCGCTCCGTTACGGGACGAAGCCTAGCTGCGATCCTGCCAGGTAGAACCCGGCTCGCTGCTTTTGCTGCCGAAAAGCGCACTCTTTGCCAACCCTGTTTATCGCGGCCCCTGTTAGGTATCCGCTATTTCTGCTGATCTTCTGAAGGACCATCGTGTATCTGCATTCGGCACTGTGCCGGACCGCAGTAGCCGAACATTAGATGGCAGTTCTTTAAAAAGGTAAAAAGAAACGGCCCCTCCTGTCAAAGCGAAGCCAAATTGAAAGAGATGGTAATTACTTTCTGAACGTATCAGTTTTCGCGCAACTACTGAAATACTGTCGATAAACAGAAAAGGCTCCGGAAAGCTGCGCTGGATTTTATTCAAGTTAGGTGGCCAATTGTGGAGCGAAAAGAAAAAACCCGGCGATTGTGCGCCGGGTTTTTTGTTTGATAGCTTGCTTTCGAAGCGCTTATTCAAACGCGCCGTGACAATGCTTGTATTTCTTTCCTGAGCCGCAAGGGCAGGCTTCGTTGCGGCTGACCTTGCCCCATGTGGTCGGGTCTGCCGGATCACGATCGCCAGCCGGGATGACGCGTTCATCCTGCTGATGTTCAGCCCATGCATTTTCATCAAAGTCGTTCTCGCCGGTGGTGCTGTCGATATGACGGCCGGTCATCGGCGGAAGTTCAGGCTCTGGCGGAGCTTCGCGAACGATTTCAACGCGCATCAGCTGCGTGATGACCACTTCGCGCAGATTGGCAAGCAGAGCCTGGAACAGCTCGAAGCCTTCGGTCTTGTACTCGTTCAACGGATCGCGCTGAGCATAACCACGGAAACCAACGACCGAACGCAAGTGGTCAAGATTTACCAGATGCTCACGCCAGAGGTTATCAAGCGACTGCATGATCACCGATTTCTCGATGTAGGTCATGATCTGCGCACCGAAACGCTCTGCCTTCTCGGCTGCGGCCTTGTCAGCTGCTTCCTTGATACGGGTTTCAAACTCTTCTTCGGCGATACCCTCTTCCTTGGCCCAGTCTTCCACCGGTAGGACGAGGTTAAGTTTGGTGAGAATATCGTCCTTAAGACCGGCAATATCCCACTTTTCTGCATAAGCATCCTTGGGGATACGAAGAGCAACCATGTCCTCAATAACTTCGTGACGCATTTCGTTCACGGTCTCGGTCAGGTCTTCTTCGTCCATGATTTCAAGGCGCTGCTCGAAGATCACCTTACGCTGATCGTTCATCACGTCGTCGTACTTGAGCAGGTTCTTACGGATTTCGAAGTTACGGGCTTCAACCTTGGTCTGCGCCTTTTCAAGCGCCTTATTGATCCACGGGTGAACGATGGCTTCGTCTTCCTTGAGGCCGAGCTTCTGCAGCATTCCGTCCATACGGTCGGAGCCGAAGATGCGCATCAGATCGTCCTGCAGCGACAGGAAGAACTTTGAACGGCCCGGATCGCCCTGACGGCCCGAACGACCGCGCAGCTGGTTGTCGATACGACGGCTTTCGTGACGCTCGGTGGCGAGAACATAAAGACCGCCAGCAGCGAGAGCCTTTTCTTTCAGCTTCGCAATATCAGCCTTGATCTCGGCGATTTTTGCAGTGCGCTCTGCGCCTTCAGGCATATCCGAAAGCTCTTCGTGAATGCGCATTTCAAGATTGCCGCCGAGCTGAATATCCGTACCGCGACCTGCCATGTTGGTGGCGATGGTCACTGCACCCGGAACACCAGCCTGCGCGATAATAAAGGCTTCCTGCTCGTGATAACGGGCATTCAGAACCTGGAAGCCCTTGATGCCTTCTTTGCGCAGTCGCTCTGCCAGAAGTTCCGACTTTTCAATCGACGTTGTGCCGACGAGAACCGGCTGGCCCTTTGCGTGCGAAGCCTGAATGTCACGCACAATGGCTTTGTATTTTTCTTCAACCGTACGATAAACTTCGTCGTCTTCATCGAGACGCTTGACCGGCAGGTTGGTCGGAATTTCCAGAACTTCCAGACCGTAGATGTTGCCGAATTCTTCCGCTTCCGTCGCAGCTGTACCGGTCATGCCGGAGAGCTTGGTGTACATACGGAAATAGTTCTGGAAGGTGATCGAAGCCAGCGTCTGGTTTTCAGGCTGGATTGTGACGTGTTCCTTGGCTTCCAGTGCCTGATGCAGACCTTCCGAGAAACGGCGGCCCGGCATCATACGGCCGGTGAATTCGTCGATGATGACGATTTCGTCGTTGCGGACGATGTAGTCCTTGTCACGCTGGAACAGTTTGTGAGCGCGCAACGCGTTGTTCAGGTGGTGAACGACGGCAACGTTTTCGATGTCGTAAAGGCTTTCACCCTTGAGGTGTCCTGCAGCTTCAAGAAGCTGTTCAACCTTTTCGGTGCCGACTTCTGTAAAGATCGCGGTCTTCTGCTTTTCATCGATTTCAAAATCTTCCGGCTCAAGAGCAGGAATGAAAGTGTCGATGAGGTTGTAGAAATCCGAACGGTCTTCAAGTGGACCGGAAATGATCAGCGGCGTACGCGCTTCGTCGATGAGGATCGAATCCACTTCGTCGACGATGGCGTAGTTGTGACCGCGCTGGACCATCTGGCCACGTTCGTACTTCATGTTATCGCGTAGATAATCGAAGCCGAGCTCGTTGTTGGTGCCGTAGGTGATGTCGCAGCCGTAAGCAGCCTGACGCTCATTGTCGTCGAGACCATGCTTGATAACGCCCACGGTCAGACCGAGGAAGTTATAAAGCTTGCCCATGGTTTCGGCATCGCGGGTAGCGAGGTAATCGTTGACCGTCACCACATGCACGCCCTTGCCTTCAAGAGCGTTGAGGTAAACGGGCAGCGTCGCCATCAGCGTCTTGCCTTCACCGGTGCGCATTTCGGCGATGCCGCGTTCATGCAGCACCATGCCGCCGATCAGCTGCACGTCGAATGGGCGCATACCGAGAACGCGCTTGGCGGCTTCACGAGCCGTCGCAAAAGCGTCGGGAAGCAATGCATCCAGTTTCTTGCCCTGAGCGAGTTCAGCGCGGAATTCCGCAGTCTTCGCCTGAAGCTGTTCATCGGTGAGTGCTTCGTAATTCTTCTCAAGCGCAGTAATCTGTTCTGCACGAACCCGCAGTGATTTCACTTGGCGGTCGTTGGATGAACCGAATATCTTGCGGGCGAGGCCGCCAAAGCTGACCATTCCTGGTCCTTTCCTGTCCGTTCGGCCGGAAGCGCTTCCGGCAATGTCGAATGCTTTATTCACGCGTATTGAAACAAATGCAAGAAAACTACGTTGTAAAAGCTGCCAAATACGGCGCATTTTTCACGCAATTCCCCCGTGGCTTACTGGACGCCAAGCCGAAGGACAGATAAGAGGGGCTTGAAGCGATGTCAATGTTGCTCGACAGGCCGGAAAACCTGTCATTTCTCGCGGATAATAGTGTTTTCGGGCCAAATTCCGCCGCATTCATGGGGCCGGTAGACGGTCTCGAAGGAGAGAATCTCATATGAAAGCCATTCTCAAAGCCCCTTATCGCAAGGCTCTTGCTGTCCTCGCAACTTCGGTTGCGCTTGCTGGTTTCAGCAGTTCGGCTGTCTTTGCGCAGGATGCAGCTAAACCCGCTGAAGCAGCAACTTCTGCCGCAGCGTCCGAAGATCCGGCAAAGGTTCTTGCCACCGTCAATGGCAAGGATATCACCGTAGGTGAAGTCGATCAGGCCGCTGGTGACCTCGATCCGCAGTTTGCGCGCCTTCCTGCCGAGCAGCGCCGTCTGGCAGCTCTCGCAGCACTCATCGACATCAAGGCGATGGCTGGCGAAGCAACAAAAGAAAAGCTAGATCAGAGCGACGATTTCAAGAAGCGCATGGAATTCCTGCGTGAACGCGCACTGCACAACGAATATTTCAAGGATGCGGTTGTCGACAAGATTTCGGACGCCGACGTTCGCGCTCGCTATGACAAGGAAATCGCAGCGATCCCTCCACAGAATGAAGTGCGTGCACGTCACATTCTCGTGAAGACGAAGGAAGAAGCTGAAGCCATCATCAAGAAGCTTGAAGGCGGCGCGAAGTTTGAAGATCTCGCCAAGGAAAGCTCGACCGATGGCACCGCTGCCAATGGTGGTGATCTTGGCTACTTCTCCGAAGGTCAGATGGTCCCTGAATTTGAAAAGGCTGCCTTTGCATTGAAGCCAGGTGAATACACCAAGGAACCGGTGCAGTCTCAGTTTGGCTTCCACGTCATTCAGCTTGAAGATCGTCGCACCAAGCAGCCACCGGCATTCGATCAGGTGTCCGAGCAGATCCGTTCGATCATCATGCGTGAGCGTTATGTCGAAATGGTCAAGAAGCTGCGCGATGGCATGAAGATCGAATACAAGGATCCTGCTGTCGATAAAGCCATGAAGGAAGCCGCAGCGGCACAGGAACAGGGTGACGACGGCGATGCGCCGGATGCAGCCCAGCCGCAGCAGTAAGCTTTGAGTTCATGAAAACGCCCCGGATTTCCGGGGCGTTTTTTATTTGGATATCGGGCAGTTTGCAGCAAGATGAAATTATGAAACCGCTCGATCTTTTTATTTAGTCGCATTGTCCAGCGCAAAACCGCTTCGCACTTTTGCTGGAAATGCTTTAGTTATCGCTTGATTTTGTGCTGCAAACCTTTCCAATGCAGCAGAATCAAATCGCATCTCTTGAGGCAATCATGTCTGCGTCCGTATCACCGCTTGCTCCAAAACATTATCCATCAATGCCGGTCATTCACGGCGTCCGCATTGCAACAGCTGCAGCCGGTATCAAATATAAGGGCCGCACGGATGTCATGCTGATGGTGTTTGACAAGCCTGCCGAAGCAGCAGGTGTTTTCACCCGCTCACTATGCCCTTCGGCACCTGTGGATTTCTGCCGTCAGAACCTCGTACATGGCAAGGCACGCGCTGTTGTAGTGAATTCGGGCAATGCCAATGCCTTCACCGGACTGAAAGGTCGTGAGGCAACGGAAGCAACTGCTCGAGCCGCAGCCAAGGCTGTCGGATGCAACACTACGGATGTGTTTCTTGCGTCCACCGGCGTTATCGGCGAGCCGCTTGATGCGTCCAAGTTTTCCGGTCTTCTGGACGACATGGCAAAATCTGCCAGCGACAATTTCTGGACTGAAGCTGCCAAAGCAATCATGACGACCGATACCTATCCGAAAGTTGCGACCGAAACGGTTCTGCTCGGACAGGTTCCGGTAACGATCAATGGCATCTCTAAGGGTGCAGGCATGATCGCGCCTGACATGGCGACGATGCTTTCATTCGTTGTTACAGATGCTCCGATCAAGGCTGACGTTCTGCAGAGCCTGCTTTCCAAGGGTGTTGGTTCGACGTTTAATGCAGTAACGGTTGATAGCGATACATCCACCTCTGATACGCTTATGCTGTTTGCAACAGGATCGGCGGCAGAACGCGGCGCGCCTGAAATTACGGACGCTTCCGACAAGCGTTTGGGTGATTTCAAAAAGGCTCTGGCTCGCGTGTTGAAGTCGCTGGCACTTCAGGTCGTGCGCGATGGTGAAGGTGCGCGCAAAATGGTCGAAGTCGAAGTGACCGGCGCGAAGTCGGCTGCTTCTGCCAAAAAGATTGCACTTTCAATTGCCAATTCGCCATTGGTAAAAACCGCTGTTGCCGGTGAAGATGCCAACTGGGGCCGTGTCGTCATGGCTGTCGGCAAGGCTGGTGAACCGGCTGATCGCGATCTGCTGGCTATCTGGTTTGGCGATATTCGCGTGGCGCATCAGGGCGAGCGTGACCCGGCTTATTCCGAAGAAGCGACCTCTGCTTATATGCAGGGCGAGGACATTCTCATTCGCGTTGATCTGGGGATCGGAAAGGGCAAGGCAACTGTCTGGACCTGCGATCTGACCAAGGAATATGTGGCGATTAACGGCGACTACAGAAGCTAATGTTTCGGAGTAAAGTGGCCTGCAAATAGCGTTCTTCTTCGCTTCCGGTGCGCATATAGCTTTAATTACACTCCGCTCCGATTCTCGAAGATCAACATTTTCGGCACACTGGAACTCCGAAACGGAGGAGAGAATTTGAACATGTCAAATCTTGCTATCGTTCGCCAGTTGGAGGCCGTTGGCTTCCGTGCCTGGCCCGCGACGTCTGTTCACTATAATGGAACATGGGCGATACGCATGACGGCAGCACATCCTTCGAAGCGGCTCAATTCGGTCAATCCGCTTGATCCGGGTGATACGCGCGATATTCCGGCGCGTATCGAACAGGCAGCGCAGCGGTTTCGCGTTTATGGCCGGGTTCCTTGTTTCAGGCTTTCGCCGCTGGCTCCTGTCGAGCTTGAAAATTATCTCGAAGGTCTCGGCTGGCAGCGCAAGGATGAAACCATTGTCATGACCGCCAATCTTGGCGAGCTTGATCTTACAGCCGAGCGCGATGAAACGCCCTTGAAAGACATTGGTCGTTTTGTCGATGCTTCGATCGCTATTCATGGTCGCCCGACAGAACTTCGTCCAGGTTTCTCGGAATTGCTGGATGGCATTCGTCCTAACAAGGGGATGTTTGTTCTGGAAGAAGCAGGTCGCGCAGTCTCCAATGTGCTTTGCGTGCAGGATGGTGCGATGGCAGGCCTGTTTGACGTTGGAACCTTGCCTGAAGCGCGCCGTAAAGGACATGGCCGAGTGTTGATCGGTGCGACGCTGAAATGGGCCAAGTCGCTTGGCGCAACAACTGCCTGGCTGCAGATAGAAGCGGACAATGTTGCGGGACTGGCGCTTTACGAACGCTTCGGCTTTCAGGAAGCCTATCGCTACGCCTATCGGGAGAGCAATGAGAAATGAGCGAGATTAAATCCCGCCGTATAATACTGGTTGCAGCCTGTGCGCTGGTTGATGCTGATGGTCGCGTGCTTCTTGCACAGCGTCCGGAGGGTAAATCACTTGCAGGTCTTTGGGAGTTTCCGGGCGGTAAGGTAGAAGTTGGTGAAACGCCTGAAGAAACGCTGATCCGAGAGCTTCAGGAAGAAATCGGCGTGACGACAAAGGTTGCCTGTCTCGCCCCGCTCACTTTTGCCAGCCACACCTACGATGACTTTCATCTTTTGATGCCGCTCTATGTCTGTCGCCGCTTTGAAGGTGTGGCACAGGGGCTGGAAGGACAGGCACTGAAATGGGTGCGCCCAAAGGATATGCGCGACTATCCGATGCCGCCAGCTGATGAGCCGTTGATCCCGTTTCTAATCGATTTGTTGTGAGCTGTGGAAAGACTCAAAATAGCTGACAATTCCTTACGATTTACAGCGCGCGTTAATCGATGATTCACTCCGCTGCGGCATTCTCCGAATTAAGTGCCTCGGAGTTAAGCCCATGAGTTTCGATAATAATTATTTTAGTGCAGATCATAATGAATATACGCCGGGCCCACTCTCGAAAGCTGGTCGCGGTATCTTGCGCGTTGTGCTTCTTTTCGGCTCGGCAGCTGTTGCTCTTGCACTGATTATTGTGCCGGTCTTAAACGATCAGGCGAATAAGGTTGCGGCCCAATCGGTGTTGCCAGAGGGCATTGATCGGACCATGACAGGGTCGATCAAGCGTGACCCCGTTGTGATACGCAAAGCGCCGGTTCGCCCGATCTGTGTTATTGATGCAGATGGCAGTCATACGGGCGATTGCTGATAAGTTTTGAGTTTCGTATTCCCGCATACAAAACTGCATCACACTTTTGCTGGAACCACTCTATTCGACGTTTTTAAGTGCATCAGCCAGTGAGGCCTTGGCAGAGCCAGGCTTCAGTGGCTTTTGTTGTGATTCATGCGGTGCCCAGCCCGACAGCCAGATTGTCGAGAAGGTTGCGCGGATGCGGCCATCCGGATCGCTGAACCGTTCGGCATAGATTTCCGCTGCCCGCAGGAAAAGCTTCTTTGAAACCGGTTTGCGCGAACGATCACGCAACACATTCTGCATACCCATGGCGCGCAGATCGGCCATCAGATTGAAAATGCTATCATAGCGCACCGTAACGTTATCAACGTCCGTCACCGGAAGTGCAAAACCTGCTCGTTGCAGAAGACCGCCGACATCGCGAACATCCGCGAAAGGGAAAATGCGCGGCGAAGCACCACCCGTCAGCTCGATTTCAGCCTGTAAAAGACTTTCGCGCAGCTCGCCCAAAGTCCCGTTGCCGCTGAGCGCCGCGAGAAACAGCCCGTCAGGCTTCAACGCCCGGGCAATCTGTATCATTGCGCCCGGGGTATCATTGGTCGAATGCAGTGACAGCAGCGAAACGATGAGATCGGTGCTCTGAGGTTTGAGCGGCAAGGCTTCTTCATCGGCGACAATTGCCGGGAAGGGGCCGTCAAGAAAAGCTGTATCGCGCTCGATGCGCAAAACCATATCTGCTTTGCCTGACCGTGCAATGGCAGCTGCTGCGAGACCATTATGGCCTGCGAGATCAATCGCCACGGCGAAGTGGCGCTCGACTGCATCAAGCCTGTCTTCCAGATCGTCCGCTACTCTGCGCAGCAAAAAGTCTGCACCGGACACCGCACGTCTGAAGGCACGGCGGCGGAACGCCAGCTGGAGGTCGCGATCAAAAATCGCATTTTCAGACGATTGGGCAGCCATTGCGATTCCGTCTTCTCTTTCGGATATGCGTCAGTAATATAGATAGGAGCGTAGATGCATTCGAACGGGGGCGAATGCAATGGTTGATGACGACAGGTCGCATCAAAGCTTGTTGTTCAGGCTTAAATCGGGGGTGCTTGGTGCTGTTCGCAGCGGCTTGCGTATGTCTGCCGATATTCTGTTTCCAGCGAGCTGTATCGGTTGCCGCATACAGGTTTCCGAACCCGGGACGCTTTGTCCGCATTGCTGGTCGCAGCTGCGCTTTATCGAAAAGCCCTATTGTCCGGTGCTTGGCATTCCGTTCAATCATGACTTTGGCGAGAATTTCATGAGCGCTGAAGCAATCGCCGATCCACCGCCATTTCGCCGCCTGCGCTCAGCTGTGTTACATAGGGGCGCTGCACAGCGCATGGCTGTAGCACTCAAGTTTCATGATCGAACCGATCTTGCGCCGTGGATGGCGCGCTGGATGCAACGCGCCGGAAGCGAGTTGCTGGATGAGTGCGATGTTATTTGGCCCGTACCCTTGCACAAATGGCGCTTCTGGTCGCGTCGGTTTAATCAGTCGGCAGAGCTGGCGCGTGCTTTGGCACAATTAAGCAGCAAACCTTTTGCACCGCAGGCGGTTAAGCGTATTCGGCGTACCAACCAGCAGATCGGGCTTGGTTTGAAAGAGCGCAAGCGGAATGTCGATGGCGCTTTTCGGGTGCCAAAGGAGCATGACATTCATGTGCGCGGGCGGCGCGTGCTGCTGATCGATGATGTTTATACGACGGGATCAACGGTGAAGGCTGCCACACGAGCGCTGCTGCGCGGCGGTGCAAAAAGCGTGGATGTGCTGACATTCAGCCGGGTTCTGCCGGATTAGTGAACACATGAGGGGCTTCCAGATCGTTGTTTTGCCACTTATATAGAGGCCAACGAATGGAGTTTAATATGACTGACGTCACCATCTATACCCGCCCTGGCTGCCCTTACTGCACGCGCGCAGTTGGCCTTTTGAAGAACAAGGGCGTTGAGTTTAACGAAATCAATGCAGGCGCTACACCTGAACTGCGTGCAGAAATGCAGGCGCGTTCAGGCCGCAATACCTTCCCGCAGATTTTTGTCGGTTCTGTACATGTTGGCGGTTGCGACGATCTCTTTGCTCTCGACAATGCTGGCAAGCTCGATGGCCTGCTTGCGACCGGCGAACTGAACTAACATCATGATGGGGGAGACACCTATGAGCACTTTTCGCGCTGCTGCCGTTCAGATGCGTTCGGGCACCGATGTGGCCCGCAATGTTGAAGCGATGGAAAAACTGGTTTCCGATGCTGTGGCAAAGGGTGCTCAATATGTGCAAACCCCTGAAATGACCGGAGCGCTGATGCGCGATCGTGCGGCACTTTTTGCAAGTCTGCGCGATGAAAATGAAGACCTTGTCTTCAAAGCTGCATCGGCACTTGCAAAAAAGCACGGCATATTTCTGCATATTGGTTCAACGGCTATTGCAGCCGGTGACGGTAAGATTGCCAATCGTGGTGGTATCTTTGCGCCTTCTGGTGAGAAGATTGCGACCTATGACAAGGTTCATATGTTTGATGTCGATCTCGACAATGGCGAAAGTTGGCGCGAATCGGCAACCTATGAGCCGGGCAAGGAAACGGTGATTGCCGAATTGCCTTTTGCCAAAGTTGGCATGGCGGTCTGCTACGATATTCGTTTCCCGCAACTGTTTCGCGCACAGGCGCTGGCGGGCGCCAATGTAATTACCGGACCAGCTGCTTTCACACGCCAGACGGGTGAAGCGCACTGGCATGTTTTGCAGCGTGCGCGTGCGATTGAAAATGGTGCATTCCTGATTTCTGCAGCTCAGGGCGGTGTGCATGAAGATGGTCGCGAGACTTATGGTCATTCGCTGATCGTTTCGCCATGGGGCAAGGTTCTGGCAGAAGCTGCTCATGATGAGCCGGGTGTGATCGTTACGGATATTGACGTCAGCGAAAGCACTGCTGCGCGTGCGAAAGTGCCGAACCTCAAGAATGCGCGTGAGTTTTCAGTGAAGATCGCCCAAGAGAAACAGGACGCATAATCTATGATCCGCTTTTCGCTTCATTGCGATCACGGCCATGAATTTGAAGGCTGGTTTCGCGACAATGCCGATTTCGATCGGCAGTCGGAGCGGAAACTCGTCTCTTGTCCTGTCTGCAATTCGCCGGAAATCCAGAAGTCGCTGATGGCACCTGCCGTCTCCACCAGTCGCTCGAAAGAGCAGGTGGCGATTGCCATGGGTGAAGCACAAAAGCAGATGCTTGAACAAATGCGGGAGCTGAGTCGCAAGGTCCGTGAAAACGCGGATTATGTTGGCGATCAGTTTGCCGAAGAAGCGCGCAAGATCCACTTTGGTGAGACTGAAGCGCGGGGCATTTACGGCGAAGCGTCCAAGGAAGATGTTCACTCACTCATCGAAGACGGCGTTGATGTGATGCCTTTGCCTGTCTTCCCAGAAGACAAGAACTGACATTAAACGATTTTTGATTGCGTGAGGGGTCACGGCGCATGAAACTGATGGATTCCGCGCCTTTCCTGCTAATAGCGACGGGCATACTGCTGGGGCTCATTCTGCCGCTGGGGAAGATCGCTGCCGAAGCAGGTGTTCCGCCTGCAATGTGGACATTCCTGTTTTCAGCCAGTGCGGGGATTATTCTGCTTCTGGTTTTGCGTGTGAGCAAAAAGCGGGTTGGATTTTCGGGTGGCAGGCTGCGTTATTATATTTGCACTGCCGCGATTTCCTATGCGCTGCCCAATCTCCTGATCCTGTCCGCAATCCCTCGGCTCGGTGCGGGTTTCACTGGTATCATGTACACGCTGTCGCCTGTCATGACGCTGCTCATTTCGATGGGGTTTGGTCTTCGTAGACCGAATGGTTTGGGTATCGCGGGCATTATCGTAGGCTTCATCGGCGCAATTATGGTCGCAATGACGCGTGGCGAGGTTGGCAAGCCTGCCGATCCGCTATGGATCGGGCTTGCACTTCTCATTCCGGTTTTTCTTGCGATGGGGAATGTCTATCGCACTCTCGACTGGCCGAAAAATGCTGATCCGACCGAGCTTGCGGCGGGAAGTCACTTGGCTGCAGCCGTGATGCTGTTGATCGGGATTTTTGTATTTAATGGCAACTTCCCGATTGAGACACTGGCGCTCGCGCCGATAACGGCAGTCGCTCAGGCCATTGCGTCCGCTGGCATGTTTGCCTTGTTTTTCCGCCTGCAGGCCGTTGGTGGTCCCGTCTATCTCAGCCAGATCGGTTATGTGGCAGCAGCGCTGGGGCTGATTTCCGGCACGTTATTCTTGGGTGAAAACTATCCGCCACTCACATGGATCGGCGCAGTCGTCATCGCCATCGGGGTGGCGCTGACGACGAGAGCGCAGAAACGCTAATTATTGAGGACGTTCTGCGAGAACCATGTAGTTCACATCGGTATCGCGTGAACGGCTCCAGCTATCAGCGAGCGGATTGTAGGTTACGCCCAATTTGTCGATGAGATTGAGACCGGCTTTGGAAAGTG
The DNA here is from genome assembly GCA_018798825.1 of Ochrobactrum sp. BTU1. Lineage (NCBI taxonomy): Bacteria > Pseudomonadati > Pseudomonadota > Alphaproteobacteria > Hyphomicrobiales > Brucellaceae > Ochrobactrum > Ochrobactrum sp. BTU1. The sequence continues at coordinate 2,054,089 of CP076354.1, read as the reverse complement.
CTGTTTCGAGCTCTTCCGGGCGCACCAGCTTTTCATATTGATGTGTGCCGCGCGGCAGCCAACGCAGCACATATTCCGCTCCGATGATAGCGAGGCCATAAGCTTTGAGCGTGCGGTTGATGGTGGCGACAAACATCAGGCCACCCGGCTTCACCATTTCGCTGGTCGCAGACATGAACAGATCGACGTCAGAGACGTGCTCAACCACTTCCATGTTGAGTACGACATCGAATTGCTCGCCAGCTTCGGCAAGAGCTTCAGCAGTGGTCGCGCGATAATCGACTTCGACACCGCTTTGGGCTGCATGAATTTTTGCGACTTCGATATTGGTTTCGGATGCATCTGCGCCGATCACCGTCGCACCCAGACGCGACATCGGCTCGCACAGCAGGCCGCCGCCGCAACCGATATCGAGAAAGCGCAGACCTTCAAACGGGCGCGGGCTGTTCGGGTCGCGGTTGAATTTTTTGCAGACCTTTTCCTTGATATAGGCAAGGCGCGTCGGATTAAACTTATGGAGCGGACGGAACTTGCCCTGCGGGTCCCACCATTGCGCAGCGATGCGCGAAAAATGCTCGATTTCGGAAGCATCGATCGTGGTGCGGGCAGTCTCGGTCATATCATTCTCCTGCGGAAGCGCGTGCAATCCTGCTCTCAAGGTAGCGCTCTAAAGTCAAGGATCAAATCAAATTCCAGAATCCGAAGCGTTGATTATTGTTTCACGGGAATCACACCCTTGCGGAAGCGCGACATTTTAGCTATGTGACCCCGGGTTTGTCTGTCGCAAGAAAATAATGTTTCGGCAGGCGTTAGTGTAATTTTTCAAAAGACGGGACGTATCCTTAAATGGCGCGCATCGTGATGAAATTCGGCGGCACTTCTGTGGCCGATCTGGAACGCATCTCTAATGTGGCGCGCCACGTCAAACGTGAAGTCGATGCGGGCAATCAGGTTGCCGTTGTCGTCTCCGCAATGTCGGGCAAGACGAACGAACTGGTCAACTGGGTGCAGAACATGCCCAAGGTTGCCGGTGGCACGTCACCTTTCTACGATGCACGCGAATATGACGCGATTGTTGCTTCTGGCGAGCAGGTAACGAGCGGCCTTCTGGCCATCGCGCTGCAGTCCATTGGCGTTGACGCGCGTTCGTGGCAGGGCTGGCAGATACCGATCAAGACCGACAATGCGCATGGCGCAGCGCGCATTCAGGAAATCGACGGATCAGAAATCATCCGCCGCATGGAAATGGGGCAGGTTGCTGTTGTTGCCGGTTTCCAGGGTATCGGTCCTGATAATCGCATCGCAACGCTTGGCCGTGGTGGTTCGGATACATCGGCTGTTGCCATTGCAGCGGGCGTTAAGGCTGACCGTTGCGACATCTATACCGATGTCGATGGCGTTTACACGACTGATCCGCGTATTGAACCCAAGGCAAAGCGCCTTTCCCGCATTACATTTGAAGAAATGCTGGAAATGGCTTCGCTTGGTGCCAAGGTTCTGCAGGTTCGCTCGGTCGAGCTTGCCATGGTACACAAAGTTCGCACCTTCGTGCGCTCAAGTTTTACGGACCCCAATGCACCGGGCATGGATGATCCGATCAACCCGCCCGGAACACTCATTTGCGACGAGGATGAAATCGTGGAACAGCAGGTCGTCACTGGTATCGCTTATGCGAAGGATGAAGCTCAGATTTCGCTCCGACGCGTGGCCGACCGGCCAGGTATCTCGGCAGCAATTTTCGGCCCTCTGGCCGAAGAGCACATCAATGTCGATATGATCGTCCAGAATGTGTCGGAAGACGGTTCGAAAACCGACATGACCTTCACGATCCCGACTGGCGATATCGACAAGGCACTGCGTGTTCTCGATAAAGTGAAGGGTGAAATCGGCTCGGACAATATCCAGTCTGAAACGGGGCTTGCCAAGATTTCCGTGATCGGCATCGGCATGCGCAGCCATGCTGGTGTTGCCGCCACCGCCTTCAAGGCATTGGCTGAAAAAGGCATCAACATTCGTGCGATCACCACCTCGGAAATTAAGATTTCCATCCTGATTGACGGGCCTTATGCGGAACTCGCTGTCCGCACGCTGCACGGCGTTTACGGTCTCGATAAGTAATCGGCTGATACACAGATTATTAGCCGGCTCTGTCCGGTCCATTTTGGAACAATGCCGCCCGCTAGAAATAGCGGGCGGCATTTGCTTATTATACAAGTTGTCAGATTTTCTGACGATTAGACTAGACGCGCGTGTCAAAAATGCTCAAAAAGGATTTGGCGTAACGCTTCGCAGGCGGGTAAAGGGAATCGGCTTTGCGACAAGGCTGAGCCTGTACCAAATGAGGAGCCTCCGACGATCATGCGTGATCTGACAACCGGTCCCCGCGTGCTGCTGAAGCGGTTGCGCGAATTGATGGCGGAACCACTGGAGCCGCAGGAACGCCTTGACCGGATCGTCCGTGAAATCGCGCAAAATATGGTCGCGGAAGTTTGCTCCTTCTACATTCTTCGTGCTGATGGCGTGCTTGAACTTTACGCGACCGAGGGTCTTAATCCACAGTCTGTTCATCTGGCGCAGCTGCGTCTGGGGCAGGGCCTCGTCGGTACGATTGCCGCGAGCGCACGCCCTTTGAACCTGACTGATGCGCAAAGCCATCCTGCCTTCGCCTATCTGCCTGAAACGGGTGAAGAAGCCTATAATTCGTTCCTCGGTGTTCCTGTTCTTCGCGCTGGCCGCACTTTGGGCGTTCTTGTTGTCCAGAATCAGACCAAGCGGGCATATCGCGAAGACGAGGTTGAAGCACTTGAGACGACAGCAATGGTTCTTGCCGAGATTATCGCCACTGGCGATGGTCTGCGTCTGGCACGTCCAGGTATCGAACTGGATCTCGGCCGTCCGATGAGTGTCACAGGCAATGCGCTCAATGACGGCATCGGCCTTGGTCATGTCGTGCTGCACGAACCGCGCATCGTTGTCACCAACCTCTTCAATGAAGATAGTCAGGCTGAACTGACCCGGCTGGAAACGGCGCTCGGATCTCTGCGCATTTCCATTGACGACATGCTTTCGCGCCGTGATGTGGCTGTGGAAGGTGAGCACCGCGAAGTGCTCGAAGCCTATCGCATGTTCGCACATGATCGTGGTTGGGTGCGTCGTCTGGAAGAAGCTATCCATAACGGTTTGACGGCGGAAGCTGCGGTTGAAAAGGTGCAGAGCGACACGCGTGCGCGCATGGTGCATCTGACCGATCCTTACATGCGCGAACGCCTGTCTGACTTCGATGATCTGGCTAACCGTCTGCTGCGACAGCTGATGGGGCGCGATGTCAAGACCATCGCCGAATCACTGGCCAAAGATGCCATTATCGTAGCCCGCACCATGGGTGCTGCCGAACTGCTCGACTACCCGCGTGAGCGCTTGCGTGGTGTGGTTCTGGAAGATGGTGCAGCCACCAGCCATGTGGTTATCGTTGCACGCGCAATGGGTATTCCCGTGGTTGGACAGGCCAAGGGCGCCGTTTCCATGGCGGAAAACAATGATGCCGCTATCGTCGATGGTGATGAGGGTATAGTGCATCTGCGTCCACAGTCGGATGTGGAAACCGCTTATGCAGAAAAAGTCCGTTTCCGGGCGCGTCGTCAGGCCCATTATCGCGAATTGCGCGATAAGCCTGCACTGACCAAGGATAGTGTTGAAATCGGCTTGCTGATGAATGCAGGGCTTCTGGTTGATTTGCCGCAGCTTGCTGCATCAGGTGCTGCTGGCATTGGTCTCTTCCGCACTGAATTGCAGTTCATGGTGGCGTCGACCTTCCCGCGTGCAGAACAGCAGGAACGTCTTTATCGCTCTGTGATTGAGGCTGCTGGCAATAAGCCCGTAACCTTCCGCACACTCGATATTGGTGGCGACAAGGTTCTTCCTTATTTCCGCACCATGGGTCAGGAAGAAAATCCGGCTCTTGGCTGGCGCGCGATCCGTCTGACGTTGGATCGGCCTGGTTTGCTGCGTACCCAGCTGCGCGCGCTTTTGAAAGCGGCCGGTGGCCGTGAGCTTAAGCTTATGCTGCCGATGGTAACGGAAGTGAGCGAAGTCAAAGCTGCACGTGAGATCATTGATCGCGAAGTGCGTCATCTTTCGCGCTTTGCGCATACGTTGCCGCTCAATCTCAAGCTCGGCGCGATGATCGAAGTGCCTGCGCTTTTGTGGCAGCTCGACGAGCTGATGACGCTTGTTGATTTTGTCTCAGTTGGCTCAAACGATCTGTTCCAGTTCCTGATGGCGGTTGATCGCGGAAATTCCCTGATTTCTGGCCGTTTTGATCAGTTGTCGCCTGCATTCCTGCGCACGCTGCGTCACATTGTGGATGCTGGCAATCGGCATGGAAAATCGGTGACATTGTGCGGTGAAATGGCTGGACGTCCATTGACTGCGATGGCGCTGATCGGCCTCGGCTTCCGCTCGATTTCGATGTCGGCTGCGAGCATTGGTCCGGTCAAGGCGATGCTGGCAGCACTTGATGCAGGCAAGCTCAATGCCTTGTTGAATGAGAAGCTCGACAAGCCAAATGGCGCTCATTCGCTGCGCGAATTGCTGCTTCAATTTGCCGAAGACAACGATATTCCGCTATAGCGTAGAAAATTGCATGAAATGTTTGGGTGCCGTGCCTTGTGCGTGGCGCTCAATACTGCTTATTCGCGCTGCTATTAAAGTTTTCAGGATATACCAATGATCGCATTGCCACAGGACCGAATGGACCAGCTTTTGAAGCGGTTCTCGATGATTGAAAGCCAGATGGCGAACAATCCGGATTCGGAAACCTATGTGAAGCTTGCTTCGGAATATTCCGAACTTCAGGACGTTGTCGGAAAAATCAGGGAACTGACCGATGCGCGTAATGAAGCGCGTGATCTTGCTGCGATGCGCGATGATGCTTCAACCGATGCTGAAATGCGCGCACTTGCAGTCGAAGAATTGCCTGACGTTGAAAAGCGCATTGAAGGTCTTGAGCAGGAAGTCCAGATTCTGCTTCTGCCCAAAGATGCAGCTGATGAGAAGAATGCGATCCTTGAAATCCGTGCTGGTACGGGCGGGCTAGAAGCGGCTCTCTTTGCAGGCGATCTTTTCCGCATGTACGAGCGGTTTGCTTCGGAAAAAGGCTGGCGCGTCGAGCTGGTCTCTTCGAGTGAGGGTGATGCCGGCGGCTACAAGGAAATCATCGCGACCGTTTCGGGCAAGGGTGTTTTCTCCAAGTTGAAGTTCGAATCAGGCGTGCATCGCGTGCAGCGTGTACCGGAAACCGAAGCGGGTGGCCGTATTCATACCTCAGCGGCAACGGTTGCCGTGCTTCCCGAGGCCGAAGACATCGATATCGAAATCCGCAACGAAGATATCCGCATTGATACGATGCGTGCTTCAGGCGCGGGTGGTCAGCACGTCAACACGACTGACTCGGCAGTGCGTATTACGCATATTCCAACGGGCATCATGGTCGTGCAGGCGGAGAAATCGCAGCACCAGAACCGTGCGCGCGCCATGCAGATCCTGCGCGCGCGTCTTTATGATATGGAACGCCAGAAGGCTGAAAGCGAACGTTCTGAATCACGCCGCAGCCAGGTTGGTTCCGGTGATCGCTCAGAGCGTATCCGCACCTATAATTTTCCGCAGGGCCGCGTGACCGACCACCGTATCAACCTCACGCTTTATAAGCTTGATCGGGTGATGATGGGCGAGCTTGATGAGCTGGTCGATGCGCTGATTTCCGATCATCAGACCGCACTTCTGATGGAACTGGGCGAAAACGCGTGAGTGGCGAGCGCCTCGATCAGCTGATGGCTCAAGCCCGCACACGGCTGCGGGAAGGGGCCGTTGAGACACCCGATCTTGATGCGCAATTGCTTGTTGAATGGGCGACAGGTGCAACGCGGCTTGATCTGATTTCATGGCCGGAAAAGCTTATCGATGAAGATAAGGTTGCTCAGTTAAACGAAGCGCTGGAGCGCCGCATAGCGGGTGAGCCGGTGCATCGCATTATCGGAATGCGCGAGTTTTATGGTCTGCCATTCCGGCTTTCACCAGAAACGCTTGAACCGCGCCCCGATACGGAAGCACTTGTCGAACTGGTTTCGCCTTATCTCGACAAGCTGATTGAGCGGCATGGTCAGGCACTGCTGCTTGATATGGGCACCGGAACAGGTGCGATCGCGATTTCGCTGTTGCATAAGTTTGAGAAACTCAACGGTATTGGGCTTGATGTCGCTGATGGCGCACTGGCAATGGCGCGGATCAATGCGCTGGCCAATGGTGTGAGCCAAAGGTTTGCGGCGCTCAAAAGTGACTGGTTCGCAAATGTGAGCGGCAAGTTTCATCTCATTGTCTCAAACCCGCCCTATATTCCAAGCAGGGATATCGAAGATCTTTCGCGGGAAGTGCGAGAGCATGATCCGATGGCGGCCCTTGATGGCGGCGACGACGGACTTAATTTTTATCGCGCTCTTGCAAGTGAGGCTCGCGCATACCTATATAATGATGGAATGATTGCCGTCGAAATTGGCGCAGGCCAATTTGACGATGTGAGCGCCATTTTTGAAAGCGCTGATTTCCATCTGACCAATGTTGCAAGTGATCTCGGTGGCCATAGAAGGGCCATGGTTTTCATACATAAAGCTGCTGCGGGTATTTGACGGACTGAGTGCTAAAAAACGCTCGATGACCTCAAAAAAGCGCTTGGAATTTGCGGCGAAGCCGTTTAGTTTCCAGCCACCGTATAGAGCCAGAATGGTTTTGCCCGCTTGAGGGCGGTGGCGGAAATGCTCCATGACGAATTTAGGTCATGCTCCCGTGAGGGTTTTTCTCATGGGATGGTTTGTACGGAAGTGCACGACTTTCAAAAATAATTCCGAAGAGTTTGTCTTTTCGGGTAGGTCTTGCAAATGCCAATCCGAAAGGTTCGTGTTGTCTTTCTGACAGTACGGAACTCAGAACCATTCGATGTGTGGGAAGTTTTAGGGTGTGCTTCCTCCATGGCTCGATAATGCGACGCCGGTGGCTTTAGGCTACGGGAATTTGACGCCCTTTAATCTGAAAAGAGAAGACGATGAGGCCAGCACAGCAGAACAGGCGCATGCGCGGACGGGGGAATAACAATAATAACAACAATAACCGCAAGGGCCCCAATCCTCTGTCGCGTAATTATGAAAGCAATGGTCCGGACGTAAAGATCCGCGGCAATGCTCAACATATTGCAGAAAAATATACGACACTGGCTCGCGACGCGCAGGCGTCTGGCGATCGTGTCATGGCTGAAAATTATCTTCAGCACGCAGAACATTACAACCGGATCATCATGGCTGCCATGGCGCAGCAGAATATCCCGTATCAGCGCGAAGAAAGCTTCGACAGCGATGGTGGTGATGAGGATGAAGGCGGCTTCGTGCCTGCTGCTCCGGTGCATCAGCCTGTCAATGGTTCTGGTCCACAGCCAGTAATCGAAGGCACGCCTGCTGAAGTTGTTTATGGCGAAGAAAGCAATGAGGGTCGTTCAGACAATCGTTCCGACAGTCGCCAGGATAACCGTTCGCAGCCACGCGAAGGCCGCGAAAACCGTGATCGTCGCCTGGGTCGCGGTCGCCGCCCACAGCGCGAACGTTTCAATGCGGATGAATCCTCCGAGCAGCCAGTTGTAGAAGCACCAGTTGCCGCTGTTGCCGACGAACAGCCGGTTCCGGCGCCAGTTGCTGAAAAGCCAGCGCGCGCTGAGAAGCCTGCAAAGGTTGCAGAAGAATCAGCACCCGTTGTTGAAAAAGCTGCTCCCGCAGCAGAAGCACCGGTTGAAGCTGCACCTGAAGAGAAGCCAGTCCGCGCTACGCGCCGCCCGGGTCGTCCGCGCCGCGTTCCGAAGGATGAAGTTGCTGAAACAGTGGATTCCGATGCATAATTGCTGAAACAGCAATATGATTGATTTCAAAAAGATGGCGCGGTTTTCCGCGCCATTTTTATTTGTGTTTTAGCCGACTTTCCGGTCTTGCCGAAACCGCTCGATGTTCCCATATGCTTCCTTGGATAAGGAGCCAGCCGAATACGGGGGCTCCGTCACCAGAAGTCTTCCGATGCCAGAATGGGTCGGAGGGAAAAGGAGACATCATGAATATTGAGAAATACACCGAACGGGTTCGGGGATTCATCCAGTCGGCCCAGACATTTGCCCTTTCTTCCAGCAATCAGCAGTTTACGCCTGAACACCTTCTCAAAGTCCTTGTCGATGATGATGAGGGGCTTGTCGCGTCGCTGATCGAGCGTGCCGGTGGCCGCATCGCCGATGTGCGCATAGGTTTGCAGGCAGCTTTGGAAAAACTGCCGAAAGTGACCGGCGGTAACGATCAGCTTTATCTTGCACAGCCATTGGCAAAGGTTTTCACCCTTGCCGAAGAGCTTGCGAGCAAGGCTGGCGACAGCTTTGTCACGGTTGAGCGCCTGCTCACGGCACTTGCAATCGAGAAATCTGCAAAGACGTCTGAAATTCTTGCTGCTGCCGGTGTGACACCGACCGCGCTCAACAAGGTCATCAATGACATGCGTAAAGGCCGCACAGCCGATTCTGCTTCCGCTGAGAGCAATTACGATGCGCTCAAGAAATATGCGCGCGATCTGACGGAAGATGCGCGTGCGGGCAAGCTTGATCCGGTCATCGGTCGAGACGAAGAAATTCGTCGCACGATTCAGGTTCTGTCACGCCGCACCAAGAATAATCCGGTGCTGATCGGTGAGCCGGGCGTTGGTAAGACCGCAATTGCCGAAGGCTTGGCTCTGCGCATTGTTAATGGCGATGTGCCGGAATCGCTGAAAGACAAGCAGCTGATGGCACTCGATATGGGTGCGCTGATTGCCGGTGCGAAATATCGCGGTGAGTTTGAAGAACGTCTGAAAGCTGTGCTTTCTGAAGTGCAGACGGCCGCTGGCCAGATCATCCTGTTCATCGACGAAATGCATACGCTTGTCGGTGCAGGCAAGTCTGATGGCGCAATGGATGCATCGAACCTGCTCAAGCCTGCGCTGGCTCGCGGCGAGTTGCACTGCGTTGGTGCGACCACACTTGAGGAATATCGCAAATATGTTGAGAAGGACGCGGCCCTCGCACGTCGTTTCCAGCCGGTATTTGTCGATGAGCCAACGGTGGAAGACACGATTTCGATCCTTCGCGGTTTGAAGGAAAAATACGAGCAGCACCACAAGGTCCGGGTTTCCGACTCGGCACTTGTCGCAGCCGCGACTTTGTCTAACCGTTACATCACGGACCGGTTTTTGCCGGATAAGGCGATTGATCTTGTCGATGAGGCCGCATCGCGTCTGCGTATGCAGGTGGATTCGAAGCCCGAAGAGCTTGACGAAATCGACCGCCGCGTGATGCAGCTTAAAATCGAGCGTGAAGCACTGAAGGTCGAAACCGACACTGCTTCAATTGATCGGCTGCAGCGCCTTGAAAAGGAACTGACTGATCTTGAAGAAGAATCAGCGGAGCTGACGTCGAAATGGCAGGCTGAAAAGCAGAAGCTGGGACTTGCGGCCGACTTGAAGCGTCAGCTTGAAGAAGCCCGCAACGCTTTGGCGATTGCACAGCGCGGTGGCGAATTCCAGAAGGCGGGGGAACTTGCCTATGGCACGATCCCGCAGCTCGAAAAGCAGCTTGGTGACGCTGAAAGCAATGAGAACAAAGGCTCGTTGCTTGAGGAAACCGTGACGCCTGATCATGTTGGGCAGATTGTTTCCCGCTGGACCGGTATTCCGGTTGAACGGATGCTGGAAGGCGAGCGCGAAAAGTTTCTGCGCATGGAAGACGAACTTGCAAAGCGGGTCGTCGGTCAGGGTGAAGCGGTTCAGGCTGTTTCCAAGGCCGTTCGTCGTGCCCGCGCAGGTCTTCAGGATCCGAACAGGCCAATTGGCTCGTTCATCTTCCTTGGACCAACAGGCGTGGGCAAGACCGAGCTTACCAAGGCGCTGGCTTCGTTCCTGTTCCAGGACGACACAGCAATGGTTCGCATCGATATGTCGGAATTTATGGAGAAACACTCTGTAAGCCGACTGATCGGCGCACCTCCCGGCTATGTCGGCTATGAGGAAGGCGGCGTTCTGACGGAATCCGTGCGGCGCAGGCCATATCAGGTAATCCTGTTCGATGAGATCGAAAAGGCACATCCAGATGTGTTCAACGTGCTGTTGCAGGTTCTCGATGATGGTCGTCTGACCGATGGTCAGGGCCGCACTGTCGATTTCCGCAATACGGTCATCATAATGACCTCGAACCTCGGCGCTGAATATCTCGTCAATCTTGGTGAGAAAGACGATGTCGAAAGCGTTCGTGATGAGGTGATGGGTGTTGTGCGGGCTGCGTTCCGTCCGGAGTTCCTGAACCGCGTTGATGAAATCATCCTGTTCCACAGGCTGCGCCGCGACGACATGGGTTCGATTGTCGATATCCAGATGAAGCGTCTGCAGGCTCTGCTGCATGATCGCAAGATCTCGCTGGAACTTGAAGACGATGCTCGCGAATGGCTGGCAAACAAAGGTTATGATCCGGCTTATGGTGCGCGCCCGTTGAAGCGCGTCATCCAGAAGGAAGTTCAGGATCCGCTGGCCGAACGCATCCTGCTTGGTGATATTCTTGACGGTTCAATCGTCAAGATCTTGCCTGGCTCGGACCGGCTTAACTTTCGCCCTATCCGTGTGATGGGTGAAGGGGAACCGGTGAAGGAGGACGAAAAGGCCTAAGCCTTAAACTCTGTTGTAAAAAGCGCCGCACTCATCCGATTGCGGCGCTTTTTTTCTTTTTGTCCAGAGGCGGCCACTTTCATGGCCATCTTCATGTCCAGTTCATCTGGCATTTGCTGTTATTGAGTAATCAATTGTTAACCATATAGTTGCATCCCTTATCCTAAGGTAATTCAGGGTTTCTTGTATGTCGCATCTCTTACGCATGCTTCGCTTCGGATTGTTTGGTTCTGCAATCATTCTTGCAGCAGGCGGTTCTGCCTTTGCGCAAACGCGCGATGCGACGACCAGTATTTCGCAGCCTATGCAACTGGCACAGCTATTCGATTGGGGCCATGAGCGTGGTCGCGACCGGGGAGTGCGCGTTTACACGGATGAATATGGCCGACAGATAACAGTCGATCGTCGTGGACGCGTCCTGCATGTTGAAGACCCTCGCGATTCCGGTCGCTATGCGAGTGGCGGTCAGCAGGATGGCGGCTGGTCTGACGGACCAGTGGGCGGCGGCGCCCCTTATGATGGTTTCGGCAATGTGCCAGAAGACCCAAACTATTATCCGGATGCTCCTTCGGCTCCGGGCTACGACAATAACCGTGACGGACAGGTGCAGCGTTCGGAGCTACCTCCGGCAGGCACCGAATATCCCGATACAGAATCACCGACTGCCAGCATCAATCGCGATCCCGGTTATGAGCAGCCGTCGACGCAGCCTCATGCCGTGCCAAATACGGACGATATGACGCCAGCTATCGAAATGCCGAAAGGGCAGGGCGCAAAGCAAAAAATTGCAGCCTATCAGGTGTTGCTTGATCGGGCAGGTGCATCTCCGGGTGTGATTGATGGTCGTTCGGGCAGCAATGTGGACAAGGCCGCTGCAGCTTATGGTGAGATGACGGGCAAGTTCCTCAATCCAACCGATGAAGCCGGGATCAATGCCGAGCTTGAAGCAACCGGCGGTGCTGCTTTCACCGAATATACGATTACGAACGAAGATGTCGGCCGCCAATATGTGGCTTCGATTCCAGATGATTACGCGCATAAAGCGCAGCTTCCCGCCATGGCCTATACGTCTGTGACCGAAATGCTCGGTGAGAAGTTTCACATCGATGAAGCCTATCTCAAAGAGATCAATCCGGGTGTGAACTTCAATCAGCCGGGCTCGGTTGTGAAGGTGCCTAATCTTGGCAAGCCTGTCCGCTCCAAAGTTGCACGCATCATTGCCGATAAGGGCCGCAAGCAGGTTCGTGGCTATGATGAAACCGGCAAGCTTGTCGTTGCCTATCCATCGACGATCGGTTCATCCGATACGCCTTCGCCATCTGGTATTGTTCAGGTTCAGCGTATCGCGATCAATCCGAACTATACCTACAATCCGAAGATCAACTTTAAGCAGGGCAGCAATGATAAAGTGCTGACCATTCCACCTGGTCCAAACGGTCCAGTTGGTACGGTTTGGATCGCACTGTCAAAGCCAACTTATGGTATTCACGGAACGCCCGAGCCTTCGCGGATTGGTAAGACCTCCAGCCATGGCTGTGTGCGCCTGACCAATTGGGATGCGGAAGAGCTGGCAAAGCTGGTGAAAGCGGGCGTAACGGTCGAGTTCACGGAATAACTTTTCGAACACGCAAAACTGCTGATACAAAAAGCGCGGCGCAGTTTCAAATTGCGTCGCGCTTTTCCGTTGATTTGCGAAAAGTAGGTCAATTTGTAGACGAAGGAAGTGCCTTAGCTCTTCGTCGATCCGCTCGATGCAACCTTTGTATCTGCATCATCATTATTCAGCAGCGTATCAATGCGATCGCGTTCCTGCTTGAAAGCTTCAAGTTCTTTGCCTTGCAGGGCTTTATTATCGGGCAGGCGGATACGAAGCGGGTCAACCTTGGTTCCGTTGACGATCAGCTCATAGTGAAGGTGGGGACCGGTCGACAGTCCGGTCGATCCGACAAAACCGATAACCTGGCCCTGACGAACACGCTGACCTGCGCTCACGCCGCGGGCGATGGCATTCTGGTGGCTGTAGCTGCTGACATAGCCATTGGCATGACGAATCAAAGTCTGATTGCCGTAGCCGTTTGTCCATCCGGCCTTCTCAACAACGCCATTACCTGACGCAATAATGGGGGTTCCACGCGGTGCTGCCCAATCGACGCCCGTATGCATACGGCTATAACCGAGAATCGGATGGCGCCGCATGCCGAAAGGAGAACGGAACACGCCATTAGGAACTGGATTGCGAAGCAGGAACTGCTTTGCGCTCTTACCGTCTTCATTAAAGTAATCAACAGCGCCGTCCGGAGCCTGATACCTATAGAACTTGCGCGTTGTCCCGCTGAAGTTTGCAGACACATAAAGAAGCTGCGACTCACCATCTGGCTTCTCTGGATCGTCTGGCAACGAGAAGAAGGCGTCGATTTTATCGCTCTGTGAAAGACGCGCTTGCAGATCGACATCGGTTGCCAGCATTTTTACCAGCTGCTCACGCATGGTTTCGGTCATGCCATAAGCGAGCGCTGCACGACTTATGCCGTCATAAACACTCGGCAGATTGCCGCGAATCGCAGCTGGCGGTGCATCGCCGTCAAAAGCGGATGCAAGAAGCGGTGTTTCTTCCGGTTGATCCGACGGCACATATTGCTGTCGATCATTTAATGCGATGGTCACAAGATGCGTGGTGCGATGATAAACACTGGCGCGGACGATACGATCTTCATCATCTCGCGTTTCTGTTCCAATTCGCAGAACACTGCCTTCTTTTAGGCGAGGCGAATTGAGCAGTTTTGTAAGTGCGCTCGCCATGTTGGTGGCGTCTTCACCTGAATAGCCAGCGCTTTCCAATGCCTGGTCGATTTCCATCGTCTGATGGAAAGGAATCAGTTCTTCGGAAAAGCCGCTGCCGGTTTCTTCGTCGTCGGCACGTTGTGCAACGCTCACATTTTCCTGAGTGATCTTCACGCCAAGAGCAGGGCTCAGTGCAAAAGAAGAATCCGTGCCACCAAAGCGGGCCGGATCCACATAATGCAGTGAGGCAACCTGAACATCGCCATCAGTCAACAGAACGCCTGTGTCGCGTACGACTTTTTCGACTTCATCTACGGTCAAGTCGTTCGATGCATCAAATGCAACGCTGTTTAATGGGAAATCCTCTACGCGTAGGCTGACTTCGCTTTCAACCTTAGCTCCATATATCTGCCCGGTATCGGCTGGTAGCGCCGCTGCCGGGCCTTCCGAGAAGATAGCCATAGCATCAAATGCAGGGTATTTTCGGCTTGTCGGATGGTCTACGGCCAACGTCATACTGACCAGCTCGAAAGGCCGCGTGCGAATG